>OMOG01000336.1 GCA_900290305.1 Candidatus Sulfopaludibacter sp. SbA4
AGGATATCGCCGCTTCAGCTAAGCGCTTGAACACCAATATTTTATAACACAGTAGTACTAGGATGCTGCCAAGCGGATAGAACTTCCAGATGCTATCCCAAAGTTGTTTCACCTTGTCGCGGTTCCACACCACCTCGCGTTGGAAAGTGGGGATTTGGTATTGCCCCCGCTTCAGGTTCTCCATGTAAGTGGTAATGCCGTAAGAGTCTGGCTTGATCCGGTCCACGTAATTGTCCATTGTCAAATCCCGATCCTCTCGACTTCCCCAACGCTCACGTCATCGTTGCGCCGGTCATAAAGGCCCGTTGTTTTGGCGTTCGAGTGCCCAGCCATGCATTGCGCGACTTCGATACGACCGCCACTGGTGAGATAGTCCGTGATCCCGGTCGCGAATTCCGTCTTGGCCGCGTCTTCGGAGCCGGCCGGCGCCAGAAAGGAATGCGGTTGCTGGCCCATCATCCGGCCACTTGCGGCCGCCGCCCCTGCAATCTTGAGAAAGTCGCGTCTCCGCATGAGAAATACCCGAGAAACCGAGCTTCGCTCCATGGTACCGCGCTGTCGCCTCGGGCCAACCGCCGCTCGCGGTCATCGAGGAAAGCGGCGACGGCTGGTCCCGATGGAGCCTCGCCCCGGCTTCAAAATCGGGTAGTGGGTCAGTTGGAAATCCGAAATGTTTCCCGCACCTGCCGACCCGTGGCGCGCGGGACAAGCGCAAGCGCGGTCTCAGCCATCGCTGCGCCCCCTGTGTTTCTTCAGCAGAGATTCAAGTATCGCTTCCGGCCTTCGGAACGTTGTTTGTTCCAATTTCTTGATCGCTAGAACAAAATCAACCAGCCCGCGCCCCGCCGCAAGATCGAGCAAGCCTAGGGTACCGGTAACGCGAAGTCCTTTTCTCAGCGCCACGCGAAACCCATCCCGTTCGTCGATCAGCAACAGGTCGGCGTGAAGGGATTCCGCCAGCGCGATAGCGGCGGTTTCTCCTTCATCCAGACCGGACACGTGCGGCAGGCCGGCGGTGTCGTGGATTTCAAGCCATGCGGGAGGAGCGGCGATCCAGCGCCGAACTGGCAGCGGCGCAAGAGGGTCCGAAAGTTCGGCCTGCACGGCGACCGGCAGCGCGACTTTATCGAACATGCGGGGAAGAAGCTCGATATGGCCGATCTGGATCAGGTAATTGACCGGGCCGGTATCGGCGATGACCAGCCGCACGGATTAAAGCCCGATCTCTTTGAGAGCCTGCCGTTCCTGCTCGAAATCTTCGAGAGTGTACTCCTGGTAGATGCCATGGGCCTTAAGGAAGCCGTCCAGCTCGATGCGGGCAAGGCCGAGCATCTTACGCAGTTGTACTTCGGTGATGCGTCCAGCCCTGAGCGCTTCGAGGGCTACGCTTTCCAGCGCCACGCGCGCGAGGTCGCCGCCACCTTCGGTCAGGTGGGGGGCGATAGCGTCGGGGATCTGAACGGTCACGTCCATGAATTCACCCTACCGGGTTTCTGTCCTAGCGTCAAGCATAACGTCCTTTGATGTCGGATAATTACTGCAAATCATTAAAACTAAAAACTTACTCTTGCCAACGCTCCTGCGCCTGTTACGTGTGGTCACACAAAGCAGCCCAATTCTTGTGACCGGGCGGGTCGGCCAGGATTGAAAAGAATTACGGGCAGGGACAAGATCTGCAAGACCGGCTTCCACCCGGCGTAGACCCTGTGTCGAGCTTAGGGCGCGCTGCGCACCGGAGGCTGCTCGGCTCCCGGACCTGACCCGCGTATTCGACAATTAGCCCGCTGCCACCGGGTGCTGGCCTCCAATGCTCGCCGCGCTCCGAAGCCGTCTCCAGGGAAGACAGGCCAGGAGGCCTGTCCCACAGGGCTGCCCCGCTTCTGCTATCCTTCAAGAAATACCAGAGGTAACCACCTTATGAAGCTGGTGCGGCCCATCTCCGCCACTCCCCTCCTTCTCTTGCTCAGCCTCGGGCTGTTTGCCATGCAAAGAGGAGGCTACCAGGGCTACGGCCGCCAGTCGTACTACTACCAGACCGGCCCCTCCGTGCCCTCGGAGTTTTATTGGAGCCGCCTCCAGTACACTTCCAGCTATGCCGGCGGCAGCAGCTACGGGTTTCGGCGTTTTGGCGGCGGTTGGTCCCGGGATTATCCCAAGGCCGACAACGATTGCCTGATCGCCCTGCGGCGCTTGACCCGCATCAACTCTCCGTCACCGCTCAACGTGGTCGATCTCGATAGCGACCACGTCTACGACTATCCTTGGATCTACGCCGTCTCGGTCAACAATTGGACCTTCACCGACGAGGAGGCCAAGCGCCTGCACGATTATCTCTTGAAGGGCGGCTTCCTGATGGTGGACGACTTCCACGGTACCGACGACTGGGAGCATTTCATGGCCGGCATGCGCATGGTGCTGCCCGACCGGCCCGTCGAGGATCTCAGGGACGAGGACGAAATCTACCACGTCCTGTACGACATCAACGAAAAGTTTCAGATCCCCAGCGAGGTCTACGTCAACACCGGCCGAACCTATGAGAAGGACGGCTACGTGCCCAAGTGGCGCGCCATCCGCAACGACCACGGGCGCATCATGGTGGCCATCTGCGCTAATATGCATCTCGGGGACGCCTGGGAGTGGGCGGACAGCCCCCAGTACCCCGAGAAGTTTTCCGGGCTTGCTTTTCGCATCGTCCTGAACTACATTACCTACGCCATGACCCATTAGGCATGAACCGCGCGTGCATCTTCGAGTCTGCCGGAAGCCCACGATCCCATGTTCGAGTTCCTTTTTAAGTATCCGCGTTCGGTGTATGCGCGAGGCCAATTTGCCCTCTTGGGGGCATGGCCAAAGTGGGTGCTCGTGCTCCTGATCCTGGCCGTGGCCGCCGGATTGGCCTGGCTCATCCGCTCCCGCCTGCAGCAGGCAGCGCCGATGATGCGCGGTTGGCGATCCGGGGTGGTCTGGGGATTGCAGACGCTCCTGGGCGCGCTGCTGCTGGTACTGCTGTGGCAGCCGGCCATCACCATCTCGGAGTTGAAGCCGCAACAAAACATCATCGCCGTGCTGGTCGACGACTCCCGCAGCATGGCCATATCGGAAGACGGCGCCACCCGCCAGGCCCAAGCCGTCAAGACGCTTCAGAATGGCGTCCTGGCCAGCCTCAACCGCGGGTTTCAAACCCGTCTGTACCGCGTGGACGCCGTGCCCGCCCGTATCGACAGCCTCAAGGACCTCCAACCTGATGCGCCCGTGACCCGCATCGGCGAGAGCCTCAAGCAGTTGAGCGAGGAGACTTCCGACCTGCCCATCGGCGCCGTAGTGCTGCTCTCGGACGGCGCCGACAACGCCGGGGGCATCAGCGCGGACGCCATCAGCGCGCTGCGCGCCCGCCACATTCCCGTTCACACCGTGGGCTTCGGACGCGAGCGCGCCGAACATGACGTCGAACTCGATGACGCCGTGGTTGCCCCCCGCGCCCTGGCCGACTCCCGCCTCGCCGCCAAGGTCACCTGGCGTCAGCGCGGATACGCCGGCGCCAAGATCAACCTGACGGTGCGCGACGTCAGTTCCCCCCAAGCCAAGGTCCTTGCCGCCCGCACCGTCACCCTGGGGCCGGACGGCAACCTTCAGACCGAGACTCTCATGTTCGATATCGGAGGCGCCGGCGCCCGCACGCTCCAAATCGCGGCCGCTCCCCTTCCCGGCGAGGAGAACACCGCCAACAACACCCTGACTCGCGTGGTGAATGTCGGCTCCGAACCGCGCCGCATCCTGTACGTGGAGGGCGAGCCCCGTTGGGAGTACAAGTTCATCCGACAGGCCGAGGAGGACGACCGCATGGTGCAGATCGCCTCCATCGATCGCACCAGCGAAAACAAGTTCTACCGCCAGGGAATTTCCGATCCCAAAGAGCTGGCCAACGGTTTTCCCTCCCGCCCCGAGGATCTATTCGTCTACCAGGGATTGATCATCGGGTCGGTGGAAGCCGGCTATTTCACCCCCGGCCAGCAGGAATTAATCCGCGAGTTCGTCGATCGCCGCGGCGGCGGCCTGCTGCTGCTCGGCGGTCAGTTCGCGCTGGCGGATGGCGGCTGGAACGCCTCCAGCCTTACCGACCTGATGCCCACCACCCTGCCCACCCAGTCGGCCACGTTTCACCGCGAAGCCGACCCTAGGAACGGAACCACCCATACCACCGCCGAACTGGCGCCCGCCGGCATTGACAGCATCATTACCCGCCTGGTGGACGACCCCGCCGCCAACGCCGCCAGGTGGAAGACGCTGCCCTACCTGATGGACTACGAGGATCCCGGCACGCCCAAGCCGGGGGCGGCCGTTCTCGCCAACATGATTACGCCCGAAGGGCGAAAGCTGCCGTTGCTGATCACCGAGAACTTCGGCCAGGGCCGTACCGCGATTATGGCCACCGGGGGCAGTTGGCGTTGGCAGATGAGCTCGCCCCTCGGCGATACCGCTCACGATTTGTTCTGGCAACAGCTTCTGCGGTGGCTGGTTTCGGATACCCCTGGCCACGTCTCGGCCTCCGTCCCCGCTCAACTGCTGCTCGACAACGGCGCGATCACTCTCACGGCCGACGTTCGCGATCAGCAATACAACCCCGCTCCCGATGCCAAGGTCGAAGCTCATATCCTGGGCCCCAGCGGTGTCGGCGCCCTGGTCGAGATGACCCCGGTGCCCGATAGTCCCGGCCAGTTCCAAGCCGCCTGGTCCGCTCCCAAGACCGGCGCCTACCTCACCGAGGTCACCGCCCAGCGGAGCGTCCCCAATCAAGGCCCCGATCGTAATACCGGCACGGTCAAGGAACTAGGCCGCGACGTTTTGACCTTTCAGCGCATGGATGGCGTCGCGGAGAATTTCCATACGGAACAGAACCGCGACCTGCTCGAACGCCTCGCCGCCCAAACCGGCGGACAATATTGGAAACCCGCCGACCTCGGCAAACTGGCCGGCGCCATACCCTTTTCGGAAGCTGGCGTGACCATGCGCGAGACCAAGGACCTGTGGAATTTGCCGCTGGTCTTCCTGGTGTTGCTGCTCCTGCGCTTTTCCGAGTGGTGGCTGCGGCGGAAGTGGGGGATCGTTTGAAAAAGCGGTCAGCGGCGCATTCCAGGCTATAATGAGTGCATAAGTGTTTATCTACCTAACTGCATAGGTGTCATATGGAAGAAGCGGTTCGCTGGAACATCAAGGTCTCGAAGGAGACCGACCTCGCGCTTCGCACTTTTCTGGGTGCCCAAGGCGCAAAGAAGGGCGACCTCTCGAAATTCATCGAGGAGGCAGTCCGCTGGCGCGTATTTCATCGCAGTGTCCAGAACATCAAAGAACGCAACGCCGATACCGACCCGGACGAGCTGCAGCGGATCATCGACGGAGCCGTGACCGAGGTTCGCGCCGAACGCTCTGCCAAGAGGAAGGCTAATCAAGCCCGAAACGGGCGGGCCTGATGCGCGTGGTGCTCGACACCAACATCCTGATTTCCTCCCTCATGGTTCAAGCCGGAAACTCAGCCACCGTCTATCGCGCCTGGCGGGAGGGACACTTCACGCTCCTGACTTGCGCGGAGCATCTCGACGAACTGCGCGCCACGCTCCGCAAACCAGCGGTCGCCGAGCGCATCAAGCCCTACAGGGCCGGTGGATTGGTCAACGAACTGAAATAGCTTGCCGAGACCATCGGCTCGCTGCCACGCGTAAAGTGCTCGCCCGACCCCACGGACGACTTTCTGTTGGCTCTGGCCGAAGCGGGCAAGGCTGACTATCTGGTGACTGGCGACAAGGCTTTACTTGCTCTCGATCGCCACAAAACCACGCAGATCGTCTCCGCACGCGACTTCGCCGCGTTGTTTGCTTAACCCAGGAGACTTGCTAAAGGTGATTGCGGGATGGCGCAGGCCGCCTGCCAAAGTCGTTTATAATCGGAGTCTCACAGTCCCGCGGGAAAAGCGGATAGCTCTCAATGTTACAGCGATTCCTCGAACCCTCCATCCTCGCCGGCATCTCGGGCCTCGATCTGGTCGCCAAGACCGTGGTCGATGGCTTCGTCGCCGGCCTGCACCGCTCTCCCGACTTCGGTTTCAGCCAGGAGTTCGCCGAATATCGTGCCTATACCCCTGGCGACGATCTTCGCCACGTCGATTGGAACGTCTACGCCCGCACCGAGCGCCTGTATCTGAGGCGCTATCGCGGCGAAACCAACAGCCTGCTGACCATCCTGCTCGACGCCAGCAACTCCATGCAGTTCGGCTCCCATCGCGTCAACAAGATGGATTACGCCCGCTTCCTCGCCGCGTCGCTCTTCTATCTGGCCATCCACGGCCAGCGGGATGCCGCCGGCCTGATTACCTTCGACGACGAGATCCGCAACTATATCCGCCCCTCCACCCGCCAGGGCCAGTTGCATCGTCTGTTGGCCGGCCTGGAACAGGCCGAAGCCCGCGCCCGTACCAATTTCGCCAAGCCCATGCGCTACTTCCAGGAGTTCCTGCATCGCCGCGGCATGGTGCTGATCGTCTCCGATTTCTGGGAGTCGCCCGAGAGCATTGTCCACACCATCGAGCCCCTGCGCTTCCGCGGCAACGAAGTGGTCCTGTTCCACGTGCTCGACCCCGAGGATGTGCGTCCCAAGTTAACCGGCCCGTCCATCCTGGTCGACATGGAGACCGACGCGCAGCTCGAAGTCACTCCCGATTACACCAAGAAGGAGTATCGGGACAAAATCCAGGCGCATCTCGCCGATCTGCGCGACCGAACCCAGGCCGCCGGCATGGGCTACTACCTGCTCATGACCGACCGGCCGCTCGACGAAGCCCTGCGCGAATACCTCACCCTGCGCGGAGGCCGCAATTAAATGGGACTCTTCGCACCCTGGTTCCTGGCCGCGCTTGCGGGGCTCGCGCTTCCGTTCTACCTGCATTTGTTGAAGCGCCAAACCCGAAAGCCCAAGGCGGTCAGCTCGTTGATGTTGTACGAGTCGCGCACCCAAAGCTCCACCCGTCATCGCCGGCTCCGCTATTTCCTGCTGCTGTCCCTGCGGCTGCTCTTGCTGCTGCTGTTGATTCTCGCCTTCGCCAACCCCTTCGTCAACCGCAACGCGGCCACCCTTTCCAGCGACCGTCTGGTGCTCCTGGTGGTCGACAACTCCTTCAGCATGCGTGCCGGAACCCGTCTGGCCGATGCCAAAACCGCCGCCATGAGCGTGCTCTCCGGAAAGGGCGCCGCGCGCGGCCAGGTCGCCGCCTTCGGCTCGCAACTGAGGCTGATGACGCAACCTATCGAGGACCAATCGGCGTTGCGTGCCGCGGTGCAGGCCATTCCACCCGGCGACGGCCACGGTAATTTCGGCGAGCTGACGCGCGCCGTGCGGGCCATGGCCCAGTCGGTCCATACTCCCATCGAGCTGCATCTCTTCAGCGACATGCAACGCGGCGACCTGGCCGCCACCTTCTCCGACCTGGCGCTGCCCGCCAACGTCAAACTGGTCCCGCATGCCGTGGTCTCGAAGGCCCAACCCAACTGGACGGTCGAATCCGTGGATGCCCCCGGACAAGTCTGGGGCAAGGACGCCAAGCCGGTTCACGTACAAGCCGTGATTGCCGGCTACGGCACGCCGGCCGCCCAACGCACCGTATCGCTCGTGGTGAACGGCAAAACCACCGCCACCAAGACCGTCGCGGTCCCCGCCAACGGACGTGCCACCGTCGACTTCCCCGCCCTGGAAGTGCCCTACGGCTTCAGCCGCTGCGAGGTCAAGATCGACGCCGCCGACGCCTTCCCGGCCGACGACCTCCGCCGCTTTGCCGTCCAGCGCTCCGACCCACAAAAAGCCTTGCTGATCCATAACTACGGCGACAGCCGTTCGCCGCTCTACGTCGGCGCCGCGCTCTCGGCGGCCGCGCAGTCGGCCTTTATCCTCGAATCCATCAACGTCAACGAAGCCGCCGACCGTCAGCCGTCCAACTACGCCTTCATCGTTCTCTCCGATCTCAATACCGTGCCTTCGCTTCTGGAGAATTCGCTCGCCGGCTACGTGCGCTCCGGTGGCAGTCTCTTCATCGCCGCAGGCACTTCCGCCGGCGGCCGCTCGCAGATTCCCATCTTCGGCGCGCGCATCGTCGAGACCCGCGATTACAGCCGCGTTCCCGGCCGTTTCATGGCGGTCGGCTCCAGCGACTCCTCCTACCCCGCCGTCGCCAAAGCCGGCGGCTGGCCGGGCGTGAAGTTTTTCTACGCTCTCGATGTCGATCCCGGTGTTGGTCCTGGTGCCGCTCGCGTGATCGTTCGCTTAGGCGACCAGACGCCGCTCCTGCTCGAGAAACGCATCGGCGAGGGCCGCGTGGTGCTGCTCACCTCCGGGCTCGACAACCTCACCAACGATTTCCCGCTGAATCCGGCCTTCGTTCCCTTCATCGAGCAGACCGCGCGCTATCTCGCGGGTAGCGAGCGTCAGGGCGGCGCGCGCCTGGTGGATGCCTTCCTCGATCTCCGCAATTCCAACGAGCAAGCCCGCGAACACGCAGGGGCACAAAGCCAGGCGGTCGAGGTCACCGACCCCGAGGGAAAGCGTCCGCTCACCTTGAGCGAGGCCGCATCCGCCCAGACGTTCCAACTCGTTGAGGCTGGCTATTACCAGCTTCGCCTCGCCAATGGCCGCCAGGACGAAGTCGGCGTCAACCCCGATCCCAAGGAATCGAACCTGGACGTGATCCCCGACGATGTGTTGGCCTTGTGGCGTGGCAAGGGCAACGAGTCTACGCAAAACGCATCGGCGCCGGGCGCGGCAACGCCCCAAAATACATCGCAAAACAAGACGCCGCAAAGCTTTTGGTGGTACGTCATGCTGCTCGTGCTCGCCGCCGCCGTTGCCGAATCGGCCCTGGCCAGCCGGTACCTGGGCACGCAGCGCGAGGAAGAGTAACCCGCGGACATAGGAGGCTGATCGGGACGCTAACCTTCCAGCCCGGCGGCGCGAACGTAAGATAGGTCAAGGAATAGGGAGCCGTGACCACGCGTCAACAACAAGTTCACACTCAACTCGGCCGAGCCGCGGTCCGGATCTTTGCCGCAAATGATCGCATGAACCAGGCTCTCATCGAAAGTCTTGACCCTGCCGCCTGGAGAGCCAAACCGCCCGGCAAGACCCGCACCATTGCGGCGATCTTCACGCACATACACAATGTCCGCTCCAAGTGGGTCAGGCTAACAGCTCCGCACCTGAGGGTTCCCCCGCAGCTCAGTCGCGCACACTGCACGCCGCAGCAGGCCCGCGCGGGATTGGCTGAGAGCGCCGATCGCTGCGCGGAGATGCTCGCTGAAGCGCTCGGCGGTGGTGGGGGCCGCGTCGAGAAGTTTCGCAGAGACGGCTGGGCTGCGCCTTGGCCGGTTGGCCTGGAAATGCTGTGCTACATGCTTTCTCACGAAGCCCACCATCGCGGGCAGGTGTGTATGCTCGCGCATCA
>OMOG01000005.1:0-31324 GCA_900290305.1 Candidatus Sulfopaludibacter sp. SbA4
GTTCGATTCGCCGTCGGGCCGCAGATGGAGATGGATGTCGAGCACGGGGCCGCCCCATTCATTCCTCTGCTGCGCCAAAAGCGAAGCCGTCGAGGCGGCCGCAGCGGCACGGATGAACTGTCGTCGGTTGATCATGAATTCCTTCAGGAATAGTGTACTCCTGTTCGCATACGAGGCATTCGGCGATTGACACGGTCCGACGCATTTTGTGCTGAACCAGCGCCGGCGCGGCGCGGATTATTGCGCCAACCAGGCGGCTCGCATGCCCACGCGATCCAGTTCCTTGCCGCGGAGATAAACCTTGTCAATACGCCGCGTGTTGTTGATGTTGTCCAGGGGGTTGGCGTCGAGCACGAGGAAATCGGCGCTTTTGCCGGCCGCCACCGTCCCCAGTTGATCCAGCTTCAGCAATTCGGCGGCGGTCTTGGTGGCGGCGACGAGGACCTGAGCGGGAGTCATTCCCGCTGCCACCATGTCCGTCATCTCTTGATGCGCGGCCCACCCGATGGTCACGCTGGAGTCGGTGCCAAAGCCGATCCGCACGCCCGCTGCTTGGAGCTTTGCCAGATTGCGCGCCTGGATGCCGAAGAATTCGTGTGCCTTCTGGGCAGCCTCGGGCTTTTGGTTGGCGATCGCGTCGCGCATCCGCTTGATTTCAGCGGCGGGCACAGTCTCGCTCGCAAACCGGAGGTCTTCTTCCGTGGTTTCCCGCTCCGGCAGGTTCGGTATGACGTAGACGTTGGGATGACCTTTGAACAGGGCGATCACCTCGTCATCCGCATCTCTGTCCCGGATCCCATGAGCGAAGATGTCGATACCCGATCGCAGCAGTTCCTTGGCGTCGGCCAGATAAAAGATATGAGCGCCCACGCGGAGATGGTGTTTGTGGGCTTCATCGATGATGGCGCGATACAAAGGCGGAGTGAGCTTCTCGACCGTTCCATTTCGATCGTCGACCCAAATCTTGACCAGGTCCACCTTCTTGGCCGCCAGTTCCTGGACAGCCTTTCGCGCCTCGGCCTCGGTGTTCACTCCGTACGCGACAGGTCTCCAATAATCGGCCCCCGGCCCGGCATTCGGCATAGCAATCCCACGGCCGGCGGTGCGAAACAACGCCCGATCCGGGCCCGGATCGGCGCGCACCTGGTACGGGATATCCCCTCTATCGATGCCCATACTCTGGGCCGCGGCGATTCCGTAGTAGGCATAGTGCTGCAGGTGGTCGATCAGGTTCTCGCGGGTGTAGGTCTCGGCGCCGATCCGGCCGGTCCTGATCACCTCCCAACCGAGATGTGTGTGCGCATCGATGAGTGCTGGCATAACGGTCTTGCCGCTCAGATCGACGCGGGCTGCGCCGGCCGGCGGCCGAATCTCGCCCTTCTTGCCGATCCGGGTGAACTTGTTGTTCTCCACCAGGAATGCAGAGTTCTCCAAGGCAGCGCTGCCATCGCCAACGATGAGGCGCGCGCCTTCGAACAAGACCGCGTTTCCTTGTTGGGCCGGGGCCTGCGAGAATGCCAGGGCTAGCCAGAGCGGAATCTTCGCAGCGCGCATATTCCTCCTTTAAGAGCCGGGCGCGTCCTTGGAGATTGGGGCGTTTCGCGCCAGCTTCATCTTTCTTGCACAGCCTTGAAAGATCGTAACTGAATTTATTTTCTTGGGCTGGCGGAGAGGGGGGGATTCGAACCCCCGGTAGAGCTTTAGACCCTACGACGGTTTAGCAAACCGCTGCTTTCGACCACTCAGCCACCTCTCCGGTAGATGCATGGGTCTGTAAAAGCATCGTATCACAACAGCGGGTTCAGCGCCCAATCTCGCGGATCCGCACGTTGCGAAACATGATGATCGAAAACTGGTCGTGCATCTGCAGCCCGATGGGACCGGTCTTGGACCGCTGCGGATCGCCCCCGTGTTCGGCCACCACCCGCCCGTTCAACGACACGCTGATCTTGTCGTTCCGCGAGACGATGTCCATGGCGTTCCAGTCGTCGTTGCGCTGCGCGTCTTTGGGCGCGTCGACGAAGCCGTAGATGCTCCCCGAAGGATGCGGGTCCGGAAACCGGTTGTTGATCTGGATCTCGTAGCCGATCTTGGAAGGCGTGCGCGTGTAATCGGGCGGCGTCACGATGGCCCACTTGGCGCGCGAGGTATCGCGGATCGAGACGCCGCTGTTGCCCGTGGTCTTGGTCCAGTATTCCAGGTGCAGGTCGAACTCGCCGAAATCGTTGCGCTTGGTGTACAGCCACGATTGCGTGTTCACCCAGCCGTTGAATTGCTGCGGCGTGGTGAACGGACCGCCGGGCGCCAGCATCTTGCGCAGGTCGCCGATGCGCTGGCCCAGCAGCGTGCCGTCCGCCATCACGGTCCATTGCCCGTCGCCGATCACTTCCCAGCCATCCAGATTCTTGCCGTTGAACAACGGTTTGCCGTCGGCCCCCATCAGGGACGTGGCGAACCATGCCATACCGGCGATCGCCGCCAGCCAGGTCGATTTCATCGCTTCACCAGGTCGGGATACTTCTTCTTCAATTGCTCCAGCTTGGGCAGGTCGTTGTACACCACGTAGGGATAGTTGGGATTCCGCTCGATGAAATTCTGATGGTACTCCTCGGCCGGGTAGAATCCCTTGAGCGGCGCCACCTGGGTGACGATGGGGTGCCGGAATACCTTGGCGCCGTTCAACTGCTGGATGTAGGCCTCGGCCACGCGTTTCTGCTCGTCGGAGTTGTAGAAGATGGCGGACCGGTACTGCGTGCCTTCGTCAGGCCCCTGGCGGTTCAGCTCGGTGGGGTCGTGCGCCACCGAAAAGAAGACCTGCAGCAGTTTGCCGTAAGTGATCTGCGACGGGTTGAAAGTCACCTGCACCGATTCGGCGTGCCCCGTGCGTCCGGTGCCGACCATCTCGTAGTGCGCGGTGGATTCGTTGCCGCCGGCGTAGCCCGAGACCACATCGGACACGCCCCTGAGCTGCTTGAACACGGCATCGACTCCCCAGAAGCATCCGCCCGCAAAAACGGCGACGGCCTGCCGGGGGACGGCGCCGGACATATCGACCGCCGGAGCGGGAAACTCGGCGGCTCTCGAAAGCATGACCGCACCTGCGAGGACCAGCAAGCGCGAAAACGACTTCAGCATAGGGACTCCCCTCCTGCTTACAGTGTAGTGCAGGACCTCACCGCATCGCCGGGGCGGACGGCGCCGCCGTGGACCACCTTTGCGTACACGCCTACGCTCGGCATCGCCATGCCGAACGGCGCAATCATGACGGTGTTGTGCCGGGCCGCAGTGGCCAGGATACCGGAATCCAGGGGCAGATCGCGCTGCGGCAGCGTCGTCATCACACAACGCGCACATGGGATCGCGATATCCAGCAAGAGGTCCGCCCCGACGCGGATCTGGCGGCCCACCCAATCGTTCTCCGCAAACCCATCGGCCGCCCCGGAGATCAGCACATTGGGGCGAAACCGGCAAGGCTCGAAGCGGCCATCGGGATGGGCGCCGCTCAACGCCGCGAGCGTGGACGTCGTCAGCAGGTGGATCGCCGAAAAATCGAAAAACGAACTGGACGGCGTACCCGCCGAGAAGCCCTCATCGGTAACCGTCTCGCGGTGAGCCAGGCCGTCGATATCCGGCCAGTATTCCTCGAGCACCGGCGACTCCACGGGCACGTGCGTGAGGACCACGTCGCGGCCCAGAATTTTCGAGGCGCGTTCATCGAAGCCGGGCTCGCTGCTGGCGAGCGCGGTGCCGTCCGGAAAGGTCACCCGAACCGGCGGTACCTCACCGTTAGAGGGGCTGTTAGCGGGAGCCTCCAGAAACACCGCGCTGCAGCGCAGGAGCGACGGCCATTTCCGCGGATTCTTCGCGCTGGCAATCTTGCCGGTGGCCTGGTCGATGAGCGCGTACGCGCGATCGCCCGCGATGCCGCGCTCGGAGATTTGCGCCGAATCCAGAGCTTCGCCCTGCATGGACTTCACCGGATACCGCCACATTTCGGCGACTGTTCCCAAAGCCCCCAAAGCCATTGGCTCCTCCTCACTTGGTTTTGTCGACCACCACTTCCCCGCCCTTCATGACCCATCTCACTTTGTGTATGACCACGTCGATATCGGCCAGCGGATCGCCCTCCACCGCTACGAGGTCCGCCAGGCTCCCCGCGCGGATGGCGCCCACGCTCTTCTCCATGGCCATCAGCTCCGCGGCATTGGTGGTGGCGGTTCGCAGCGCCTGTTCGGGCGTCATCCCGGCCTTGACGAACCATCCCAGTTCGCGCGTGTTCTCGCCGAACATGGTGTAGACCGCGTCCGAGCCCATGGCGAAGCGCACGCCCGCGGCGAATGCCTTGCGCGCCGTAGCGAGATTGCGCTGGATGTAGTCGTTCAGGTCGTCCACCGCTTTGGGCGGATAGTTGAGCCGGCGGGCATTGTCGACGTAGTAGCGGTTGTGGTCGATAGTGGGGACGTAGAAGGTCTTGCGGCGCGCCATCTCGGCGATGGTCCCGTCGTCCATGTCGGTGGCGTGCTCCACGGAGTCCGCGCCGGCGCGCACGGCATCGCGGGCTCCATCGGGACCGTAGGTGTGGATCGCGATGCGCTTCCCGAGTCGCGATGCGCTTCCCGAGGGCGTGGGCCGCATCCACCGCGGCCTTCATCTCCTCGAAGGTGAAGGTCTGGTAGCCGGTGACGTCGCGGCCCGAACCGGTCGAGCCGTACATCTTGATCCAATCCGCGCCGGCGCCCACCTGCTGCCGCACGACGCGCATCACTTCCGCCACGCCATCGGCCGTGTTGGGCGAGGGGTTCCTGCCGCCGCGCGTGATCTGCAGACCGTATCCGGCGACGAACATGCGCGGACCGGCCATCTGGCCGTTGTTGATGAGATCGCGCATGGCAATGTCGGCGTATTCGGACGCTCCGAGGTCGCGCACGGTGGTCACGCCCGTTTCGAGCGTCTTGCGCGCGTTCTCCTGCGCGAGGTAGACGACCGCCGCGCCGCGTCCGGCCTGGCTCACGCGGTTATCGAGGACATAGGTCATGTGGGTGTGGACGTCGATGAGGCCGGGGATGGCGGTGAAGCGCGAGAGGTCGATCGGGGTGCCGCTGCAAGGGCCGACGCTTTGGATGCGATCTCCCTGCGTGGTGATGCAGGCGTCCTTCCACAATTTGGCGCCGTCCCAGATGGCGGCGAAGTGGTAGGTCGCCGGGAAGGCGCGGATGAGGATTAGAAAGAAGAGGGCGGCGAAGCGGCACACCATGGGCGCCATGATAGCAGAGTCGCACGGGCATTCCTGCCTGTGTTGTTCTTATCGCGCGCGACGGCTGCGGGCTAGACGTTTCTCGCGGAGCCGGCGGTTGTTCTCCAACCACAGCCGAAAGTGGTCGACCGCCTCACGAACATCGTCCGTCATTTCGGAGTACTTGCTTGGATCCAGGAAAACCTCACCCACCTTCCGGGCGTCCCCGGACAGTTCCTCGACAGCCTTCTCTCGTCCCGGCACCCGGCTGTAGACGATGATGCGGGTCAGAACTGACGATTCGTGCGGTGTCAACTCCACCATATCCTAAGTCTACCGCGGCTCGCCTGGCTTTGGAGTGCTGATTGGATGCACTCCCGAAAGGATCGGAAATGCCGCGGTCAAATCATCGCCCCTGCCGTCTGCTGTGTACTCTTTCCGGTAGCGCATCGATAGNNCTTCCACATCGCCACCACGCGCGAACGGCTCGGGCCCGCCCGAGGGCGGCTGAGCTGCGACATTCCGAAACTGGTAAGCGCCAACACTGAACAGCCAGGATCGTCCGCGAGAACGGTAGCGTACCGCGCGGCCCAGCGCTCCTTGGTTTGGGGTCCATCCATCAACAGGGCTATCACAAGATTGGGGCCGACCGCACGGACGAGATTGGCTACAGGATCGGGCCGCGCCAGATCCTCGCAAATGAGCACGGCGAGGACCAGATCGCCACTCAAAGATATGAAGTTGAGATGCCGGTCGGTGATGTCGACACATTCCCACCACTCCCGGAAGGGCGTGAGAACGCCACCCAAGCCATACTGAATAATCTGTGCCTCATTCAGCTTCCAAGGGTGATGCTTCCTTTGGACGACCTCCTTAAGCAGTGGAAACGATAGCCTCACCTCGTTGATACCGCGCCGCACGGCGGTTGCACTGCCCCCAACGCCGGCGACCAGAAAACACTCTTTCGGGAGCTTGCTCCTGACATTGTGAAACTGCTCTTCCGCCAGTGCCATCTCTGGCAGGATAACGCCATGTACCGTACCCAGCCTGCGCGTGGCCTCTACCCACAGGGAGTGGACAAACCCGGCGAGATCTTCGTCCGGCCGTAAGGATTCGTAGATGAAAAAGCCGAAGCCCTCCGGCAGCGCATCAGGAGCCAAATCCGTTACGTCCCGGAATTGGCTGACCAGCACTTCATGCGGCCACGGAATCAGCAGCAGGTTGAACGAGTCGCGCTGAATGAAAGGAGTGGACAACCAGTGTGGAACCACTTCGGGAGTGGAATCGCAGAGAGATAGGTTGAGCGAGAGTGATCGGTCAGTCAGACCATTCTGCGGGGTGTGCATCTTCGGAAGCACTCGCAACCGGGTACGATCAATTTCGTGGCACAAGGTGCCGACGTACATTTCCAGCACAGTCGACGCCGTGTTCCCAAACACGTCGTCGCCCTCGCTCTCGGGGGCTCCGACTCCCTCCGACGCCTCGTCCGCAACCGCCACGAGCTTCATTAGGGCCTCGCACAGCGGGCGATTGCGACTTATGCGCTCGACAGGCAACCGAAACGAGTCACAAAGTACCTGCCACTCACCCCGCAGATCATCGAAACCCCGGCCAGAGTTGAACTCCGTCCTCCATTTCTTACCGAACTCGCGAGCGCTGTCAGTCCATTTCTGCAGCCCTCCCTTTGTGCCTCTGCCTGGTGGCCATTCCTTGAAAAGCTCAGCGTATGATCCAGCCCGCTTCAGCAGGGAAAGGCAAATCGCAAAGCAATCCGGAGGCCAGTCCGGAAAACTAGCGTCATTGGCCAAACGTGGCAGGATTCCGGCGAGGAATTCTCCGACGGTCAATTCACCAGGCATAGGTCGAGACGGCACGGCGACGGCAGGGACCCGAAGGGCAGACCCGCCGGTCTGCCCCCAAGAAAAGAATCGCCTACCCCGTGAACGACCAGCCCTTGCGGAAGGTCGGCTTGAGGTACTTGTTGGCGTCGGCGTTATTGGTGATCCGCATCTTCACCGGATCCCACTCGATCTTGCCCTCAACTCGCAACGCGATCACGCCGAGCAGCATCCACTCCACAAACGGACCGGCCACGTTGAAGTTCGAGCACGACGCTTCCCCGCCCTTGCAGGCGCGGATCCAATCGTGATAGTGACCCGGCGACCGCGACAGCACCGGTTGTGGGAAGTTGTAGTCCTTCATCTTCTCCACGGGGATGAGGCGCGTCTCCTCGCCATAAGTCCCGGTGGTGAGCATGCCCTTTTCGCCGACGAACAGGCTGCCGTTGGCCTGGGTGGTCGTGGGGGGATTTGCAATTAGCGCTTCCTCCTGCGCCCACGTGAAAACGCGCCCGGTTCCTTCGTTGCGCGGCATCGGAGGGCCGCCTTGACCCCGGCCGCCCTGACCGCGGCCGCCTTGGCCCTGGCCGCGCCCGCCCTGGCCCTGCCCCTGCGGACGGGCGGGCGACGGCATATCGCCCAGGTACTCGCCGTCGGGAACTCCCGCAATCTTCGGCTGTTCCTTCATGAGGTCATACCAGAACAGCTTCAAAGGCGGCATCGATCCGTAAGCCGGGAAGTCGAACCGGATGGCGCACTGCTTGGGGAACATGAAACTGCTGGCGCCTTCCCGCTTGATGCACTCCACGCTGGTGGGCGCCCGTTTGCTCAAGTTCAGCGCCAGGTTGGGAGCGCCCAGAATGTGGCACGCCATATCGCCCAGGGAGCCACAGCCGAAATCGTAGAAGCCGCGCCAATTGGCGGGCTGGTAGAAATTGCCGTGCGCGTAGCCGGCGGGGTACCCCTCGCCGCCCGAAGTGTAGGGCCGCTGGTTGGCGATTCCCAGCCACAGGTCCCAATCGAGCGTCGGCGGCACGGGCGTCTCGGCCGGAATGGTGGTGAGCCCTTGCGGCCAGATCGGCCGGTTGGTCCAGGCATGCACTTCCGTGACGCCTCCGATCTCGCCCCCCCAGATCATTTCCGCGCACTGCCGGGTGCCCTCGTTGGAGTAGCCCTGGTTGCCCATTTGGGTGGCGACCTTGTACTTGGCAGCGGCCTCGGTCAACATGCGGGCTTCCCAAACGGTGCGCGTCAGCGGCTTCTGTACGTATACGTGCTTGCCGCGTTCGATGCAGTGCATGGCCACGGTGGCGTGCATGAAGTCCGGGATGGTGACGATGCAGGCGTCGAAGTTGTTGGCCTCTTTGTCCAGCATCTTGCGCCAGTCTTTGTACTTGGGCGGCTTCTCAAAAGCCTTGTAGATGCTCGCGGCGGAGGTGTCGTCCACGTCGCACAGCGCGACAATGTTCTCCGACTGCGCGCACCCGCGGATATCGCTCGAAGCCTTGCCGCCGGCGCCGATCGAGGCGATATTCAATTTCTCGTTGGGCGACTTGTAGCCCATCATCTTTAGGGAGGGGGTGCTGCCGAATCCCCCGACAGGGACAGCCCCGGCCAGCAGGGTGCCGTAGAAGAAATGTCGTCGCGAAATAGCCATACTAAATACACCTCGCGTATTTAAAACTTAGGCGTCTTTTTCCCGGCCGAAGTTACCAGCGGCCGGAGGGTCGACCCGGACTCACGTCACGTTTATTGTAATCCCAAACTGTTCACTCTGCAGTCATACCTGGGGCGGGTTTCAACCTCCAGGCCGATTTTCATCGGCCCGCTGGCATCGTCTGTGCTCTCGCGACCCATAGTGAACAGTATTGATTGTAATCCAAATCCGGTAACACCGGCCCAACTGTACCACGCCTCAGGCTAGTGCGGATTCGACTTCCCTCGCCAGCGCTTCCAGAAGCTCCGCGTAGCAGCCGCCGTTGGCATCTTCCGACAGGTGAGCGAGGCTGCCGACCCAATGTGACAAGTGCCGTTCCAGGAACTCGGCGCGCGCACGCTGCACGGATTCCAGGTCCGCGTTGTCGGCGGCCTCGCAGTGATCCAGCCAGGCCAGGAATTCCAGTTGCGTGAGCAGATGATCGGGAGCGGCTCGGCTGTCGATCTCGAGGCCGAAGTTCTGATAGTAGAGCTTGTTTTCGAGCACCACGTCGCCGGCCGGACGATTCAGCAGCCATGCGCTTTCCAGCAGCGGGCATCGCGGCTGCGGCAGGCCCGCTTCGAACAGGTCGATGTACAGCGAGCGCAGTTCCGCGAGCGTCCCGGGGACGGTTTCGCAGAGGTCGGCAAAGCGATCGAGATGGCGCCCGTCGGGATAGCCCAGCGCGAAGCGGAAGACCGCCCAGGTGTTTACTGTGCTCGATACCATATCGTGAAATACTTTCTGCCGTCACGGTCCTGTTGCGAACCATTCCAGATGGCGACTGCGAACGGCGTGCCCGCCTGCAGATCGGGGATTTGCATGGTCACGGTCCACTTGCCGGCGGCGTATTGAGCCTGTGCGGGGAACGATTGTCCGGTGCGTTTGGTGGTTTCCCGGCCGCTGGCTTCCATGACTGCGGCGCCGCGCGTCCCATCCCACACGAAGATGTGGACGGGATGATCGGGATCGCCCATCTGCAGCGAGGGATTCAGATCGCCAGTGATCGGCTTGGCCGGAATCATGACGGCACAGGCGTCGGAGAAGCGATCCGTGGCCGCCGATTGCGTCACGAGATGGTCGCCCTGCCAGGCGTGCTCGGCCTTCGGCAGCACGGCGCTGTCGCGGGTTTTGTCGGCCCATTCGAGGCGCACGAAGTTGCCCGCGGGGCTGTGGATGATCTGCGCCTGCACGGATGGTATTTCCAGTGCCGCGGGCGCATCCGTGGGGTAGAGGGGCGGCGTTCGATGCAGCGCCAATGTCACAGGTGCGGCGGATTTCCATTCGGCAGCCGCCGGATCGAGCGCGTTCTGCGCGAAGGCGGCTGCGGAGCAAATCAGTAAACACTCAAGGCGTTTCATGCTTTGTGCACTCCCTGGATCTGAATGAGGTCTTCGTGTTTGGGGATCTGATAGCGGACATGCTCGTCGCGCCCGATCAGAAGCTGCAGGACTTCACTGGTGCCGCCGCTCTGTGCGCGGTGCAGTTCGCCCTCCAGCCGGCGAATGACATCGATCACTTCGTCGCCGAACAGATACTTCAGGTAGTCCATGGGCATGCGGGGGTCTTCGAGCACGCTCTTCCCGTAGCTGCCGGTTCGCGGCGGGTTGAAGGGCGGCACGTAGAAGACGTTGGGCTCGGTGCCCTTTTCGGGAAACAGTCCCAGGGCGACTTTGTATACGTGAACGAGTTTGTGGACGGCGGATTCCGGGTCATCCAGGTATCCCACGAAGCGCAGCCGTCCTGGACACTGTTTGGCGCAGGCGTTGACCTCGCCCTTCTCGATACGCGGATAGCAGAAGATGCACTTCTGCGCCTTGCCCAGGAGTTCGTTGAAATAGATCTTCTTGTACGGGCACGCCTTCATGCAGTACCGGTAACCTTCGCAACGATCCTGGTCCACCAGCACAATGCCATCCTCGGCGCGCTTATAGATGGCCTTGCGCGGGCAGGCTTCGAGACACGCCGGATTGGTGCAGTGGTTGCACAAGCGGGGAAGGTAGAAGTAGTAGTTCTCGCCCAGCATGAGAGCGCCGACATCTTCGTCCCAGTTCGGCGTGTTGCGCACCTCTTCCTGCGGCATGGCCTGCATGCCGCCTTGAAAGAGGCGCTCGGCGTAGTTGTATTCGAAGGTCTGGCCGTAGTCCTCCTTGGTAGGAAGTTCCGAAGGCCGCAGCTTTCCGTCTTCGAAGCCGCCGCCGATCTTGTCCCAATTCCGCGGATATCCCTGGCCGGGGCGGGTCTCCACATTGTTCCAGTACATGTAGTCCATGCCGTCGCCGTCGGTCCACAGCTTTTTGCAGGCCATGGTGCAGGTCTGGCAGCCCAGGCACTTGTTGAGATCCAGGACCATCGAGATTTGATGTTGCGGCATCGCTACGCTTTCCCCTTACCGGGCCCCTTTCCGGTTCTGTGGATGGCCTGCAGATCGGCCGCCGTCGGCGTGTATTTCACGATGTCCACCCTCACATCGCGATTGTTGCCGGTGGGTCCCCAGTAGTTCAGCTTGAAGTTGACGTGTCCGTACCCGCCCACCAGTTGCGTAGGCTTGATCTTGATCATGGATGGCGATTGCCACCCGCCCTGCAGGAAGCCCAGGTATCGCTCCCAACCGTGGTACATGGTGAGGCGCTTACGTTTCTCGCCAGGCAGAATCTGCACCTTGCTGACGAAACTGCCGTTATCGTTGAACACCTTCACCCAGTCGTTGTCCAGGATGTTGCGCGCCTTGGCATCGTCCGGGTGCATGTAGCAAATCGGGATTCCGCGCTGCAGCCGCAACTGGTAGCGCGCGTCGCGCCATGTGGAATGGATGGACCACCGGCCGTGCGGTGTATTCCAGAAGAACGGATACTTGGTGCTATCGCTGAGCGGTTCCTTGTAGACCGGGAGCTGTTCGCCGAACTCGAGGAACCAGGGATGGTCCAGGTAGAACTGCTGCCGGCCTGTCAGGGTGCGCCAGGGCCGCTTGTTCTCCACCTGGTGCTGGAACGGCGTGTAGGCCTGGCCCTCCTTAATCTCGCTGTTCCAGGCTTCTTCGTCGATCTTCTTGAAGCGCTGCGGATGCTGCTTCAGTTGCTCGAAGGTCATCCCCTTGGTTTCCGGCGAGCCATCCAGGATGAAGTTGGCGCCGTCTTCCGGCTGCTGAAACTTGCCGTTGCCGCTCCACAGATCGTAGGTCTTGGTGAAGTCGCGGCGCCAGTCGAACTGCTGGTCGTGGTAGGGCGCTAGATTTCGCTCGGCTGCGAGTTGCGCCACTTTCTTCGCCAGGTCGCGGAAAATCTCCCAATCGGGCTTGGAGTCGTAAAGCGGGTCGAGCACCTTGTTAAACGGATGGACATAGCTGTGACAGTCCGTGGTGCTGATATCGGATTTTTCGTAGTAGCTAGCCGCGGGCAGCACGACGTCGGAAAAGAGCGCCGTCGTGTCCATGCGATAGTTCAGATCGACGAGGAGGTCCAGGTCCTTCCACAGCGACTTCAGGATATACTCGTTACCTTTGGCCTGATTCAGATAGTTGGCGCGCCACACAATGAGCGCGCGCGGCTTCTGATCCCGCTTCTTCGGATAGAGAGGCATCCACCCGTTCTTGATGCTCTCCTCGATGTAATGCTCGATGGGCTTGCCGTTATAGAGATGGGGGTCTTTGTTGGACGAGTGCAGGTACGTCCACAACGTCATGTTTTGCATGCGCTGCTTGTTGGCGCCCTCCGGGAAAGCGTACGCCTTGAAGCCGCGCTCCGGCCACACGCGCTCCTGGCCGACGTAGTGGTTGAAGCCGCCTCCGTTCTTGCCGGTATTGCCGGTGAGCGCCACCAGCAGGATGAGAGAGCGGTTGATGAGGTCGTTGTGGAACCAGTGATTGAGGCCGGCCCCGTGGATGATCATGGCCGGCTTGCGGGTGGCGAATTCGTGCGCGAATTGCTGGATGTCGCCGAGTGCCAGACCAGTGGTCTGGGCCACCGATTCGAGCGTGTAAGGCGCCAGTTTCTGCTTCATCAGCTCGAAGACGGTAGTCACTTCGCCGTCGGAATAGTGCAGGTCCGGGTCGGCGCCGTTAAGCGCGATGGTCTTGACTTGTCCCACCGAAACGGGCGACCCCATCGAACCCGGCGCTTCGTGCCGCGTGCCGGTTTTGGCGTCGTGGAAGAAGAACCGGTCGGTGGATCCCTCGACGCGTACAAACTGGTTGGTGCGCTGGTCCACCAGGAGCGGAAGATCGGTTTGCTCCTTGACGTATGCCGTGTCATAGAGGTTGTTGTCGACGATGTACTTGGCCACACCCAGGGCGAGTGCGCCATCGGTTCCGGGCTGGATGGCGAGGAACAGGTCGGTGTGCACCATCGACGAATTGAAGTCCGGAGAGATGCCCACGATCTTGGCGCCGTTATAGCGTGCCTCCCATGCGAAGTGGGCGTCGGGGATGCGAGTTTGCGAGATGTTGCTGCCCCAGAGCACGATGTACTTGGAGTTGAACCAGTCGGCGCACTCGCAGGATTCGGTCTGCACGCCCCACGTGAGCGGCTCGCCCGGCGGCAGGTCGCAATACCAGTCGTAGAAGGAGCAGAAAACGCCGCCGGTATACTGCGCGAAACGCGAGCCCGCGGCAAACGAAACGGGGCTCATGGCGGGAATCACGCTGAAGTATGTATTAGTATCGGGGCCGTACTGGTAGATGTTGTCGAGCAGTTTGCCGGCCACCATGGTCAGCGCTTCGTCCCAGGTGGCCTTGCGCCACTTCCCCTCGCCACGCTCTCCCGCGCGGATGAGCGGCGAGCGCAACCGCTGTGGACCGTAGACATACTCGGTGAAACACGCGCCCTTCTGGCAGCCGCGCGGATTGTAATCGGGAAGGTCCGCAGAGATGCGCGGGTAATCGGCGGCCTGCTCTTCGCGAATCATCACGCCATTGCGCACGTAGACGTTCCAACTGCAGGAGCCAGTACAATTGGCGGAGTGCGTGGAGCGGACGACCTTGTCCCAGGTCCACTGCTTACGGTACAGATCTTCCCAGCCGCGGTACGGATATGCGCGCAGCGGATCGAGCGGGCCCGTGAATGCCTCCAGTTGCGGTTTGTCGGCTTTGCGGCAGCCCGGGATGGACGCGCCCAGCGCGGCCAGTGCCCCGAGTTTGAGGAAGTCGCGTCGGTTTCTCATGGGTGCTGGCTCCTGGCTTCGGGCGGTGCGGTTGTCCTCGTGTGGGGCGGACCCCCTCGCTCCGTGCAACGGAGTGGTCCGCGCGGGACCCCCTGGTCCCGCTTTTCGCCGACGGAATCAGCTTCGTCGAACCGCAGTAGCGCTTGCCGGATCGGCGGCTGCCATCTCCGGATGTAAGCGAGCAGGTCGCCGATCTGCGACTCACTCACGCCGGCGCGGCCAAACGCCGGCATCGGCGTGTTTTCCCGCCCGGCCCGGATCGTCTGCGAAATGAAAGCGTCGGTAGCAGCCTGCTGAAATACCGGGTTGGCCAGCGCTGGTGCAATGAAGCCCTTGCCATCCATTCCATGACACCCGGCGCATTCCTGCGCGAACAGAGCAGCCCCGCGGGTGGCTTCACCACGCGGCGGCGCGGCGGGCAAGACCATGGCAGGCGCGGAAGTCCGAAGGTATGCCACCAATGCCGCCACCTCGGTGTCGCTCAAGCCTCCTGCCTTGGGACCCCAGCCCGGCATGCGCGTGCCTGGACGGCCTTCGCGGATGTTCTCCGCCAGGCACTCATCGTCTTCCGTGCGGATGAAGGCCGCATTCCGGATGCCCGGAACGAAGCGCGCAAATTTCTTGTCCCAGCGGCTGTGCAGGCCCGTATCGTGGCAGGCGGCGCAGTAGCGGTGGTAAAGCGCGGGGCCGTCCGGAGCGGGCGGATGCAAGCGCGCGTACTGCTCGTCGATCTTGTCGGGCGCCAGATATTCCGCGGGCAAATCGCGCTGGCGCAGCGACAGCATGAAGACCGTGAGAGCTTCCACCTGAGGCTGGGAAAGCGCCGGCATGGGCATCAGGCTTCCGGCAACGATGCCGGCGGGGTCGCGAAAATGTTCCGCGAACCAGTTCCAATTGGTCTGCGACCCTGTGAGACTGACGCGCACGAACTGGTGCTTCGTCTTGAGCCCTTCGTTGTCGAGCGCCGGTCCAAGCTGCCCGCCCTTGCCGTTGAGCTTGTGGCAGGCGTTGCAGCCCTTCTGCTCGAACAGTTGCATGCCAAGCACCAATTTCTCCGCCGAGCCCGCTGGTAGCGCGCGGGGATCGTGGCACGACGCGCATGTGGCCTCCGTAAACTTCGCCGGCAGCAGCGGGTAGTCCCAGAAGTAGTCTTCCGCCTTGGCCTCTTCGAAGTTGAGCGCGGCGCCTTGCCCCTGGTGGCAGACCGTGCAGCCGAACTTCTCCACGCGATGGATGGCGAGCAAGCGCTTGGGGTGTACGCGGTGCGGATTGGGCTGGTCCGTCATGCGGGGATCGTCGATGCCCAGGTGGCACGACACGCACCGGTCCACGGTGTGCAATGCCGGCACCACCACCTGGCGGATCTCGATCGGGAGGTTGCGAGCGGTTGTGCGCGCGGCGTCGTCCTTGGCCTTGGCCTCCAGGATGCCGCGGAACACCGCCTGGTGCCCGCGCCAGTCCGCGGAGATATTCTCGCGGACCGCGGCGGCCACCAGGAATCCGACAGTCACCACAGAGCAGATCAGCGTGACCCATTTAAAAGGACGGGCCGGGTCTTTAGGACGGGAATGATCGCCTGACATCATGCCTCCTAATGTGTGGGCCACTGGCTGGGCCACCAGTAGAAATGCCAGTTCGGTCCGCGGAAAATGGAGCCCATCGCGGTCAAGACTACGAAGCCCGCCAGGAAGCAGGTGAACAAGGCGACCGCCGACATGCGGATGCTGCCCGTCCGGCGCAGCACCCACAGCGACCAGGCCGCGTACAGCGCGACGATCACGGTCGCCGGATTGAGAATGATGATGGCGATCTGCGGGATAGTGGGGAACCACGTGCGGAGCCAGCCGAAGTTGACCGTGACGGCGAGCAGTGCGAGCACGCTGGTCAGGCCGTAGACGAGCGCTTGCCAGAACGTGCGCCGTCCCGCTGCGCCGCCGAACCAGATGCCCACGCCGCGCGGATCGCGATCCAGGTAAGGAATCAGCCCCAGCCCGATGAGCACGATGCTGGGGATGCCGACCCCGCCCATGAACGCGGAGTACGAGACCAGTTCCTGGAGCCCCAGAAAATACCACGGCGCTTTGGCCGGATTCTCCGGGATGGCCGGGTTGGCCATCTCCTTGAGCGGCGCATCGAAGAAGTAACTCAGCACCAGAGTCACCGCGATGGTGAACATGAAGGCCGCCATTTCAGCCCACAGCAGATTGGGCCAGCTCGGTACCGACCCTTCCGGCGCCCTCCCCACTGCGGGAGTGCGGCCGCGCACCACCGCCATCAGGCCGTACGTTTTGGTGGGAGCAAATACTTCGACGTCGCGATCCCCGATCCGTGCCGGAGGCGCTGGCTTCGTTTCATCCCGCGAGAGGCCGCCATCCTTCCGCACACGCCAGAAATGTAGGCCCATGAACGCCGAGATCAACACCGGCAGCACCGCGACGTGAAGCACGTAAAACCGAATCAGCGACTCCTGGCCGACATAGTTGGCGCCCAGCAGCAGTTGTTTCTGAAAGCGGCCGGGATCGAACCAGGCGGTGATCCCGATGGCATCGGTCACTTCGCGCGGCGAGTTGGCGATATTGGCGCCGATGGTGATCGCCCAGTAAGCCAACTGGTCCCAAGGCAGCAGGTAGCCCGTGAAGCTGAGGCCCAGCGTAAACACCAGCAGCGCCAGTCCGATGAGCCAGTTGAATTCGCGCGGGTGCTTGTAAGACCCGGTGTAGAAGACCCGCGCCATGTGCAGGAAGACCGCCAGCACCATCAGGTGCGCGCTCCATCGGTGGATGTTGCGGATGAAGCGGCCCGCCGGGACCACGAAGTGAATGTCCTTCACCGAGTTGTACGCCAGTTCCACGCCCGGCTTGTAGTACACCATCAGCAGGATTCCGGTGATGGTCAGCACCACGAACGAAGCGGTGAGAATCAATCCCAGGCCGAAGGTGTACCCAAAACGCAGCGACCGGCGGTCTGTGCGCACGCTCTGCAAATGCAGAAAGAGATTGTGGAAGGTGCTCTGCGAGCGCTCGCGATCGGTCTCCGGCGCCTTTCCGTTGCGCAACGCCGATTCGCGGATGTGGCGCGGCGCCTGCTTGAGGTTTTCGAGGAATTCCTGGATGGGCGTCATTGTCTTAAACCCATAAGCGCGTCAAACCCGGAATCGGGTTCCTTTCGGCACCGCCGATTCGGCATTGACCTGCAACTGGCCGTCCGGCGACAACACAATCTCGAGCCACGGCAGTGCGGCCGGCGCGGGTCCGCCCACCACGGACCCGTCGGTGGAGAAACGCGATCCGTGGCAGGGGCACGCAAACCCTTCGCCCTCGGTATGCGCCACCACACAACCCAGGTGGGTGCAGACCGAGGAAATAGCGTAGAAGCCCTGCTCCTCATGGAACAGGAAGAAGCCGCCGGTCTCGATGCGGGTCGTCGAACCGACCGCATACAGCGCCGGATCTCCCAACTTGAAGACACGCAGAGGGCCGGGTTGCACCGCAGGCTTCGGCAGGCGCATCACGCCCGCAAGCGCCGTGCCCATCGCGATCGCCACACTCCACAGGGCCGTCAGGCCCAGAAAATCGCGGCGTTTCGGAGAATCAGGCATAGGTCCACTCCTGGCGGAACAGAAATCGCTCCATCGTGATGGCGTGAGTCGGGCAGCGTTGCGCGCACAGAGCGCAGCGGATGCAGCGGTCTTCGTCTTTCAGAATCGCCGAGTCGCCCGGGCCGGCAGCACTCGCGGCCAGCAGTGCTTCAATCTCGGGCGACGGCGCCAGTTGCTCCAGCGCCACCAACTTCAGGCACAGCGTAGGGCAGACATCCACGCATCCGCCGCACAGAATGCACTTCTCGCCGTCGAAAATGGTGTTGACCCCACAATCCAGGCAGCGGCCCGCCTCACCGGTGGCCTGCACTTCGGTGTAGCCGGTCTCGACCAGGCGCTTCGGATCGGCCAGGCGCTCCTGTGCCGGTGCGATCGGGATGTGCGCACGCCGCCGGCCCTCGTAACCGGCCTCGCGCTGGTAGTCTTCGATCTCGACGTGCAGTTGAGTCTCGTGCTGGCGAATCTCATGGCCAGTGAGGAAGCGATACACACCGCGCGCCGCCTTCTTGCCGCTGGCGATGGCGTCGATCATGAGGCGTGCACCGTAGGCGACGTCACCAGCCGCGAAAACCCCCGGAGTACCCGTCCCGCAAGTCTCTGGATCCACTTGGAGCCTGGAGACATCCCCCAGAAAGCTCAGATCGGCCATCTGGCCGACCGAGAGCAGCACCGTGTCGGCCTCCACATCCACGGTCTCGGCGTCGTCATACACCGGTGCGAAGCGCCGGTTGGCGTCGAACACCGAAAGCACGCGGCGGAAGCGCACGCCCGCGACGACCCTTTGGCCATTCTCTTCGCGGAAAAGAAACTCCTTGGGACCGAGACGATTGTGCCGGACGATGCCCTCTTCCTCACCCTCGATGATCTCCACCTCGTCAGCGGGCATCTCCTCGCGGGATTCCAGACAAGCCAGGTGAACTTCGCGCACGGCAGCTTGCCGCAAGGCCACTCGCGAAATATCGGTCTCGGTTTGTCGCGCGACCAGGCGTTCGGAGTCGTCATCGGCATAGCGAACGGCGGATCGGGAAACATCGAAAGCTACGTTGCCGCCGCCGATTACCACCACGCGGCGTCCGATGGGCAGCCGCTCTCCGAGCGACATGGCGCGCAGGAAATCGATGCCGCCATAGATGCCCTGGGCATCGGCGCCGGGCAGTTGCAGCATGCGGGCTCGCTTGGCGCCCACCGCGATGATGACTGCCCTGAAGTGGCGGCGGAGTTCCTCGAAGTCAATGTCGCGGCCAACTTTGACGCCGCAGCGGAACTCGACTCCCAACGACCGGATCAGTTCGATCTCGGCATCGATGAGGTCGCGCGGCAGGCGGTACGCGGGTATGCCAGTGTACAGCATACCGGCGGGCCGCGGCTCGGCTTCGAAGATGGTCGGGGCCATACCCATCAGGGCGAGGTCGTGTGCCGCAGCCAGCCCGGCGGGTCCGGACCCGATGATCGCCACGCGGAACCCTTCCGGCCGGTGATACTCCCGGGAGGCCAGGAAGCGGGCCAGGTTGGTCATCTCTTCAAGTCCGTCGCAGGCCCCTTCGGAGAATTCGCCGGGGGCACGCAGACGGCCGCCATGCTGGTCGGACACAAACCGCTTGAGGGCGCGGATGGCGATGGGCTGGTCGATGGATCCGCGCCGGCAGGCGGCTTCGCAAGGAGCGCCGCATACCCGCCCGCAGATGGAGGCAAGCGGATTAGGCCCGCGGGCGATCAGGTACGCCGCCTCGTAGTCTCCAGCAGCAATGGCACGGACATAACCGCGAGCATCGGTATGGACCGGGCAAGCGAACTGGCACTTGATCTGGCGGCGCCAATACTCCTCGTTTGGCACAGTGGCCGTATACCGAGTTTCCGCCGGCTGGATCATCTCATCCTTTGATACTGCGGAATGACGACGCATAGCTGTGACCGAAGTCACAAGTATTACTAGTATAGGGCCTAAATATCAGAAATGCATCCGTGTGCCTGCTGTGCCCGCCTTCCGAACCAGGTGAAATGCGTTGCGCCCTGTTTTAGGTAGAAGCAAGCGACCGGCGCCGCGTTGTTGTATAGTGCGGAATCGGTGAGGATATGAAAGCTGCGTTTATTTCCGTTCTCCTTGCGGCTGCCGCATTTGCGGAGATCCATCAGAACCCCGGCAGCGCCACGCCGTTGCCACACCAGAAATACATCCATGTGGTCAGCGAGGCAGACTCGCCCGTACAGCAGGTTTACATCAAAAGCAAAGATGGCCTGTACGTTGCAGCGGCCATTCGCAAGCCCAAGGGCGAGGGCCGCTATCCCGCGATCATCATATTCCACGGTGCGCCCGGCGGGCGAGGGATCGAACAACTGGTGGGTTGGTCTCGAGGCGATCACGGTGGTCCGGTCTGGGAACGGTTCCTCCAGGAAGGTTATGTCGTTGTGGTGGCCGACTACCGCGGCGGGAACATGAACCTCACGTCGTCGCCGTCATCGGTCGGGATGATCACCTCGATCGACGATGGCCTGGCGGTCATCGACTACGTGAAGGCGTTGCCGTACGTCGATTCCAATCGGCTGAATCTCTACGGCGTCAGCCTGGGAGGCAACCTGGTCATGAATCTCGTGTCCAGGGTGCCGGTGAATTCGGCGATCGTCGGCGCACCGGCAGCGATGTGGTTTCTGGGCATACCCATGACATCGGGCGCGCCGGCGGGACCTGATCGGTTCAAGAACGTGAAGCCGGACCCAGAGATCTCGCGCAAAAATATCGGACCGATCCGCACGCCGATCTTGATCCTGGTGGGCACCGCCGACAGCCTGTTGCCGGTCACCACGATGTTGCACGACGCGCTCGTGGCAGGGGGCAAGTCCGTCCGCATGGAGGTTTATGCGCACGGCTACCACGACTTCTGCCTCGGCCCGCAGGGCCAGAAGCGGGCGGACATGCCGCAGGGGGAGGCGCTGCTCGATTCCACCCTGGACGCGCTCGAAAGATCGGTACTGTTCGTCAAAGGTAAGACGGACCTAAAGCCGGCGGCGCAACCCATCGCCCGCATGTACGTCTTCGGCGACAGCTACTCCGACACCGGTGCAGGCTATTTGGATGGAGACGGACCCACTGCCGTCGGTTATCTTGCTAGCCGACTCGGGCTGCCGTTGATGCTCCCGAACGACTCTAACGCGAATACTAACAGTCTCAACTTCGCTGTCAGCGGCGCGCAAACAGGTCGCGGCGCCGGGCGTAAAGTGAAGGATGCCCTCCTGGGGCGCGGCATGGTGGACCAGGTTGAGGATTTCGCCTCCCGCGTCCAGTCGAAAGCGATCGTTTTCGACGCCGGCCACACCCTCTTCTTCCTCGCTGGCGGGCTCAACGATCGGCGGCTTCCCAGTGCCGAAACGGTCGCTAACCTGAAGGGGCAGATCCGTAAGCTGTATGACCTCGGCGCTCGCCGTTTCCGCCTCGCCCTGCTCCCTATCGCCATTCCAGCCTTTGGTGAGGTTGGCCGGCGTCTCAATCCCGAGTTGCGGCGAATCCCAAGTGAAGTCGAGGCTGAATTGCCCGGCGCCCAGGTCAGCCTCAGCCACTGGGGGCCATTCTTCGATGAAGTGCTTCGGAACCCGTCCGAATATGGGATCGAGAACACCAAAGACGCCTGCGCCGGGCGAGCCATTTTCGATGAAGACGCTACGCCCTGCGCCAAACCGTCGGCGTATTACTACTACCACGCCGGGCACCCTTCGACGGCGGTCCACAAGGTGGTTGGCGAGAAGGTGTACACCGAAATCATTGAGTCTCGCTGATGCGCTGAATTCTATTGTCGTTCGAACGTGAAGATCGCATTCCCTGCCGCGATGGCGACGACCTGCTTCCCCTTGCTCAGGTAGCTGATCGGGTTGGCGCGAATGATTCCTCCCATGTTCTGCCGCCAAAGTTCCTTGCCACTTTCCGCATCCAGGGCGAAGAAGTACCCCTCGTCACTGCCGCCGAAGAGCAACCTGCCCGCAGTCGTCAGCACGCCGGCCCATGGCTTCGTCAGCAACTTGTACTCCCAAATCCGCTCACCGGTTTTTGGATTCAGAGCGCGGATCGCGCCATATCCTGGTTCGTCCGGCAGGTCGATCAAAGGCACGCTTCCGATGTAGCGGTTCCCAGGTGAATACTCCTGCTCGCCTTTGCGATAGACGCTCCTGTTCTCCCATGTGGCGAGATAGAAGTGCTTGGTCAAGGGGTTGTAGCTGGGCGAATACCAATTGGTCGCGCCCTGTACTCCCGGCCAGATGTACGTGCCCTCCGGCGATGGGTCTGTGTTCGGCAGCGGTATCGGACGGCCATTTTCATCGAGCCCTTTGGCCCACGTCTGGGTAGCAAACGGCTTCCCCATCAGGAATCGCCCAGTCTCGCGATCAAGCACGAAATAAAAGGCGCTCCTATGCGCCCAATAGACCAGCTTGCGCGGCTGTCCTTCCCAATCGTCATCCACCAACACCGGCACCTGGACGGCATCCCAATCATGAACGTCATGGGGCACAAACTGGTGATACCACTTGAGCTTGCCAGTGTCCGCGTCGAGAGCAATGGCCGAGTCCGAATACAGGTTGTCGCCGCGGCGAGAGTCGCCGTTCCAGTCCGGCGACGGATTGCCGGTCCCCCAGATGATCAGGTTCTGCTCCGCGTCGAAGGAACCCGTCACCCAGGTGGGGGCGCCGCCGGTCTTCCAGGATTCGCCAGACCAGGAGTCGTTTCCCTTTTCGCCAGGTCCCGGCACGGTCCAGAACCGCCAGCGGCGTTTGCCTGTCTTCGCGTCATAAGCATCGAGGAATCCCCGGATGCCGTATTCGCCACCCGCGATTCCGGTTATGACCATGTCCTTGACGATCAGCGGCGCGACGGTGATGCTGTGTCCGGTCTTGTAGTCGGCGATCTCGATGTCCCAGAGCACCGCGCCGGTTTTGGCGTCCAGCGAAACGAGATGGGCATCGACGGTGCCGGCGAAGACCTGGTCGCCCAGCACAGCGACGCCGCGATTGACCTGGCCGCAGCACACATTGACTTTTTGAGGCATCGCCCGGCGGTATCGCCAATACTCTCTGCCGGTCTCGGCATCCACCGCCACCACATTGCTAGGCGGCTCCGTGAAGTACATCACGCCGTCAATGACCAAAGGTGTTGTCTCGACCACGTGGGTGGTCTTCATTTGATACACCCACTTCACCTTCAGGCCCTTGCAGTTTTCACGATTGATCTGGTCGAGTCCTGAGTACCGCCAACCCGCGTAACCACCCGAATACGTCATCCAGTTTGTCGGATCCTTCGGAGCGTTCAAGAGCCTGTCGTACGTAACCTGGCCATGGAGCGTCACGGCGAGCAGAATGGCGAGGATTTTCATTGAACACCTCCAGCAGGACGCAATGAAGACAAATATGCAACCAGTCCGTTAACCTGATCCTCGGACAGCTTGCCCTTGTACGGCGGCATTTTCGAGACTCTGTCGATTTTGAGAGATTTCAGGCCCGCCTTCTCAACGGAGTAAAGCCGTCCCGAGAGGTCGATGAACTGGATCGTGTATGTGTCTTCATTCATTAGGAACCCTTCGATCGTCTTGCCGGCGGCATCGGTGGCACTGACCACGCAGTATCGCTGACGCACGTCGGCGTTGGGTTCCAGGATAGACTGGCGCAGATGCTCGGCGGAACGCGTTTTGCCGATCGACGATAGGTCTGGCCCCATTCGCCCGCCGGCGCCATTGACCCTGTGGCAATCGACACAGCCCTCCCGCTTGTATACCGCTTCGCCGGCCGCAACGGCTGTGGCCAAAGGCTGACCGGACATAGCGTTCAATGACCGAATGTACGCAATGACCTGCCAGACGCGGTCGGGGGAGTAGAACAGCCCCGGCATCTCAGTGCCATCGATCCCGTTCGAGACGTTTCGCAGCAGGTCAGAGTCCGTAGAGCCGTGATAGAAAATGCCGGTCGCGAGGTTAGGGCCGCGCCCACCTTCGCCTTTGAGACCATGACACGGCGAGCAATGGGAGCGGAACGTCTTTTCACCCTGGGCGGCGTCAGCCGCAGAAGTGCGCGGGTTCTTTACATCATCCTGCTGAGCCAGCAGCGCGGCAGCCCAGAGGAGCAAAACGCACCTGGACATAGGCGACTATCTTATCACCGCCGCGATGCGCTGGAGGTGACCGGAAGAGGACATGTCGCGGCAAAATAGAAAGTTCCGGTTCTGGCAAAGCAGAAAATCCCTGTTTTCGCCACGGTGGCCCCCTTTTTGGCAGGCTGCACATGTGCCTGCTCTCTCGGTTCTTTCCCCCGCGCTGGTGTACACGGTCCCGTTGACGCGGCCCCCGCGCGCGGCCCGTGTGTCGCAATGGCCGTGTCAGACGAGCCAGGGCTGGCCGGATGGCATTCCATAGAATCGAATCTGTTACTCTACTGAACCGGAACTTTCTATTCTGCCGTGACATGACCGGAAGAGGACATGACCGGAAGAGGACCGCACCAAGGGCCACCGTTGCTGCTGTCCTCTCAACCCAGAATCAGCCAATGCTCGGAGAGGATCTGTCAAGGTCTCGGACCATGGCTGGGCGATTCATGGGCAAGCCGTTACTAACCCGACGCAGACTCGGACCGAGAGCCGGCCATCGACGAGGACCGTGCTATCCTCGTTGAGATCTCGATGACACAGACAGGCGTGAAGGCAGCGCCGCGACGGCCAATTCTCTGGTTTTGGGCGTTTCTAATCGCCCTGCTCGTGTTGTGTGCCTATGGGATCGCCCTCGGCATCGCTCTGGCCTGTGCCTTCATCGCGCTCGCCGCGCTTGGCAACTTGGGCGTCGGTTCAATAATTATCGGGATCGGATCCGGGCTGTGCTCCGCTGCCCTTCTCTGGTCGCTCATTCCCCGTCGCGATCGTTTCATCGCGCCCGGTCCAATTCTGGAACCGGCCAACCAGCCGCGCCTCTTCGCGGAGATCGCGAAGATCGCAAATGAATTTCAAGAGCCCGTGCCGGCTACCGCTTACCTGATACTGGAGGCCAACGCGTGGGTCGCACGGCGCGGAGGCATGCTGGGCGTCGGCGGCCAGCGCGTGATGGCCGTAGGTTTACCACTCCTTTCGATGATGACCATCGCCGAATTTCGTGCCGTGCTGGCGCATGAATTCGCACATTACTACGGCGGCGATACAGCGCTCGGAATCTGGCTGCGAACTGCCTGCGAAGGGATCGTCCGCAGTATCCAGGGGCTCTCCTCCGAATCCGGGCTCCTCAACGTCATGTCACGTTGGGCGTACGTCGCCATCTTGCGGTGGGTGATTGTCACCATCCTGGGGCTGTATTGGAAGGGGTTCTTGCGCCTGACGATGCTGGCGTCACGTCAATGGGAATACCGGGCCGACGAGTTGGCCTGCGCAGTGGCGGGCACGGGTCCGCTTATCAGCGGGCTCGGCAAGATTGTCAACGGCGGTCTCGCATGGCCCTGGTTTCTCGGCTCGGAAGTGGTACCGGTGTTGAACGCGGGTTTTTGCCCTCCCTTAGCAGATGGTTTCGCTCGATTCTTATCGGCTCCACAGATTGCGGCGTTGCTGCCGGGCATTGTGCAGGCGCAACTGACCGGGAAGAAGCCGAAGCCGTTGGACAGTCATCCGACATTCCAGCAAAGAGCCGAGCGGGCCTTGCGATACGCTTTTCCCGAGCCGCCCGAACACAACACTCCAGCCATCGCTCTGCTGGACGGTATTCCCGCTCTAGAACAGGCCGCTTTCCAGGCGGCTCTCCCTCAGACAAAGGTCACGGAACTGAAGCCGATGGACTGGGAACACACCGGTGATCGGGTGTGGGTTCCGTACTGGCGGCAATGTGTCAGGGAACATCATGCCCTGCTAAATACATATCGAGTCGCGGACATTCCGAAGGCCCTCGCCGACGCCGGTAGCCTCGCAGCGAAAGTTCCCGACCCTAAGGGAACCCTTCTGACTCGCGAGCAGCGGCGCGAACGGGCGATTTCTCTAATCTGGATGGCGTTCCTCGTCATACTGCTGGATCGAGGTTGGGCGTTAGAGACCAGGCCGGGGGCAATGTGGCTGGTGCAGGGCGAGCGCAAGGTAGGCTCGAACAATCTCCTCGAACAAATGAAAGGCAGAAAAACGCCTGGAGTTCAGTATGATGCCCTGATCCAAGAACTCGGAATCGGCGCGGTGCCGCTGGCGTCGGCCAACGTTTAACGGCGCCTGGTCATAGTGGCCGGCGAACCCGAGGATGCTGATCCGCCATTGAAGCAGTTCCCCGGCCACGTGGCGGCCTCGCTCATCATTTCCACGAGCGCGCGCTCGCGGCCCCACTAAAGCCCTTGGCAATACGCTGGCCCCACACATGTGATTTCCGCCATGGCGAGGACACTTCAGGAACACTATCTCAGGAGTCTCTGGCAACGGAGCCAGTCGCCGAAACACTCGATCCAACCATCGGTGGGTACGATGAGAAATCCGGGTTAGCCCTCTTCGCAGAACCGTTCCATGGCCGGCCGCGCGCACGCGAAGCTCGCCTCCAGTTCCGGCAGCACTCGGGCGGCCGTGTCCAGATCGCCGGTGCTCCCCAGTTGCTCCAGCTTCCATGCCACCTCACGCATTTCGCGCCCGCCCACCGTGGCGGCCGCACCCTTGATCGCGTGAGCGCGCACGCGCGCCGCTTTGGGATCGGTCTGGCTTATGGCCTCAGCCAAGGCCGCGATCTGCCGCGGAACGTCCTCCAGGAACCTTCCCAGGATGCGCCGGGCGAGCTTCTCGTCGCCCATGAGCTGCCGCAGCAGGTCCTCGCTGTGGAACGGCTCGATCGCGGATTGTTGCGGCGCAGCCGTCGCTTGTGGCACAGGTGGTAACACCGGTTGTAGCGTGGCATCCTCCGCGTGCCGCGGTCCCCCGGTCCCAAGCCATTTTTTCAGCACCTCCAACAACGTCTGCGGTGACACTGGTTTGGACACATAGTCGTTCATGCCCGCCGCGAGGCAGTGCTCCCGATCGCTCTGCATAGCGTTGGCGGTCATAGCGATGATGGGGATGTCATGATTGCGGACTGCGGATCGCGGATCGCGGATCTGGCAAGTAGCCTCGATGCCGTCCATCAGCGGCATGCGTACGTCCATCAGCACCAGGTCGTAAGGGATGGACTTGAGCGCTCTGACCGCCTCGATCCCATCCGCCACTACGTCAGCGCGCAGGCCGAGTTTGTTGAGGATGCCTAAGGCCACCTGCTGGTTGGTGATATTGTCCTCGGCGAGCAGGATCCGCGCGTGGGAGCCGGCAAGAGGCTGCTGTGGTTCGTGGGCCGAAGGGCTCGGCGCGATGGGCCACAGGTCGGAATCAGGGGTGTCGGACAATACCCTGGAGAGGAGGCTGAACAGCTCTTCGCACCTTATCGGCTTCGTGACACAACCCGCGAAACCGATTTCCTCGATGCGCTGGGTGCCACCGCGGGCTCCCAGGGGGGTCAGCATCACCAGCCGGGCATTCGCCAGGCGCTGGTCCGCTTTGATCGCGCGGCCAGTGGCCTCGCCGTCCATTCCCGGCATCTGCATGTCGATCACAGCGACCCGGAAGGGGTCGTTTTCCTCCAGCGCCCGGTAGAAGGACTGGAGCGCCCAGGGTCCCCCCTCAGCCGCCGCTGGGCGCATGCCCCAGGAGGTCATCACCGTCGTCAGGATGTCGCGTGTGGTGGCGTTGTCGTCGACAATCAGCACCCGCACGCCGCGTAGGTTAGCTGTCGTACGGCTCTCCGTCTGAACTCCCCCGTCCTGCTTACCTAATCGGACCGTGAACCAGAATTCCGAGCCCCTGCCCTCTTGGCTCGTCACGCCGACCTCGCCGCCCATCATATCTGCCAGTTGCTTGGAGATGGCTAGCCCCAGCCCTGTACCGCCGTACTTCCGGGTGGTCGAGGCGTCCACCTGACTGAACTTGTCGAAGAGAGAGCCGATCTTCTCTGCGGGGATGCCGATGCCCGTGTCGCGCACGGAAAAGCGTAACAGGCACTCAGTTTCTGTCTCTTCCTCCAGGCGAACGTGCACTGCCACTTCGCCCTGCTCGGTGAACTTGACGGCGTTGCCCACCAGATTGGTGAGAATCTGGCGCAAACGGCCCGGGTCGCCTCGGAGCCGCATGGGGACGGCGGGGTCGGCGCCGCAAAACAACTCCAACCCCTTCGCGTACGCCGGCACCGCCAGGGTGACCGCAAAATCGTCCAACAGGCTCTGGAGCTCGAAGTCCACTGTCTCCAGGTTGAGTTTTTTCGCCTCGATTTTGGAGAAGTCAAGGATATCGTTGATGATGCCCATTAGGGATTCACCGCTGGCGCGCACGGTCTCGGCATAGCCGCGTTGCTCCTCGGTCAAGTTCGTATCCAGCAGCAGACCGGTCATGCCGATGACCCCATTCATCGGTGTGCGGATCTCGTGGCTCATGTTGGCCAGAAACTCGCCTTTGATGCGGCTGGCGGCAGCGGCGGCGTCTTCCGCCTTGCGCCTCACCCGAACTTCGGCTTGCAGTTCCTTCGTACGTTCGGCAACGTGCCGGGCCAGCTCAGCCTGGCGGACCCGGAACACGCGCGCTCGCCTGTGGAGTGCATAAAGGGCGCCTCCGATCCCACACGCCGCCAGCGCAGGCCAGAACCACCACACTTCATAGAGATGCGGCCGCAGCACGAGGTCGATACCAGCCCCCTCCGTGTTCCAAAATCCGTCGCTGTTGCACGCAATGACTCGAAATCGGTAGGAACCAGGGGGAAGATTTGTATAATAAGCAACCCGGCGCGTATCGGCTTCCACCCAATCGCGATCGAATCCATCCATCCGGTACCGGAATTTCACACGTTGCGGTGCACGGAAGTTCAAAGCGGTGTAATGGACATCGAGATTCCGGTATGCCGGACTTAGAGTCAGGCTCCTTCCGGCCGAAAATTCAGCGCCGTTAGCGACCACCCGTTCGATATAGACCGGCGGGGCGTCACGGTTGACGATGAGATGTGCCGGATCGACAACCGAAACGCCACCGTAGGTGGCAAACCAGAAGCGGCCGTCACGAGTGCGCATGGCAGGCGGCTTGGCACCGTAATTGATCTCGCTGCTTTGCAACCCGTCGATGCTCTCGTACATGACCGACGGAATGTAGTGTGACTCCTGGCGATCGAACCGATCGATGTCCTGTATTGAGACCCGGTAGATACCTTTGCGGCATGTCAGCCACAGGTTGCTGCTTTCGTCTTCGAGGATAGAAAAAACCTGATTGTCCGGCAGTCCTTCGTTGCGCGTATAGTGCCCAACACGACCCTGACTGAAGTGGTACAGTCCTCCCGTCCGCGACCCCAGCCACAAATGGTCCCGTTCGTCCGCCCAAAGAGTCAGGATCGAATCGTCTTTCAGCCCCAGGCTGCTGCTGAGTGCCTGGAAGCGTCCCTCTGTCCTCTCCGCCAGCCCGTTGGGTGTGGCTACCCACATGCGGCCGCTACGGTTGAACGCGATTGCCCTTATGGTATTCGACGGCAGCCCGTCCGCTGTCGTATAGGTGCGTTGCCGCGATCCGTCTCCAAACTCCACGAGACCGTCGTCGTAGCCCAGCCAGATAGAGCCGTCTGGAGCATTGGCCACGGCTCGGATGACGCTGGGGAGAGTGAATTCAGTTGAGGAAGGTGGATACGATCCATTCACCCGGACCGCTCGCAAGTGCTGTGTACTGCCAGACGCGAACCCGGCCCAGAGATTCCCCCTGCTGTCGTGCAACAACGGAAAGATAATGTCGTGCTCGCCTTGTTTCACCAATTGGAAGCTGGTAATCCCGCCGTTCTTCAAGCGATTCAGCCATCCTTCGGTCGTACCGATCCAGACGGTCCCATCGTTACCCTCCGCCATCGACCAGATGAGGCCGTTGGAAAGACCGTCCCGGTTGCAGTAAGTAACGAACGGATCGTCCTGCAGCCTGTTCAGGCCTGCGCCGGCGGCGCCCAGCCAGATATTCCCTTCGCGATCTTCGAAAATGGCGCGGACAATGTCTCCACTGAGGCCCGACGTCGTGTCGTACGCTGCGAAATGTCCGCCCTGATAGCGCCTGATCCCTCCGCCATCTGTGCCGATCCAAACGTTTCCGTCATGATCTCCCTGGACAGCAAGGACATCGTCGCCGACCCTGCCATCGCTGATCGCGAAGTGTTGCCAGTTTGTTCCCGACAGGTGGATTAACCCGTTACCCCTGGTCCCCACCCAAATCGATCCATCCGCATCCGGCCAGAGCGCTGATATCCGAGTCGGGAAACCTCTGTTTCTGTCGTATAACACGTTCCCTTTTATGTCGTACCGGACTAACCCCTGGCCCTCCGTGCCAATCCACAAAGCGCCCGAGCCGTCCTGCGTGATCGCCCGCACGTCATTTACATCCAGATGCTCTACTGTTATCACCCTGGACATTCCTGTACCGCTGACCCGCAGCAGTCCCTTTCCCTGCGTCCCGACCCACAAGACGCCATCCCGATCCTCGAAGAGCGCGCGAACATTCGCGCCAGACCAAGCCGCGGCCAAACCCTTTTCGGGAGTCCACTGGTAGAGCCCGTCCGAGTCCGCCATCCCGATCCAAAGTGAACCGTCGCGCGAAGCACAGAGCGCCAGGATGTGGCTGTGCTTCAACGGACTGTTCGTAGGGTCGAAAACAGTGAAGTGTTCGCCGTCAAAGCGCGCTAACCCTGCCTGGGTCCCGAGCCACAGATAACCATCACGTGTCTGAGCGATCGCTCTCACGGAATCCTGCGGCAAACCATCGACGGTATGCCAGACTCGATGACTGTAGTGCGCGATCGGTTTACGTGGGTCCAGACCCCGTAAAGGGGCCGTCAATGCCGATAGACCGAGCAGAACCCGCCAGGTCAAACCCAGCGTGGCACAAACGGACCTGCTCAGGGACTTCACATATGCCATATCGGCCGATAACTCGCGTCACATTAGGTGCTTCCTCCCTCGCTGAACTGCCAGAAGCGGGACCGGCCCCCGCCTGCGATCACCTCGCGACGTGGGCAGAGCGCCATGGAAAAGTTCGGCGCGCAGTTGGGCGAGGCATTGGAGCAGCACGGGTTCGTGGCCAAACTGGCAGCCTCGAACCGGGTTCGCCTCATAGCAGACCCGCTTCATGCCCGTATGCGGGAGGGAGTTCAGAGCGAACGCATCCAGCCGCTGGACGTTGCCGTTCCGCCGTCCCGTCCCAACCCGCCACTCGCGGAAGAAGAGCCATTCGGAACGAGAGGCGTGCATACAGCGTTCCACGATATCCGGCAAGACTGCGACGGTTGACGGTTCGGATCCCGACAACTGGCCACGAGATTAGAATAGCGGATTCGCCTTTTGTTCGCCATACGCTAATGCCATGCGCTAATGCGGTTTTGTCGTGCATCTCACCGGCGCCGCAGACCGCCCAATGGCTCGACAGCATCGGCATCGTCCAAGAGGGAGACGAAAGCCTGGCGGAGACGGTGCGCGCAATGGGGATACAAAACGCACGTACAATAGGATGCATGGGATGCAAGTGGGGAATCTGCCTGCTGCTGGGATACGCCCTCGCGTTTGGAGCGGGCTCGTTGCCGCGGTTCTCACTCGTGGACACGTCGGGGCACACACATACGCCTGCCGAATGGAGCGGAAAACGAGCGGTCGTGCTGTTCTTCCTCACCACAGATTGCCCGCTCTGCAACAGCTATGTTCCGGAATTGAACCGCATCGAGCAGGCATTTGCGGGCCGCGGCGTGGCGTTCTATGCGATCCAGGGCGACGCCACTGTCGCGGCGCCGGAAGTGCGGCGTCAC
>OMOG01000005.1:31334-35700 GCA_900290305.1 Candidatus Sulfopaludibacter sp. SbA4
GCTGTACTTGGGACGCATCGATAACCGGCTGGAAGACCTCGGCAAGCAGCGTGTGCAGGTGACGGAGTTCAACCTGCGCGACACGCTCGAGGCCATCCTGGCCGGCAAGCCTGTGCCGCGGGCACGTACTAGGGCGCTGGGTTGCGCGATCACGCGCAGAAAGTGAAAGGATAGCTATGAGACTGATCGGAATTTTGATCCTGGGCGCGGTGGCCATGCTGTCTGCCCCGCCCGACACCAAGCCGGCGGCGCCGACCTACAACAAAGACATCGCGCCGATCCTTTATAAGAACTGCGCGGGATGCCATCGTCCGGGCGAAGTAGCGCCGTTTTCGCTGCTGACCTATCAGGACACGGCCAAGCGCGCGGCGCTAATCGCGGCAGTCACCAAGGCGCGGGTGATGCCGCCCTGGAAGGCGGAGCCGGGCTACGGTCACTTCCAGGACGAACGGCGGTTGACCGAAGAGCAGATCGCTTTGATCGGGAACTGGGCCACATCGGGCACGCCGGAAGGCGACGCCTTTGCCAGGCCGTCGCCACCCACATTCACGGATGGCTGGCAACTCGGCAAGCCGGACCGCGTTGTCACCATTCCGGCCAAATTCAACGTGCCTGCGGATGGGCCCGATCAGTTCCGCTGCTTTGTGATTCCTTTGAACCTGGAGGCGGATGTAAACATCGGGGCGGCCGAATTCCGCGCCGACAATCGGCGAGTGGTGCATCATGCCTTGCTATTCACCGATCCGGCGGGCCAAGCGCGCAAGCTGGCTGCGGGATCGCCCGACGGAGGTTACACGTGCTTCGGAGGACCGGGGATCGCCGCGGGCTTACTGGGAGGATGGGCACCCGGACAGGTCGCCGTGAAGCCGGTACCGGGGTACGCAGCGACTCTCCGCAAGGGCACGGACCTGGTATTGCAGGTACATTATCATCCCTCAGGCAAGGCCGAGCAGGACCAGTCTTCGTACGGTTTCTTCTTCACCGATCCTCCCACCAGGGGGCGGGCGTTGGCAATCGTGGGAAACAACCGGATCGATATCGCGCCGGGCGATGCGAAATACGTGGTGAAGGCATCGGCCACGATCCCCGCGGACACGGAGTTGCTGCGCATCACGCCGCATGCGCACTACCTCTGCAAAGACATGAAGGTGAATGCGCGGCTGCCGGATGGATCGGTAGTGCCGCTGATCTGGATCAAAGACTGGGATTTCAACTGGCAGGGAAGCTGCACCTATGCGACGCCGGTGAAACTCCCCAAGGGAACACGCGTGGAGATGGAATACACCTACGACAATTCCGAGGGCAACCCGCGGAACCCGGCGAAGCCGCCGGTGAGGGTGACCTACGGGGAACAGACTACCAACGAGATGGCGCTGGTGTTCATGAGCTTCTCGGTGCCCACGCCGCAGGATGCGGTGACTTTTACGCGGGAGATGTTTCGGACGCAGGTGGATAGCGCCGCGCAGAACCGCTGATTCTCGCCGATGGGCTTGAACGCTCGTGGGCTTCGGGCGGAGTTGGAGCGGCGGGCGGCCGGCTTTACTGGCCAACCGCAGCTGCCGATATCTCGACATAACGCCGTCCCGAAACCGGATTTCCGGGGCACCGGTTGAAATTGGGACCGTCATCTACACTACGGCGTTAGGAACGATCCATCTGGCTGTGCGCGGCGGGTGTCGAGAATGGGCGTTGTCGGCTCTCAGGTGAGTCGGTTTTCGGTGGGTGTCCTCACAAGGTGGCCGATTATCCGCATTGGGCAGCGCTCGCCCGGCACACTTCGCATCCATCCGGGCTGTGAGGGGCCTTTCACCCCCCAACTGTCCAACATGCTCGGCACACAGAGAAAGGCGGCCGGTTGTCAAGCCGGCCGCCCAGAGTGTCGCGATCCCGATTTCGTGTGGGATGGACTGAGGGTTATCTGCTCGGTGGGTTGACTACTTGCAGGTTGTTGACGATGGGAGCAACGCTTGAAGCGAGCAGGCCCGCGTCCTCCTTGTCGGCCTGAGTATAGACGGCGCCCTTCAGGGTGACGCCACCGTTATCGACGATGATGTGAATCGGCGAGTTCGTTCCTGCACGGTAGCGCGCTAGCGAGGGATCGTGGTAGATCGACACGGCAATCCGGCTGCGGAGGAGATTGTCCATGTCGGAGAAGGGCAACACCTGGATCTCGTCCGTCACACCCGTCGCGCCGGGAACTTTGGCAGCGATCTTTTCGATGTCCGCTTTCTTGAACGGCTCCGTTACTTCGCCGAAGAGAGTGAGCCGACCGTTCTGAACCTTGAAGCTCAGATCGTCGAACACGGTGAAATTGGCGTACTTTAGCAGGTCGCGCTGAACGGTCTGCGCAATCTGCGTGTCCGGCAGCGGAGGATCCGGGGTGACGTTCGGTTGGACGGCGGCCAGGGCTGGACCGGCCAGCAACGCGCCGGCCGCGAGAATTTGTCGGAGCAGCTTGGATTTCATGTCCTTTCTTTCAACCTCCGTCTTCATAGGCGACAGGGAAACGTCGCGGAGAGTCAATTCTCTGTAAAAGAACGTCAATGAAATCCATGCGGCAGAAAGGCAGGCGAATTCGAGACGTGCTTCGGATCGTTTGGATGATTTGCGAAACATCTGGTACTGCTCGGAACCCCGCCTTGCTCTCAACAAAACCGTCGTGACCCGATACCGGATCAGCCTCGAGGACCGGGCGCGAAATCGACCGATCGGCACCAATCAAATCGTCGTTGAACGCTTTGACCGCTTCGGCCTCTCCGTGATCTAATCTAGAGGCAACAAGACCGTCTCGCGATCTCGAGACCAGTGCTCGGGAGCTTCGATAAGAACAACAGCGCCGGGCGGCCGGAATCGCGGCCCGGCCATAGCTACCACACCGGCTACTTGAGCCCACAAGGGCTTGCGGCCCGTCCCCCTGGCGCAGGCGGGACAAAAAGTGGAAAATCGGTTTCATGAGGTTCCAGTTCGCCCTCCCTCTGTCGATCGCCGCGGCAGTACTGTTCCTGCCCCTGGATGTGGCGGCCCAATCCATGCGAGTCCAGGATTTGGGCGTAGGCAAGCTATTGGTGGCGACGCGCGACGCCCCAGACCCGCATTTCGCGAAGACGGTCGTCCTGCTGGTACAGTTGGATGGAAACGGTACCCTGGGTCTCATGATCAATCACCCGGCCAAGGTCCCGATTTCGCGTGCCTTGGGCCAGCTCAAAGCGGCGAAGAACCGCTCGGACCCGATTTACCTTGGTGGTCCGGTCGAGGCGTCGATGGTGCTGGCGCTGCTTCGGGCAAGGAACCAGCCGGACGATGCGCGGCGGGTTGTCGGCGACGTCTACATGATTTCCACCCGGCCCCTGCTGGAAAAGACGTTGGCCGCGGGCACGGGCCCCAGTGAGTTCCACGCCTGCGTGGGTTACTGCGGCTGGGGCGCCGGACAACTGGAGAAGGAAATGAAGCTGGGGGTCTGGTACATCTTCGATGGCGACGCCAAGCTGGTCTTCGATTCCGACCCCGACTCCGTATGGTCACGCCTGATCGCCCGAATCGAACTGAAAGTTGAGCGATGGCGGCCGCCGGCCGGACAGGGGTGGGAGAAGGCTCCCCTCACCGCTACGGCCCTGCGGATTGCCCACGGCGCCATGCGATGATTCGATAGGGTGGAGAGCGTGTTCGCCGTGAAACGCTTTGCGGAGCAGTTTCGCGCAGAACCGCAGCGCCGGGCGGCGGGAATCCGGACTGGCCAGTTGCTGCCGATATGAGGTATTAACGCTCGTGCCTTCGGCCGGCTTCAGGCGAAACCCATTCTTCATTTCCCGGTGCCCGGCGGCACGAATTGCCGCACGTAGGCGTGCGCCACGCGGAAGCCTTCTTTGAAGGCCTCGGTGAAATCGGCGCCGTCGTAGCTTGGGTAGTAGAACTGATCCTCATTCTCAATGTTCAGCCCGCCGGCGTATCCTGCATCGGCCAAGGCGGTGAAAAAGCCTTTCCAATCGATCGCGCCGGAGCCCGGCAGGCGGAAGCGCCACCACCTCGCGTTGTCGACCGGCTGAATGCCACCGTGGCGCACCAGAGGCCAGAGGATTTCCGTGTCCTTAAGATGGACATTGAAAATGTATTGGGCGAATTCACGTGTGGCTTCGACGGGGTCGATCATCTGCCAGGCGAGATGCGACGGGTCCATCTGGATGCCGACGTAAGGCGAATCGTTGAACGCGCGGAGCAACGCGGCGAAGGCCACGGGGCTCGTGGCGATATTGGCGGGATTGACGTAGGGCTCCCAAAGGATCCTGACTTTGTGTTTCTCGCATGAGGGGAAGTACTGCGATTCGTATGCCTTGACAATCGCCTGCACCTGCTTGTCCAGCGGCTGGCC
>OMOG01000005.1:35710-35959 GCA_900290305.1 Candidatus Sulfopaludibacter sp. SbA4
CCTGCTTGTCCAGCGGCTGGCCGGCGATAGCGCCGGAAGAGCCGCCGATGAGCGAAACGCCCAGGCGCCCAGCGAGCTCGATGATTTTCACGAACCGCTGCTGGGCGGCGGGTTCCAGATGGTTCCCTCCTCCGTTCAGCGCCACCAAGGTCAGTCCGTGGGCTGCCAGCGAGCGCTTCACTTCCGCGAGTTGCTCATCGGTCGAGTCCGGTGAGATCGGGCCGCCGGCGGCCAGTTGCAGGCAGGTGA
>OMOG01000005.1:35969-36164 GCA_900290305.1 Candidatus Sulfopaludibacter sp. SbA4
GCCCAGTTTAGGCTTCCAATGGGCGGTGGCGGCGCGGGCCGCAGCTGCCGCAACGGCGGATTGGAGAATCGCGCGGCGCGTCGTGTGGGTGTGGGCGCTTGATTTCACAGGGGCCTCCCTTCAATTCGGCTACTCGATGAGCGCATCATATCAGAACGCTCTCTCGGGGCGCTGGCAAAGCTCGGTTGTTGACCT
>OMOG01000338.1:0-4746 GCA_900290305.1 Candidatus Sulfopaludibacter sp. SbA4
GTGGACCAACCCCATCTATCCCGACATGACGCCCGAAAACATCGTCTGGAAATCCTTCCTCGGCGAGGCGCCGCAGCGGCCATTTGACGCCAACCGCTACGCCAATTGGCGCTTCTTCTGGGACTACTCCGGCGGCAACGTATACGAGAACATGTGCCACCAGCTCTCCTTCTGGTACAAGGCCATGGGCCTCTCAATCCCCAAATCGGTCACTATGACCGGCGGCCTCTACCTCTGGAAGGACGGCCGCGAAGTGCCCGACACCATGAACGTCGCCATGGAGCACGACGAGATGCTCTTCACCTGGGATTCCGGCTTCGGTAACGAGCGCCTCGGCGTCACCGAAGAGGTGCTGGGCGACAACGGCACCATCTCCCACACCATGCAGGGCATCCGCTACACGCCCGAAAAGAAGACCCGCCCCGACGGCAACGAAATGGCCGGCCTCACCCGCGCCGACCCCAAAGCTCACATGCAGAATTTCCTCGACGCCATCCGCGATTCCGGTACCCAGCCCAACTGCCCCTTCGACATCGGATTCCGCGTCTCCATCGCCTGCCGCATGGCCGTCGAAAGCTACCGGCAACAGCGCACCATGCATTGGGACGCCCCCCATGAACTAATCGAACAATGGACTTCGAGTACACGCCGGAACAGATCCAGCTCCGCAAGTCGGTTCGCGAATTCGCCGAAGCGGAAATCGGGCCGCACGTCATGGAGTGGGACGAAGGCCAGATCTTCCCCCTGGAGGTCGTCCGCAAGCTCGGCAAGCTGGGCTACATGGGCGCCATCTTTCCCGAGGAGTTGGGCGGCGCCGGCCTGGGATACATCGAGTATTCCATCGTCATCGAGGAGCTTTCGCGCGTGGATGGCTCGGTGGGCATTATCCTGGCGGCCCACACGTCGCTCTGCTCCAATCACATTTACAAGATGGGCAGCGACGAGCAGCGCCGCCGCTACCTGCCCAAGCGCCGCCGCTACCTGCCCAAGCTCGCGTCCGGCGAGTGGATCGGCTGCTGGTCGCTCACCGAGCCCGAAGCCGGCTCCGACGCCGCCGGCACCCGCACCAAGGCCGTTCTGCAGGATGGCACGTGGGTGCTCGAGGGCGCCAAGACGTTCACCACCAACGCGCACTATGCCGATGTCTGCGTGGCCATGGCGGTCACCGACCGCGCCGCCGCGCAGCACGGCATCTCGGCCTTCATCGTCGAAAAGACTACGCCCGGATTTCGCCCGGGTAAAAAGGAAAATAAGCTCGGCATGCGCGCCAGCGCCACCGGCGAGGTGATCTTCGAGGGCTGCCGCCTCTGCTCGCAGCAAATGCTGGGCAAGCTGAACGAAGGCTTCGTCGACAGCCTGAAGGTGTTGGACGGCGGCCGCATCTCCATCGCCGCGCTCTCCATCGGGATGGCGCAAGGCGCTTACGACGCCGCGTTGCGCTACTCCAAATTGCGCAAGCAGTTCGGCCGGCCCATCTCCGAGTTCCAGGCGATCCAGCACAAACTGGTCGACATGGCGGTCGACCTGGATGCCGCGCGCCTGCTCAACTATCGCGCGGCCTGGATGCTCGATCATGGCCGGCGCGTCACGCGCGAATCGTCCATGGCCAAGCTGTTCGCCTCCGAAGCCGCGGTGCGCATCGCCAACGAAGCCGTGCAGATTCACGGAGGCTACGGCTTCATCAANNGGAGAAGTTCTACCGCGACGTCAAGCTGTGCACCATCGGCGAGGGCACCAGCGAGATCCAGCGCATGGTGATCGCGCGGCAGCTCCTGAAGACCTGATGAACGAAGTGGCTTCCAGAATTCGTGAAGGCGACGCGCGCTCTCTGGCCCGCACCGCCACGGGCGTGGAGAACCGCGATCCTCAAGCGCTCGAAACGCTGCGCGAGTTGGCCCCGTTCGCCGGCGGTGCGCGCATTATCGGAATCACCGGTCCGCCCGGCGCGGGCAAGAGCACGCTCGTCGACGTCCTGGCCGCCGCCCTCCGCAAGCAGGGAAAAACCGTCGCCATCATCGCCGTAGATCCCACCAGCCGCATGACCGGAGGCGCCATCCTGGGCGACCGCATCCGCATGCAGCAGCATCACGCCGACTCGGGCATCTTCATTCGCTCCATGGCCACCCGCGGATCCACCGGCGGCCTCGCCCGCGCCACCGCCGATCTCGTTCGCCTGATGGACGCGGCAGGCAAGGATTACGTAGTGATCGAAACTCTGGGCGTCGGACAGGACGAAGTCGAGATCGCAGGTCTCGCGCAAATCACGGTCGTAGTGCTGGTCCCCGGCATGGGTGACGACGTCCAGGCGATCAAAGCCGGCATCCTCGAAATCGCCGACATCTTCGTGATCAACAAGTCCGACCAGCCCGGCGCCGACCGTCTCGAGATCGAATTGCAGCACCTCCACAAGCCCATCCTCCGCACCATCGCCACCGAGGGCACCGGCATCGAAGAATTATTGCAATCCATCACCAACCGCTCCCTTACGGTCGCGGCTCCGATTCCGAGCCGCGACCGTCAGGGAGCGGTTGGCCTCGACCACTTGGGCATCGTCGTCCCCGCCCTCGACGCAGCCCTAGCCTTCTACCAAACCCTAGGCCTCGCCGTAGCCCATCGCGAAACCGTAGCCACCGAAAAAGTCCACGTAGCCCTGCTCCCCGCCGGCGATTCGCGCATCGAGTTGCTCGAACCCGCCGCCCCCGATTCCCCCATCGCGAAGTTCCTCGAAAAGCGCGGCCCCGGCCTGCATCACGTCGCCCTCAAAGTCCCCGACCTCGCCGCCGCCGTCGAGCGCCTGCGGGCCTCCGGCGCCCGCCTGCTGAACGAACCCCGCCAGGGCGCGGGCGGACATCTCTACGTATTCGTGCACCCCGCCTCCACCGGAGGCGTCCTACTCGAACTCATCCAGGAGACCGAAACGTGAAAGCGGAAATTGGCATCATCGGCGGCAGCGGGCTCTATTCCATGCCCGGATTTGAAGCGCAGGAAGAGGCGAGCATCGAAACGCCCTTCGGCTGGCCCTCGGACAACTACGTGCTCGGCACCCTGGAGGGCAAGCCGGTCGCGTTCCTCGCGCGCCATGGACGCGGGCATCGCCTGCTGCCGTCGGAGTTGAATTTCCGCGCCAATATCTACGGCATGAAGTGGCTGGGAGTCGAGCGCATCATCTCGCTCAGCGCCGTGGGCTCGCTCAAAGAAGAGCACCGGCCGCTCGACTTCGTCATCCCCGACCAGTTCTTCGACCGCACGCGAGGCCGCATCTCCACGTTCTTCGGTGAGGGCCTGGTGGCGCACATCAGTTTCGCCGATCCCATCTGTCCCGAGCTCGCCGAGGTGGTCTCGGGCGCCTGCCATTCCGCCGGTGTCACGGTCAAGAACGGCGGCACCTACCTGTGTATGGAGGGTCCGGCATTTTCCACCAAAGCCGAATCCAACGTGTACCGAAGCTGGGGCATGGACGTTATCGGCATGACCAATTTGCAGGAGGCCAAGCTGGCGCGCGAAGCCGAGATCTGTTACGTCACCGTCGCCATGGTGACCGACTACGATTGCTGGCATGCCGATCACGACGCCGTCACCGTGAGCGACATCATCGGCAACCTCACGAAGAATGCCGAGAACGCCTGCAAAGTAGTGGCGGCGGCGGTCGCCCGCATGCCCACCGGCCGCGCCTGCAAGTGCGGCTCGGCGCTGGCGCACGCCCTTTTCACGGACCGCGCGCTGGTGCCCGAGGCCACCCGCAAAAAACTGGGGATCCTGATTGACAAGTACTTCGTGTAAGGAGATCGCGCAGGAAGTCCTGGACCAATGCATCGCCGGCAACCCTCCGGATGAGCTGCCGCGCGTTCTGGTCGAGGAGCCTTGCGGGCTGGCGCTCTTCTCGATCCTGGTGGAAGGCCTTGCCGACCGCTTCGAGCCTGCTTTATGCGATGCCTACGTCCGCCTCTTCTCGCAGGCGATCGCCTGCGTGAGGGACGATGCGGAGCCGGCATCGCTGATCGCGCGCTATGAACGCATCCGCCGCCCAAGCCTTATTTCCCATGATCCCCGCCGCGTCTTCGTCCTCTCCCGCGTGACGCTCGGCGCCGATGTCGCGGTCACCAGCGTGCTGCTCGCCGCGGCCAAACAGCGCTTCCCGCAAGCCGAAATCCTGTTCGCCGGCCCGCAAAAGAACTACGAGCTGTTCGCCGGGGATCCGAGGATCCATCACGCACCGGTCTTCTACAAACGAGGCGGCATCCGCGACCGCCTCGCCGTCTGGGATGATCTGAAAGCTCTCCTCGCCGCGCCCGATTCCATCGTCATCGATCCCGATTCGCGCCTCACGCAACTCGGCCTCCTGCCGGTCTGCGCGGAAGATCGCTACTACTTTTTCGAGAGCCGAGCCTATGGTGGCGAAACCACACGCACACTCCCGGAACTCACTGCCGCCTGGGCCGCCGAAACCCTAGGGATCGCCGGAGCGAAACCGTACGTACACCCCCCTGGCCCCTGGCCCCCGGCCCCTGGCCCCCACACCGCCGTCAGCCTCGGTGTGGGCGAGAACCCTGCCAAGCGCTTACCGGACCCGTTCGAAGAAGAACTGCTCGCCCTCTTGTCACGCAGCGGCACGCCCTTGTACATCGACCGAGGCGCGGGCGGAGAAGAAGCGGACCGCGTGACCCGCGCCGCCGAACGCTCCGGCGTGAACGCGGCATTCTGGGACGGCTCCTTCGCCGGCTTCGCCGCCATCATCGCGGGCGCCCT
>OMOG01000338.1:4756-15072 GCA_900290305.1 Candidatus Sulfopaludibacter sp. SbA4
GTGAACGCGGCATTCTGGGACGGCTCCTTCGCCGGCTTCGCCGCCATCATCGCGGGCGCCCGCCTGTACGTGGGCTACGATTCCGCCGGGCAGCACGTGGCCGCCGAGTGCGGCGTCCCGCTGGTCAGCATCTTCGCCGGCTTTCCAGTCCCGCGTATGTTCGATCGCTGGCGCCCCACCGGTGACCGCTGTCACGTGATCCGCGTCGACCGGCCCGACATCCGGAAAGTTCTCGCTCAGGTGGCAGCCGTGGTATCGTGAAAAGCGCTACATCCGTTTACCGGGACGGTACTATAACGCTTGACGGCCCGCTCCCGGCACTCGTATGTATAGTTGGAGGGGATATGATGTCACGGGTTACAGCGGTTCTCGCGTTTCTCCTGGTTCTAACGTTTCTTATGGTTCCCACCAGGGCCGAGGCGCAGCAGCAGAAAAAGCGCGTCGCGGTGATGAACTTTGACTATGCCACCGTGCAAACTTACGTAACCTCGCTCTTCGGTTCCAATCAGGACGTCGGCAAGGGAATCGCCGATATCCTGGTAGACAAGCTGGTTTCCGACGGCGCCTACTCCGTGATCGAGCGCAAGGAGCTGGACAAGATTCTGAACGAGCAGAACTTCTCCAACAGCGATCGCGCCGATGCCGGAAGCGCCGCGAAGATCGGCCGCGTGCTGGGCGTGGACGCCATCATAATCGGCAGCATCACCCAGTTCGGCCGCGACGACAAAAAGACCGATATCGGCGGCGGAGCGGTGAGTGGCGCGCTCGGCAAGTTCGGCATCGGCGGTGTCGAGAAGAAACAATCCACCGCCGTGGTGCAGATTACCGCGCGCATGATCGACACCAGCACCGCGGAGATCCTGGCCAGCGTGCAGGGGAAGGGCGAAGAGTCGCGGGGCGGCACCGGCATACTGGGCTCGGGCGGCAGCTACGGCGGAATGGCCGGCGGCGTTCTCGACATGCAAAGCAAGAATTTCGGCCAGACCATTCTGGGCGTAGCCGTGAACAAGGCAGTCACCGACGTGGCGCATGGCCTCGACCAGAAGGCCGCGTCGCTGCCCGCCAGGGTCGTGACCATTGACGGGCTGGTGGCCGATGCCTCGCCCGACGGCACCTTGGTCCTCAATGTAGGCTCGCGCGCGGGCGTCAAAGTCGGCGACAGGCTGGACGTCAAGCGCGGCGTTCGCGATATCCACGATCCGGCCACTGGCAAGGTGATCCGCCACGTCGAGGAGCCTGTCGGCACGGTCACCATCACCGAAGTGGACGCCCAGTCCGCCGTCGGCAAATTCAGCGGACCCGGACAACCCAAGGTGGGAGACACCGTCTCCAATCCGAAGTAGGGTGCCCTATGAACTTCGAAGTCGGTTCGACGGTCGGCGACTACCAGGTTGCCGGCATTCTCGGCGTGGGGGGCATGGGCAAGGTATACAAGGTCCGCAACCTCATCTNNGTCCGCAACCTCATCTCCGACCGCATCGAAGCCATGAAGGTGCTGCTTCCGGACCTGGCGACCGAGCCGGAGCTGGCCGACCGCTTCCTGCGCGAGATCAAGGTGCAGGCCAGCCTGGAGCACCCCAACATCGCGGCCTTGCATACCGCGGTGCGTGTAGAAAATCAGCTCCTCATGCTGATGGAGTTCGTCGAGGGCACGACGCTCGACCAGAAGCTGAAGGCCGGCCCGCTCCCCGTGGCCGAAGCTGTCGACTACATCCGGCAGGTGCTCTCGGCGCTCGAGTATGCCCACGCGCACGGCGTCATCCACCGCGACCTCAAGCCGTCCAACATGATGCTGACGCCCTCCGGCGTGGTGAAGCTCATGGATTTCGGCATCGCCAAAGCCTCCACCGACCACCGTCTGACCATGGCCGGCACGACAATGGGGTCGCTGTACTACATGTCGCCCGAACAGATCCAGGGAACCGCCGGCATGGACCCGCGCTCGGACCTCTACTCGCTGGGTGTTTCTCTCTACGAGCTGGTCACCGGCAAGCGCCCCTTCGATGGCGATAGCCAGTACGCCATCATGGCGGCCCACCTGGAAAAGACGCCGGTGCCGCCGATCCAGGTGGACCCCAAACTGCCGTCGATGCTCAGCGATGTGATCATGTTGTCCGTCATGCGGGATCCGAACCAGCGGTTCCAGAGCGCCGCGGCCTTCCGCAACGCGCTGGGCAACCTGGCCGCTGAGGAAACCGAGGCGGCTGCAGCGCCGCAACCGGTACAGGCCGCACCGCCCCGCAGCAAGCGCGGGCTGTGGATGGCCATCGGATCGGTGGCGGCGGTGCTGGCGGCGATCGGGGTAATCGAATTCGGGCCGGGGAAGGGAACCAAGGCCGCACAGAGCTCCACCAACACTCCCGCGGCTTCCACCACGCCGGCGCCGCAGGCCACGCCAGCGCCGCAGGCCACGAAAGCCCCGCAGCCTACGACAGCCCCTTCCGGGCAGCCGCCCGCGCCGGAATCGCAGCCCACCACCGCGACACCGGCGCAGCCGGAGGCCTCCAAGCCGGCGCCCGGGAATCCGCCGGTTCCGAAACGCCAGGCGCAGGCTTCCAAGCAGGCGCCTTCAAAGCCACAGCCGCAAGCACCGGCCGTGCAGCAACCTGTCGTATCACAACCGGTCGCCCAACAACCTGTCGTACAACAACCAGCCGTGCAGCAGCCGCTGGTCCAGCAGCCGCTGGTCCAGCAGCCTGCTGCCCCGCAACCGGACGCCGCAGCCACGCGCGCGGCCCTGCAGCAGGTTCGCGAGCAGCTCACCATGCTGAACGTGCGTGCCGGCGGGATCCGCGGCAGCCTGAAGAGACTGGAAAGTGCGCAGGCAGCCGGCGGGCTGGGTCTGAACGCCAGCCTCCAGGGGCCGCTGGACCTGATGAACGGCTACCTGGACGAAGCCGCCAACGCCCTCAACGCCGGCGACCCCGCCTCTGCGAAGAGCTTCAAGGACAAGGCCGAGAAACAGGTCGAAATACTGGAGAAGGCGCTGAACCGGTAACATAGCATAGGGATATGCCAACCGTGAAAGTGCCCGCCGGCGCCGGTCTTCTGTCGATCCTGTCCGTTGTAACGGGATTCGCACAGATATCGCTGAATGTCAGCGCCCAAGCTGTGCTGTTGAACAGCACCGAAGCGCGAACCGTCAAGGTCAGCGCGTCCAAGAGCGATCGTCTGGCTTACACGGTGGCGGAGAAGCCGTCCTGGTTGAGCGTCACCAGCAGCAACAATTACACCGCGCCGGACACGCTATACTTCCAGATCGCCAATTCGAATTGCGGGGATTGCACCGGCTCCGTCAAGCTGCTTCCGGAGGGCGGCGGCGAGGCGGCGTCGATCATGGTCCGGTACAGTCCCACTTCCGGACCGGCGCAAACGCGGTTGATCGTCAGCACCGCCAGCGTCAACCTGAGCAACACCCAGGCGCGGCAAGTGGCCGTCAGCGTGGCCACGGGGAATGCCGTGGAGTATACCGTAACCAAGCCGCCGGAGTGGCTGGCGATGACCAGCGCCAATCGCTTCACCACGCCCGACACTTTGTACTTCCAGCTCGTCAGTTCGAACTGCGGGGCCTGCACCGCCGCCCTCACGCTGCTTCCGGCCGCCGGCCGTATCGGCACGCCTCTGGTGGTGACCTACGATGTCAATCGCGGCTCGAGTTATCAAGCCACGGCGAGCCATGTCACCCTGGCCTGGCCGGCCGCTATCGGGCAAGCGTGCGGCACGGGATTCGTGTCCGGCTGTAATATCGGGATCAGCTCCACCAGCACCGCGGTCAATACCTACAACGCCAAGATCACCCGCTCCGAGGATGCCTGGATCCTGATCGACAACATGGCAGGTTCCGTCACAGATGTGCCGGTGGCCAATGGGTTGTACCTGTCGGCGAATCCGGCCGTCGTCAACTCCATGGCAACCGGCGCCTATTCTGGACAGGTAGTGGTATACAATCCGGCCAACCAGAGCGACCTGTTCGTGATCCCGGTGTCGCTACTGGTCAATCCGGGGAGCATTTCGATCAGCCCCGCCTCGGGGGCGGGCAGCAGCCAGACATTCACGCTCGCAGTACCTCACCCGGGCGGGTGGCACAACCTGTCGGTTGTGAACATGCTGATCGCGAGTACGCTCGATGGGCAGCATGCCTGTTACGCGGCGTATGAGCTGGTGACCGGCAGCCTGCTCCTGTTGGACGATCAGGGGAAAGACTATCAAGCGGGCTCCAACAGTCAGTGCGGCGTGCGCCTGCTGTCGGCCAAAGGCGACGGGAACGTGTTGACGATCGAGGTGAACGTGAGTTTCCGGGCGGGGTTCGCAGGTAAGAAGAACCTCTACCTGGCGTCCAGGGATCACGACCAGAACAACTCGGGATGGCAGATTTTGGGAACATGGGAAGTGCGTCCGCCGGCAGTGGCGGTGCCGCCGCGCAAGAAGAAGTAAGAGAGCCGCGGCTCCCTTCCGCGAGACTCACCCAGCCCGGTTCACCAGCACCACCACGCTCCGTCCCGCGACCGCATAGGTACTCTCCGCCACTGGAGCTTCGCTACCGGGATCGGCGATGTCGGAGGGCGGCGCCAGGGCCGTATCGACCGCGCGGAACCAGACCCTGCCGGTCACCACCGGCAGATCGAAGTCCAGCGGCTCCCAGTGCATGTTCATCATCACGTGGATGTCCGGGTCGCCCTGGAAACCCGCCAGCGTCATCCCCAGCGCCTGCGCCTCGGGATCGTCCCAGGCGGGACTCGCGAGCTTGGTTCCGTGCCACGTGACGTCGGCCAGCCCGCGCTCGTTCACCGCGCCCGAGAAGAACTGGCCGAGATGCAGCGTGGCGTGCGCTTTGCGAAACTCGATCATGCGCTTCCAGAAGCGCAACAGGTCGCCGTGCTGGTCCACCAGGCTCCAGTCGAACCAACTGGTCCCGTTGTCCTGGCAGTAGGCGTTGTTGTTGCCGTTTTGCGTGCGCCGCACCTCGTCCCCCGCCACCAACATGGGCACTCCGCGTGAGAGCAGCAGCAGCGCCGCGAAGTTGCGCACCTGCCGCGCGCGCAGCGCCTCCACCGCGGGGTCGTCCGACGGGCCCTCCACGCCGCAATTCCAGCTCACATTATTGTTGATGCCGTCGTTGTTGTTCTCGCCGTTGGCCTCGTTGTGCTTCGAGTTGTAAGAGACCAGGTCGTTCAGAGTGAAGCCGTCGTGGCAGTTCACGAAGTTGATGCTGTTCACCGGCAATGAGCCGCGCTGCTGGTAGAGATCGGAGCTGCCGGCCAGCCGGGTAGCCGCCGCGCCCACCATTCCGGGGTCGCCCTTTACGAAGCTGCGGATGTCGTCGCGGTAGCGCCCGTTCCATTCGGCCCAGCGGTCTCCCGGGAAATGGCCCACCTGGTAGAGCCCGGCGGCATCCCAGGCTTCCGCGATCACTTTTGCGTCGGCCAGGTCTTCGTCCAGCTCGATCTGCCACACTACCGGCGGCTGCGCCAGCGGAGTGCCGTCCTCGCCCCTCGCCAGAATGGAGCCCTCGTCGAATCGGAACCCGTCGACGTGCGCTTCGCGAACCCAGTAGCGCAAACATTCGACGATCAGCTTCTGCGCGATCGGGTGATTGCAGTTGAAGGTGTTTCCGCAGCCGGAGAAATCCATGTAGTACTGCAGGTCGCCGGGCACCAGGAAGTAGTAGGTCTGGTTGTCGGCGCCCTTGAACGAGAAGGTCGGGCCCATGTGATTGCCTTCGTCGGTATGATTGAATACGACGTCCAGAATCACTTCGATGCCCGCGCGATGCAGGGCTTTCACCAGGTCGCGGAATTCCCGCAGGTGACTGCCGATTTCGGGTGTCGTGCAGTAAAACGATTGCGGGGCGAAGAAGCTCATGGTGCTGTAGCCCCAGTAGTTCGTCAGCGGCTTGCCGTCCAGCTCGCGCAGCACCGCGGTCTCGTCGAAATCGAAAATCGGCAGCAGTTCCACCGCCGTAACGCCGAGATCTTTCAGGTAGGGAATCTTCTCGATGATTCCGGCGAATGTTCCGGGATGCCCCACTTCCGAAGACGGCGATTGCGTGAAGCCCCTGGCATGCATTTCATAAATGATGGAGTCCTCGATGGGCCGCTTGAGGGGAAGGTCGCCTTCCCAATCGTATCCCGACGGGTCGATCACCACGGAGCGCATCGAAACGGCCACATTGTCGTCCGGAGTGCAGGCCGCGCCGCGCTGCCACAGGGCGTCGGTGTTGCCGCGCGCATATGGATCAATCAGTACCTTGTTCCGATTGAAGCGCTGGCCGGCGGCGGGATTGAAGGATCCATCCACGCGATAAGCGTAGTGCGTGCCGGCGGGGAGCCCGCGCACCAGGACGTGCCAGAAGTGAAAGTTCTTGTTCACCGCCGGGTCAAGCCGGATGGTCTGAAACGGTTGGGGGTCGTCGTACGCCGCGAACAGCAGCAACTCCACGCCGGTGGCGTTGCCCGAGAAGATGGAGAAGTTGACGCCGTCCGGGCCGGGAGTCGCTCCCAAGGGGTGCGGTGATCCGGGTTCGACGGCAAAGGAAGCACTCAAAGCGCTGGCAGCCATGATCTACAAGCTATCACTTGCGCTCTCCGGCTCCAAGTGGAACCATGGCAACTTGAGCGACGCGCGTCGAGTAACTGCTTGCCGTCTCTATGTCCTGACGGCGGCCCGGGCCCCCGTGGCCTTGGTACTACGTCGCGGTCCGAGTGCCTGGTGGCACCAGTTGCAGGGATATCCCGCTGCTGCCCACAAAAACCGTGTTGACGGTGATACTATTCTGTATGTGCGGAGTGCCGAGGAAGCATTTGCAGCATACTACGCGGCCATGCTCGACGAGGAACTTCTGCGAGTTGCTGCAAAACTAGAGTCGCTTGTCCCGGTTGCTCAGACTGTGCTTGCTGCTGAACTCGTCAGGAGGGAAAAGCACGGCCTCACTGTTCCGGCACCAAAGAGCAAAACGCGGGATTCTGGGTCGTGGTGGTGGCCGATAATTTCCGACGAGAAATCAGCAAAGAAGGCCGCCGCGAGTGGCGCGGGCTGCGCATTTGTCGTTGCCGGTATAACCGGTGTATTGGCGATCATATCGATTTTTACACCTCTGGGCTTTGTAGAACCGTCATCGTTGGTGGATGCTTTGCTTGCTGCTTTCCTTGGATTCATGATCCAGCGCAAAACTTCTAGGATTGCGGCTGTTGCTGCCCTCATCGTGTTTGTTGGCGAACGCATCTACGCGTGGATCGAGCATGGAGTGGGCGCGGCGGTGGGAGCGCTGGCGGTAGTCCTCCTTTTGGGATTCATTTCCGGTGTTCGAGGGACGTTTGCTTATCACGCCTACCGTAGAGGTCTGGACACCGGAAGCGCGGAAATCAAGTCGCTCTAATACCTCTTAGACTCTCGCTTCGGCCGACGCTTCTTTTGCCTCAGCGCCGAGCCGGCCACACTTGTACAGGCCGAAGAACCGCCCCTCCGAAGAAGTCTACTGGCCTTTCGCGCTACTCTGATAGAAGTTGCCATAAATCGAAGACCCGACGACTCTAAACAATTTTATCAAAACAAGAGCCTCTTCGGGGTTCAGCGGCCACGGGCACGGTTGTAAGAAGGTAGTAGATAGAGTGAGCTGAGGAGCGGGATGCGTGGGGCAGAAGCGCGACGGTGCAGCATTTGTGGCGGAGGCCCGGCGAGAAATCGACCGAAGCTTTGAGGCGCTGCCGATATTCCAGCGCCCACGGGGGCAAGCGCTCTACCACTACGTTGCGGTGTTGGAGGTGGAAGCGTTCAAGGCAGGAGGAGATCCGTCTCGGTTCTTCGGGGCCCACAGGTCGGCGGTCGAGTCGAGCTTCCATGCGATCCCTGGGGTTGTCCGACGGTGTGCGCGCGGCACCCCAGAGCAATTGCGCATCGACCGAGCGGTGTTCGGGGAAGCACAAGAGCTGTTCGTTTTCTCCTATAAACTTGAACAGGTTGAATACAGCCTGGCCCTTGCTGGCAAGGGCCAATTCGAAATCCACGTGGCCGCTCGGGACCCGCGCATCACGTTCGCATACGCTTCGCAGGAAGCTGATTCCGCAGACTCGCTTCTTCGTACCCATGAACTGACGGAGAAGCTGGGCACTGCGCCCGCGCAAGGAGAGATCGAACGACATGCCACGGCCGTTCAGATGGTTCGTGGATGTTTGGAAGGTGCCGTGTCGGCCATCGGCCCTGAGCGCATCACCTACGAGTACACGCCGGATTTGACCGCGTCCGTCTCCGAGTTCGCCCGGCTTTGCACGATGCCACAAGACTGGGAATTGCCGCCCGACGTGAGCCTCGGCTCGTTCTCGCTGGGAGGACTGCGGCGCTTTTGGGCGGCCGTCTTGGCAGTGTCCATGGCGCACGAGCTCGCCCATCAAATCGCCTCCGGTGGCGACATCAACAAATGGCCCATTGGAACCATCGTCAACGCGAGGAAGAGGGACGATTGGATAGCGCTCTTGTCTTCGATTGCGGAGCTCCCCTCTGCCATGGTTTCGGAGCTGTTCAAGCTCTACATATTCGACCCGGCCGTGTCCGAAAAGACGCCGATCATCCAGCCTTTCCTGGAGGTCGCTCCTGACGACTTCTGCGCTCCGTCTCTGTTCCTTGTCGGGAACGATATCGAGCGGAACTTCCTCAAGCTGGTCAATCGCCATCCTGGATTACGGCGCTTCGTGGATGCGATAAGGAGGGCGAAAGAGCCGCTTGCGCTCAGTCAACTCGAATCACTCTTCCTGGAACCGGCCTTCAGAACGCGGAAGCAGGTGGTGCTCCCCGGCATCACCGACGCGGATTTGGTGATCTATGAGCACGCTTCAGGATTCGTTCTCATCGTGCAGCATAAATGGTTGATCGCGCCCGACACGATAAATGAATCTTCTGCGAACGATGAAGAACTGGGTAGAGGAGTCCGGCAGGGCAGAGATGCTTGTGACTGTTGGCGTGGAAGCCCGGCAGGTCTCCGCACAGCACTAGGGCTGCCCAGCACCGCACTAATCACCGCAATGGAGGGGGTAGTGGTGTGCCGTGGCGCCGAGCCCACTGGATTTATGAGCCGCACCTCGCCGCCCATCATCACAGAGAAAGCGTTTCGAGCGTTGCTCGCACCCCAGCCCAACCTGCCCGCGTTATGGGCTGCGTTGAACGCTCGTCCCGATCAAGCCGCGAGCGCAAAGAGCTTCCGAGACACGACTGCCAGCCTCGAACTGGCGGGATACGAGTTTGTGATACCGGTTCTTGGAAAATAAAGGACCAAGCTTGGATGCCAGTCAAGGGGTTTGAAAGTGAGCGACACGATGCCCGCAAGCCCTGCCAGCTAGCGCAACATAAAGTTAAGGATTGTCCTCAGGGTGCTGGCAGGAGCGGGTATAATTAAGACAGAGCCGATGGCCCCGCAAAATCAACTCGTGCACACTCAACACATCGTACCGCGATGGCATTTGCAGCGGTTTACCGATGCACACGGAGTGCTGTGGGTATACAAGCAGAATTTACCGACAAAAGAGAGCCGCGCCAAGGGAGAATGCTGGGAACGAGACTTTTACGAATACAGCGTGAAAGGCAGATGCACGAGCAATCGATACGAAAACTGGCTGGCGCGGATCGAGAATGACGCGGCTCCCATAGTCGAAAAACTCATCAGCCTTGAGCCGCTCGGTACGTCAGATGCTGCAGTTTGGGCGTCATACGTCGCTTCGTTGTTTCTTCGGACGCAGAAGGTTCGTGAGCAAAAAGCCGCTGCAATGATCGAGGAGACTCAAAGTCCCGACTTTATCCGGGATCTCCAGCACGAAATTCTAAGAGCGGGAGAGCTTGTCTTTGCCGAGGACCTACGGAATCAAGTAGAGGCCTTTCGCGCCAGCATTGAAAGCAGCTCGTCGTACTACCACCTCGTCGGTCTGGAGAAGTCGACAGCGGCGTTGGGCGAGGCCTTGATGACGAAGAACTGGCATGTTCTTCAATCTCCGATGGAAAGGTGTTTTGTTCTCTCCGACTGCCCCGTCACTACCGTCGAGCTTGCGCCCAATCAACAAAGACCGGGCGTGGGATTTGGCCACACACTCGCCGCCATCTTTTTGCCGATCACCCCGCAGTACGCGTTTGTCGCTGCCCCGGCGCTCTCACAGTGGAAGCCAGTTGTATCACCCCGAGTTGTCGACTCTATTAATCAATTGACGGTATGGTTCGCTCACAAGAGGGTGTTTGCGCACGCGAACTTGCCCCAGATCAAAGCGCTCGTTAACGGGGAATTCGGGCTTTCGAGTGGATGTAACGGGTTGGGGAGCAGACGGCAAGAAGCACGGGGG
>OMOG01000124.1:0-2929 GCA_900290305.1 Candidatus Sulfopaludibacter sp. SbA4
GGTCAGGATGGATCCGTCGTTCTCCGCCGAGTTGCTGCGCTTCGCCAACTCGGCCCTGTTTGGCGCGCGGCGCGAGGTGCGAAGCCTGACGCACGCCATCATGATGGTTGGCACGGAGCGCGTGAAAACCATGGCCACCCTGGTGGTCATGAACCGGATGGTGCGGTGTTCGGTCCGCTTGGATGCGCTGCGGAAAGTGTGGATCCACAGCCTGGTGACTGCGTTGATCGCGGAACAGGCAGCCAAGGTCGCTGGCGTCGCCTGCGACAGCGCCTACACCGCGGGACTGTTGCACAATCTCGGCACGCTCGGCCTGATGTCGGCCTTCCCCGACGAGTACTCGCGCATGCTGGAAGTCTCCAACGACTTCGGCTTCGACCTGCTTCGGACCGAACGCGACCTCTTCGAGATCGACCATTGCGAAGCCGGCTGCTACCTCGCCCAGGATTGGGATTTTCCCGACGAGCTGGCCGCCGCCATCATGACCCACCACGACGAACCGGTCCCTGGCGATGTCAGCCTGGACAACCTGATCCGCGTGAGCTGGCGTCTCAGCGACACGCTGGGCTATGCCGCGTTCTCTCCGGATCGGGACTGGGCCTACGAGGAGCTGATCGCTTTCGTGCCCAATGCCGGGGCCAGTTGGCTCGGCGAGTCGGCGGAGACCGCGAAGGAACAAATCGCCGCCCGGCTGGCCGCAGCACCACTTTAGACTCAATACTGTTCACTTTATGAACTGCCGGGCAGCCACCATTCTGACTCCTGACTCCTGACTCCTGTTTTTGTGGCCTGCCCTGCGTGACATCGACTCGTGCGGATCGCGCCCAGAGTTTATCGGGGTATGCTACCCGTATTGGTAGCATGAAGGGGTGCCCCGTTACGCAGCCATCGACGTCGGCAGCAATTCCATCCGCATGGAGGCAGCGGAAGTAGTACCGGGACAACCGGTCCGGATTCTGGCCTCCGAGCGCGAGGTCACCCGCCTGGGTGAGAGCGTGTTTCGCAGCGGTTCCGTCAGTGAAGAGGCGCTCAAAGCCACCTGCGCGGTCCTGGCGCGCATGTGCGGCATCTACCGCAGGCTGGATGTGGTGGGCGTGCGGGCGGTGGCCACCAGCGCCATCCGCGATACGCACAACCAGAGGGAGTTCGTCGCCCGCGCCTCCGATGCGGCCGGTGCGCCGGTCGAGATCATCTCCGGCCGCGAAGAAGCCCGCCTGATCCACCTGGGCGTGGAGAGCAACTGGCCGCAGGCGGGAAAGCGCACCCTGATCCTCGACATCGGAGGCGGCAGCGCGGAAATTATCGCCAGCGAAGGCGGCCGGCTGCGCGAGGCCTTTTCCAAGCCCCTGGGGGCGGTGCGCCTGCGCGAGATATTCCTCAAGGACGATCCGCCCGCCCAGCGCCAGCTCCACCAACTGCACGAGTACATTCAGGAGAAGCTGGCGAATGCCGTGGCGCGCCTGGGACACGCCGGCTGGGACCGGGTGATCGCCACGTCGGCCACTGCTTCGGCGGTGGCCAGCGCGGTGGCGCGGGTGCAGCGTGCCAAGCGCGACGAAATCGACCGGTTGCGCGTCTCCACGTCGCAGGTGCGCCGGCTCTACGAGAGGATCGCGGAGCTGAACCTGGTGGGCCGCCGCGCGGTCACGGGCATCGGCCCGCGGCGCGCCGAAATCATCGTGCCCGGAGTCGCGGTTCTGCTGGAGTTCCTGAACGAATTCCACCTGCCCGCGTTCTTCTACTCCCGCGCCGGCGTTCGCGACGGGATCATTGCCGACCTGGCGGCACGCAATGTGGGCGCCGAGCTTTCCCGTCTCGACCGCGATCAGCGCCGCGAAGTGGAGGAGATGAGCCGGCGCTACGGTGTCCCGCTGGAGCGCGCCCGCCGCGTAGCCGAGCTCGCCAGCCTGTTGTTCACCGCGCTGCAGCCGTTGCACGTGCTGCCGCCGGCCAACGGCAAGCTGCTGGAGGCGGCTGCCTACCTGCACGACGTGGGCCATTTCGTTTCCAACATCGGTCATCACAAGCATTCCCACTACGTGGTAGCCAACTCGGACATAGCGGGTTTCACCGAGCGGGAGCGCATCCTGATCGCCATGCTCTGCCGCTATCACCGCAAGTCGCTGCCCAGCCCCATGCACAACGCCTTCCAGACCCTCTCGCCGGACGAAAAGCGCACGCTCATGATGACCATCCCGATTCTGCGGCTGGCGGACAACCTGGATCGCGGCCACGAGCCGCACATTCAGCGCGTGGAGTGCCACCTGCGCGATGGCGAAGTGGTGCTGCAGGTCCATTCCCGCGGCGACGTGGACCTGGAACAGTGGGCCGCCGAGCGCGTGGGCGAAGCCTTCCGCCAGATCTACAACCGGTCCGTCACCGTGGAGAAGGCGCGGGCTCTGCGAGCCTGATGGTGGGGCAGGCGCTTTCGCCTGCCAACCGGTTTTCAAGTATCCTTGGCTATGGAGTGACATGCGAGAGTATGCGCGTTTGCAGACGGCGATTCTGCTGCGCCGGTTCGCCTTCCAGGTGAACCGCGCGGCCCGTTCCGGCGATGCCGAGTCGATCCACGACCTGCGGGTCGCCATCCGCCGCCTGAGCCGCTGCCTGCGGGTGTTTTCGCAATTCTATCCGGACCGGTACTGGAAGAGGATTCGGCGGCAACTGGCCCAACTGATGGATGCGGCGGGAACCGTGCGCGACCGCGACATCGCGGCCGAGTTGCTGGCTGCCGCCGGCATTCGCCAGGGCGCGGCCATCGTTACCCGGCTCCAGGCCGAGCGCCGCCAGGCGGCCGCCCAACTGCTCCTCGAAATTCGGCGGTGGAAGAGCCGGGACCTGTCGCGAAGATGGCGGAGCCGCCTGGAGTTGTAGCTGTTGGCAGGCGGAGCCGCGACCGTGACTCGCCCTTGGCGAGCAAGGGAGCGGT
>OMOG01000124.1:2939-22738 GCA_900290305.1 Candidatus Sulfopaludibacter sp. SbA4
TTTCCCCTTCTCACACAGGAGTTTTCAGAGAAATGTTTGATCTGTTTCGCAGCCGAGATAAAGCCGTGCGCATTGGCCTGGGCGCGCTGTTGGTGCTGGTCGCGCTTTCCATGCTCACGTACCTGATCCCGAGCTATAACACGGGCTCCAGCCCCACGGACGTGGTGGTGGCAGAGATCGGCGGGGACCAGATTACCCTGCCCGATGTACAGCGCCTGATCCAGAACACGGTGCGCGGCCGCCAGTTGCCGCCGGAAATCCTGCCGAATTTCATCCCGCAGATCATCGATAACGTGATCACCGAGCACGCCCTGGCCTACGAGGCAGCGCGCCTCGGGTTTCAGGTGACCGATGCGGAATTGGCCGATGCCATTCGCCAGAACATCCCCACCCTCTTCCCCGACGGGAAGTTCGTGGGCCGCGACATGTACGCCGGCTTTTTGGCCCAGCAGAATCTCTCCATCGCCGAATTCGAGGCCGATATGAAGCGCCAGTTGCTCATCACCCGGCTGCGCGATGTGGCGTTGGAAGGAACCATTATCAGTCCGCTCGAAATCGAGCAGGAATACCGCAAGAAGAACGAGAAGATCAAGATCCAGTACGTCAAGATCGCGGCCGACAAGTACAAAGCCGAAACCGTGCCGGCCGAGCAGGAGATGCAGGACTACTTCAAGGCGAACGCCGGGAAGTACACGGTTCCGGAGACCCGGAACGTGACCATGCTGATCGCCGACCAGACGAAGCTGGCGCAGACCGTGAATCCCACCGATCTCGATCTGCAGCGTGCGTACAACCAGAACCAGGAGAAGTTCCGCGTGCCCGAGACCGTCAAGCTGCGGCGCATCCTTCTCAAGACCGAGGGCAAGCCTCCGGCGGACGAAGCTAAAATCAAGGCGCAGGCCGACGACCTGCTCAAACAGGTCAAGGCCGGCGGCAATTTCGCCGACCTGGTGAAGAAATACTCCGAGGACGATGCCTCGAAAGCCGCCAACGGCGAGATTTCGGTCTCCCGCGGCCAGATGCTGCCGGACGTCGAACAGGCGGCTTTCTCGCTCAAGCCTGGGGAGAGCGCCGTGGTCAAGTCCTCGATCGGCTATGACGTTTTGCAGGTCATCCAGCACGACCAGGGGCACCTGAAATCCTTCGACGAAGTCAAAGGCGACCTGGCCGGTGAGTGGAAGAAGCAGCGCGTCAGCGATCTGATGCAGCAGGTTTCCGACAAGGCCGAGGCTGCCCTGAAGAAGGACCCGCTGCATCCGGAAACAGTCGCGGCCGAACTGAACATGCAGGTAGTCCAGGCCTATAATGTACAAGGCGGCAAGCCGTTCCCTGAAATCGGCGCGAGCCCGGATTTCGACACGGCCATTTCGACCCTGAAGAAGGGCGAGGCTTCCCAACCGGTAGCCGTCGCAGGCGACAAGATTGTGCTGGGCGTGGTCACCGACGTGATCCCGCCGCGGCCGCAGACCTTCGACGAAGCCAAAGACCAGATAAAAGATACGATCACCAGTAACAAGTCGACCGCGGCCGTGCAGAAACACGCCCAGGAACTGATGGACAAGGCCAAGTCGATGGGCGATCTGCAGAAGGCGGCCAAGTCGATGGGCCTCGAAGCCAAGACCTCGGACGAATTCAGCCGGTCGGGCACGGTGGAGGGCCTCGGCTCAGCGAGCTACGTGCAGGAGGCGTTCCCCCTGGCGGATGGTTCGGTGTTCGGTCCCGTCTCCACCACGGATGCTACGGTGGTGGGAAAAGTGATCGAGCACATTCAGCCGGACCTCTCGAAGCTGCCCGAGCAGCGCGTCTCGATCCGCGACGAGCTGAAGAGTCAGAAGGGGCGCGAACGCAATAATCTGTTCCAGGAGGGATTGCGCCAGGAGCTCGTCAAGCAGGGAAAGATCAAGTACCACGAGGACGTCATCAAGCGTCTGATGACCAGTTACGTCGGCGGCAACAGCTAGCCGCATGATCCACCAACTGATCGACTTTCTCCGGACACTGACCGACCCCGAGCGGCTGATTCACCTGCTCAGCACCCTGCTTTCGGGATGGCTCGGGTACGCCGCCCTGTTTGCCATTGTGTACTCCGAGACTGGCCTGTTAGTGGGGTTTTTCCTTCCCGGTGACTCACTGTTGTTCACCGTGGGAGTGGTGGCCGGCGCCGGGTCTCTGAACATCCTGCTGGTGAACCTCGTTTTGATGTCGGCCGCCATGCTCGGCGACTCCACGGGATACTTCCTGGGCCGGCAGACGGGTCCTCGCATCTTCAGCCGTCCGGATTCGCGCCTGTTCAAGCAGGAGTATGTGACCCGCACTCACAAGTTCTACGAGCGCTACGGCGGCAAGACCATCATCATGGCGCGTTTCGTCCCGATTGTGCGCACCTTCGCGGCCTTCGTGGCCGGCGTGGGACAGATGCCCTACTTGAAGTTCCTGCCGTTCAGCGTGTGCGGCGGCATGGGCTGGGTGTTTCTGATGACCATGCTGGGGTACCAGTTGGGCAGCGTGAAGATCGTGCGCCAGAACTTCGACAAGGTGATTCTGCTGATCATTTTTGTCTCGTTTCTGCCCACCATCATCGAGGTGTTGAAGGCCCGGCGCGCGTAGTGGGACAGGCCTCCCGGCCTGTCTGTCTTCGTACCGGGATCCTTCCGCCCAGCCTGGGATCTAGCCTTCCGGAAGAGTTTTGGCCGATAGCGGCCATGACGGCCCTTGGCAGTCAGGACTACCCGACAGTGAACTAGTCTAGTGAACTGTCGTTCGCCTGGGCGGCGACATGCCTTACTCCCCTCTGGCGCGATTCTGAGGGTAGTGCGCTAACTCACGTCTGACGAATCGAGCGCAGCACCATTCCGGGTTTCTTCTTGACAACGCCAGTACTAAAATATATTATAATATTTACAGATCTATTACTCCTAAAACTAATATTACCTTGAGTTTTTCAAAACTCGCACTTCTAAATGCCTTGGTTTCAAGCGGCCCGAGTTCGTCGCCCAGGGCTCGTGGGGCTTTTGGCGGAGACACCGTCCGGTGGCGCTCCGTGTGGTTGGTTCGACGCCGAGGAGCGAGCCAACCGGGATTGCTTTACACCTCCCCTCGGGTGATACGCGGCCAAAGCCCTGGGGTCGATGTTGGGACGCCGGCAAATTCAACTGAGAGCCGTGTGCCCTCGACCATAACCACCAACGAAAGGCAAGCAAATGGCCTGCAGACGATCGAGAACACTGCTCATGGCCACGGCCCTCACACTGGGTCTCCGCGCTCAACAACCACAAGCCAACAACTGGGTCGAGCAAGAGGTGCTAGTCCAGTTGAAGCCGGGCTTCACGACCGACGTATTCCAGCCCCTCGCAACAGCACTAGACACCGCAGAGTTCCAGCGAATTGGCGGTGTACGCGGGACCTACCTTTTGAGGTCCAAAAGCAAGAGCACGCAGGCGTTGCTGACAGCGCTTACAGGCCATCCGGCGCTCTACTATGTGGAGCCCAACCACACGGGCCTCAGGCCAGATTCCTCAGTATCCGCAGACAAGATAGCCCCTACCGACACTTATTGGCCGAACCAGTGGGACATGAGGCTAATCTCTGCCGACGCTGCTTGGCCTTACGGACAGGGTGCAAGCAACGTCGCGATCGCAATCATCGACCAAGGCGTGCGCGTGACGCACGAGGATTTGGCGCCCAACATATGGTCGTCACCGGAGCTATTGTTTGATATCATTATCAACGGCTGGCTTGAGGGAGTGTACTGTCCAGTGGGGACAAATGGAATCAACGTGACCCAATTTTATCAAAACGGATATAACTACTGCTCCCAGTCGGATCTGACCGCGGACGGGCATGGGACGGGCGCAGCGGGCGTTGCCGGCGCGGTGGGAAACAACGGCAAGGGCATAGCCGGAACATCCTGGGCGTCGAAGATTGTGCCGCTATCTGTGCCTTCGCTGTTTGACAACAACACGATGGACACAGCCTCGGCGACCGACGCGCTGGAGTTCGCGGTGATGATCAACGCGACGACAAACACCAATATTCGTGTGATTAACGCGAGCTGGGGCTGCCTTTACCAGAATAGTATTTACCTAACGCTCTATTGTCCGGTCTCTTCGACGCTTCAGAATGAACTAAAGCGTGTAGGCGGTTATGGCATCCTCGTTGTGGCGTCCGCGGGAAACGAAGGCCCCAATAACAATATTGATTCGACCGGAAATCCTCCGGTACGCATACCCACTTCTTACGCCGATCCTACTTACTACATGCCAGGTATCCTATCCGTGGCCGCAACTACGCTGGACACGTCGCTAACAACCGAGAGCCTAGCCCCCTACTCAAATACGGGCCCGAATTCACTGGCCCTGGCTGCGCCCGGCGGAGACGCGAGCGGTTACGCTGTTGAGATGTCGACTAGCAACGCCAGCGACAGCGGCAGTAGCGCGTACACAAATTACAACGGCACGTCGGCGGCAGCCCCTCATGTGGCCGGCGCGGCGGCGGTGCTTGCAGCTCAGTGCGGGAGCTACACCGGGATGCTGGGGCTCAAGCAGACCCTTGTAAATAATGTGGACACCTTGTCTTTCCTTTCGGGGAAGGTAGCGTCCGGTGGCCGCCTCAATCTCTATAAGGCCCTGAAATCGTGCATGCTACAGAATTACGGAGTATCTCCAGCGGGCGGGTCGGGAACAAGCCAGGTGTTCCGGTACACGTTTACGGATGCGACGCCAAACTTTCCTCCGCCACCACCGCCGGAGCCAGCGCCACCCGTCGGCTGGCAGGATCTTAGCGTCATGAAGGCGTTCATCGGGCCCTCCATGATCTACCAGGCTAACGTGTGCTACTTCTACCTACAAATGACCGGTGCTAGCTCTGGAACTGTGAGCCTGGTAAACGACGCTGGGACGGGGAATGTGGGGTACATTACGATCCCCGGATCTGGCTCCGTCAATAACAGTCAATGCACGTTGAACGCAACAGGGAGCTCCGTGAGCGGTTCGGGGAGCACTGTAACGTTGAATCTCGCGACCGTTTTCAACACAACACATTTCTCCGGGTACCAAATCGTGTATATGGATGCGACGGATCAAAACTCCAACGACTCCGGGTGGCAGTCGATGGGCACTTGGGCCATTAACGTCAGCACCTCGCCGAGTATGACCTTTACTCCGGCGCCAGCTCCGGCCGGTCTCAGCCAAGCCTTCTCCCTGCAGGTGTCTGACTCTCACGGCTACTCAGATGTCACTGGAATTCAATTCCTCGTGAGCCCGATGACCGTGAACGCCGGGAATTCGTGCTACGTGAAATATGACGCAGGCGGGAACCTGCTGTACCTCGTATCCGACGATAATACTTCCAGTGGCACTGGCATCGTCCCAGGAACCAGCGGCGCCACGTTATCAAACAGCCAGTGCTCAGTAAACGTCGCTAACGCGATGGCTCCCTCTGGCTCCAACAGCTACACCCTGACCGTGCCGGTCACGTTCTTTCCGGGCCTTGAAGGAAACAACGTTGTCTTCGCCGCCGCCCAGGGAGCGCTCGCGGGCAATACGCAATGGCTTCCAGTCAGCGTTTGGAAGAAGTAAGGACCGAACATGGGCAATCCTCAGCAGCAGCGGTACGTCAACGGGCAGGCGGCGGGACTCAGCCGCCTGGCCTTTCGGCCAACAGGCGTGTTTGGCACATTGCTCCTCCTCTTTCCGTTCGTTGGAGGCGCTCAGACGGTGGGCGTTACCATGTATCCCCTCCCGGCCTCGGGCACCGGCCCCGGAAGCATCACGGTTGGACCGGATGGCGCACTCTGGTTCACCGAGGTCCCTGTCAACACTGGCGGGAACGCCAAGATCGGCCGAATCACCACCGGAGAAGCGGTCTCCGAGTACCCTCTCGTGGCCCGGTCCGCCCAATCAATCGTCACGGGGCCGGACGGTGCGCTCTGGTTCGTCGAACAGAACGCCGCGTACAACCTTGTCATCGGCCGGATGACGACTGCCGGGGCGACCAGCGACTACACCTATTCCGGCTCTCCCTCCGCTATCACTACGGGGCCGGACGGCGCTCTCTGGTTCGTCGGACTTAATATCGGCGACGAACAGAATCCCGTCGGCCGAATTACCGCTGATGGAGCCATCACCATCCTCTCCTATGCCCAGAACTCCACAGGCATCGTAGCTGGTCCGGACGGCGCGCTTTGGTTTACCGAGTACAACAAGATCGGTCGTCTTACCACGGCAGGAGTTTTGACTGAATATCCCGTTCCGACCAACCGGGCCTACAATGGGGGAATTGCGGCGGGTCCGGACGGCGCGCTGTGGTTTACCGAGTCACAGGCCAACCAGATCGGCCGGATCACCACGTCCGGGGTCGTCACCGAGTACCCCATACCAACAGCCGCCAGCGGCCCTGGGGGCATCACCACCGGGCCGGATGGCGCGCTGTGGTTCACGGAAGGGAACCAGATCGGGCGGGTCACCACGGCCGGGGTAATTACCGAGTACCCGATACCCGTATCCGCCGGCGGCTCCCAAGGCCTGGCAGGGATCGCTACGGGACCGGACGGCGCATTATGGTTTACCGCGTACTCGGGCAACAGTATCGGCCGCGCGGTGTTGAATGTTGAGCCGGCTGTCGTGGCGGGGACGCCATCCTCGGGCAGCGGCGTCACCCAGACCTTCACGCTCCAGTTCTCCCATCCCTCGGGCTACCAGAACCTGGGCGTGGTCAATGCGCTGATCGGCAGCTCACTCGACGCGCGTAACGCCTGTTACCTCGCTTATGTGCCCTCCTCCTCGACACTGTACCTGGTAGACGATGCCGGGGACGCGGGCGGACCCTTCGCTGGCCAGGTGGCGCTGGGGAACGCGGGCACCATCCGGAACAGTCAATGCGCCGTGAATCTCGCCTCGGCCGCGGGCAACGGGACGACCCTGACGCTGGTGCTGAACATCGCGTTCCAGCCGGGATTTGGCGGCAACAAGATCGCTTTCCTGGCGGCGCGGGATCTAGGGGCGGGGAGCTCGGGCTGGCAGCCGGCAGGCGTGTGGCAGGTGCCTTCCGCGGCGCCGGCAGCGATCACTGTGACGGGAGTGACTCCCGCGCAAGGATCGGGCCCGGCGGGCACAGGCCAGCAGTTCCAACTGACTTTGACCGACACCAAAGGCACGAGTGACTTCGGGATCGCGAACCTGCTGATCAACGGTAATTTCGTGGACGGACGCAAGGCCTGTTACCTGGCCTATGTGGCGGCCAACAACACACTGTCTCTGGTGGACGATGCAGGAGACGCCGGAGGACCGTATGCGGGGTCGATGGTGCTAAACGGGCAATCGGGGCCGATCGAAAACGGGCAGTGCCAGGTGACCGCCGTGGGGACATCGGTGACTTACTCGGCCAACACCATCGCACTGACGCTGAATATCACTTTCAAGGCAGGCTTTGCCGGGAATCGGGTGGTGTACGCCGCCGGACGCGACATCGCGGGAGGAAACAACACGGGCTGGCAGCCGGTTGGGACGTGGACCGTGCAATAGTCTGCTGCCGGGAACTTCCCGGCCATCGCGGAGTCTATTCCTTCGGCAACATGTCGGTCCACGTCTCCGCACTTGCCATCGCGCTGGCGATGGTGGCGGCCCCGCTCGCGCCAGGCGAGCTTCCGGCGCAAGTCGATCTCCTCGTCACGGGCGGGCGCCTGGTCTATGGCCGGAAGCCCGTCTATCCGAAGCTCGCACAGCAAATGCGGATCAGCGGCATCGTGAAACTGGGGGTGCTCATTGGGGAAGACGGCTCGGTGGAGCGGATCCGCCTGTTGAGCGGCCATCCTCTGCTCGTCCCCGCCGCGATGGACGCGGTCAAGCACTGGCGGTACGAGCCCATCCTGCGGGAGGGCTTGCCGGCGGTAGTCCCGACGATTGTCGAAATCGGGTTCTGGTTTGGGATGTCACTTCACCCGCCCGACCAGCCCGGCCGTGAGCAGCCGGTGATCCGCGTGGTTCATGCGGCGGGCGTCTCGACGTAGTCCGCGAGGGTGGTAGGCGCGGGAATGGTATCCCATCGGCGCGCATGGCGTCCAGGTGCATTTCGACGGCGCCGCGCATGAGTTCGGACGTTTCCTCAAAGCCGGATCCCGCCGCAATGCACCCCGGCAGTCCGGAACGTATGCGCTGTACCCTGTTTTGGTCTTCTCGTAAATGATGAGGTATTTCATTTCTGCAGTCCTGCCTGATCCAAGATGCTCTTGTGGGTCTTCGGGGCGACCTCGGCCGAGGGATGACCGGTTAGCTTCACCGGCCCAGCGGTGTGTAAGCCTGCGATCTTTGAGAGACCGCCAGATGGAAGCCGCTTGGGCCTTCACTTCACCCGCCCGACCAGCCCGGCCGTGAACAGCCGGTGATCCGCGTGGCTCAGCCGCGGGAGCAGCCAGTCGGGTAAGAGCCTCGTGTGCGCGATGGAGCACAGGTGTTCGGGGATCATCCACGGATCCTTCTCGGCCGTCATCCAATCCAGCGCATCGAACCGCGCCAGGTTGACCGGCCGCGAGTACCGGCGCAGGGTCTTCTCCCCGCGGAGATTGAAGTAGTGCTCGAAGTAGGACATCACCAGTTCGCGCAGCGTGCGGTACACCGGATCGCGGTAGCGGAGCCCGGAGTAGTTGGACTTGGCGACTGCGCCCCAGTGGCCGCGCACCTGGAAGATGGCCAGCACGTGGTCGTCGTCGCGCACCGCCTCCAGGTCGAGGAGCAGCGGCGGGTGGCCGAGCATGCGTAAAGCGGCGGCGCCAAAAAGAGCGCCCTCCATGCAGTGCGCCGTGCGGTCGCGAAGGACGCGCCGCGGCGAGCGGCAGGAGGGGCCACCGGGTTCCTTGTTGTATGCCAGATCGTCGTCCATGAACTTCTGGATCTTCTCGGGCTTGTTGAGGCGGCGGAAGACCGCACGCTCCGCGGGAGTGAAGGCGTCGGGGACCATTCCGCTCAGATTAGCGTGAATGGGGCCTTCCGCGCTGACGCTTCCCTAGTACGTGGACTGCGTCGCCAGCCCGCTGGTGTGGAGCACGCAGTTGGCCTGGTCGAGAATCGCGTTGGTCCAGGATTTCTGGCCGGCCCGCATGACCAATCCCTTCTTGGTTTCGCCGGCCACCAGCGTGCCCCTGCGGCCGCCCTCGGTGGCTGCCTCAAAGTGCAGCGTCATTTTCTCTCCGCCGGAGCCGACCACCAGGCCGATGTGCCGCTTCTTGCTGGCTTCGATCTCGGTATCGGTGGCCTTATGGATATGGAACTCGAGGTCGTTGAGTGACTTCAGCAGCGCCGCCCGAACCTTGGACGGCGGCATCGGGTAGAAGCGCTCCTGCTTGCCCTTCTCCTTGCCGGGCCGGATTTCCGTGTCCGCGCAGGCGGCCGGCGGGGCGGGTTCGCGCGTCTCTTCGACCTGGGCAACCGGGGCCGGTTGGACGCGGACCGGCGCGGGTGCTTCGACGGCCGGCTCAGGTACGGCGGCGGGCTGCGCGGCGGGCTTGACCGGGCGGCTGACTCGCGCGACGGCGGCGACCGGCTTGGCGGCGACCGGCTTGGCGGCAGGAGGGTCGGCCGGTGCGGCCGGCGCCGGCTCTGGAGCAACCACTGGAGTAGCCACCGGAGCGGCGACGGGAACGGCGGCCGGCGGTGCAGTCGGCGCCAGAAGGGCGGCCTTCTTTGCCTCATATTCGCCCTTCGACAAGATCCCGGATTGGTACGCGCGATCGAGCGCCGCTTCCGGCCCGGACTTCCTGGCCTGATTGCAACCCACCCCACCCGCCAGGACCACCACCGCGATTGCCAGCAACGAAGTCTTTTTCATTTTCTCGCCCTCCACCAAAGACAGCGCAAACGCCGGGAAAAATGCCTCACGCCGCCGCGGGCCCGCTCGCCGGCCGATGCGACGGCGGCAAGACCGCTAGAATATCCCCATGTCCCCCAATGCCGACCGGTGGAGGCGGGTCGAAGAATTGTTCGACGCCGCCCTGTCGGTGCCCGCGGAAGGGCGGGCCGCCTGGCTTGCCGAGCGCTGCGTCGACGCTCCGGACCTCGCGCTCGAAGTGCAATCCCTGCTGGACTCCTACGAGGAGCAGGAGCGGCTCCAACCCCCACCGGCACCGCCCGCCGGCAACCGCCGCTTCGGCCCGTACCAAGTGGAGCGCATCATCGGACAGGGCGGAATGGGGGCGGTCTATCTGGCGAACCGCGCCGACGGCCAGTTCGACCAGCGCGTGGCGATCAAGGTAGTGGCACGCCAGGTCTTCGGGGATATTTTTCTGGAGCGCTTCCGCCTGGAACGCCAGATCCTTGCCAGCCTCAACCATCCCTGCATCTCGCGGCTGCTGGATGGCGGCGTGGCCGACGATGGCGCGCTCTACCTGGCAATGGAGTACGTCGAAGGCATTCCCATCGACCGCTACTGCGTGGAAAAGCGGCTCGACAAGCGCGCCGTGCTGGGCCTGTTCCGATCGGTCTCAACCGCGGTGCAGTACGCGCATCGCAACCTGGTGGTACATCGGGACCTCAAGCCCGACAACATCCTGGTACAGGAAGACGGCACACCCAAGCTGCTGGATTTCGGAACCGCCAAGCTGTTGACGCCGATGTCGGAGGTCGCGGAATCGGAGCTGACGCAGGCCGGCTTCCGCGCCTTCACCCCGGCCTACGCCAGCCCCGAGCAGGTGCTCGGCAACCCCGTCACCACGGCGTCGGACATCTACTCGCTGGGGGTGATTCTGCATCGCCTGCTGGCCGGGCGCGCCCCGTACGAGCTGAAGGACCACACCACCGGAGAGCTGATCAAGGTAGTCTGCCAGCAAGAGCCGGACGCGGCGGGAGTCGACCCGGACATCGACGCGATGATCGGCAAGTGCCTGCGCAAGGATCCGCTGGAACGCTACCGCTCGGTGGACGAGCTGATCGACGACATCGAATTCTACCTGCAGGGCCGGCCGGTGCGGGCGTTCCGCGCGGGCATCGGGTACCGCGCGCGAAAGTTCGTGCAGCGGAACAAGCTGGCCACCGCGGTGAGTGTCCTGCTCGCCGGCAGCATCGTGCTGGGCATCGCGGGGGTTCTTTGGGAAGCGCGCATCGCGCGGTCGCGCTACCAGGACCTGCGCCGCCTCACCAACAGCCTGCTCTTCGAACTGCACGGCGTGATTCGCGAGCTGCCCGGCTCCACCGCGGCGCAGCAGATGCTCGTGACCAAGGTGCTGGACAACCTCGATAAGCTCGCCCGGGAATCGGCCGACGACCGTCAGCTCCAGCAGGACCTGGTGGAAGCGTACCTCAGAATGGGCAATTTGCAGGGCGACCCCTACGAGCAGAACCTGGGCGACATGGAGGGCGGTCTGGCCACCTTGCGCAAGGCCCTCGCCATCAGCGACAGGCTGGTGCGGCAGCAGCCCTCGGACCGCGCCGCGGCACGAACGCAGGCCATGCTGCGGCAATCCATCGGCGATATCCTGTTCGGCAGCGGGAAGCCGAAAGAGGCCATCGAAAATACCGCCGAGGCTGCCGCGGCGCTCGAAAAGTTGGCCGGCGAGCCCGGCGCGACGGCCGCCGCAATCACCGAAGCGGCGGTCGGCTACGAGACGCTGGGCGATGAATTCGGGCAGCCGGGAACGCCCAGCATGGGCGATATCCAGAACGCGCTCGCCCGGTACGGAAAGGCGCTCTCGCTCGAGGAGCGCGCCCTCGCCGTCGATCCGTCCTACGTCCGCGCGCGCCGGGGCATCGCCATCCTGCAGATGAAGGCCGGCAACCTGCAACTGAATACCGATCCGGAGAAGGCGCTCGACAGCTATTTGACCGCCCTGAAGACGTTCGACACCCTGCCCGAAAAAGAGGCGGCCACGCTGGGCAGCCGGCGCGTCCGCGCGACCCTGCTGCGCAAAGCCGGCGACGCATACCAGGCGCTTGAGGAATGGGACGCCGCGCAGGACTTCTACAGCCAGAGCCTCCGCTTCGAAGAGAGCTTTGCGGCGCTCGATCCGGACGACTCGCGCGCCCAATTCCAGCTCGCCGTCATCCTCAACAACATCGCGATGGTCGAGGAGGGCCGCGGCGACACCAGGGTGGCATACGAAACCTCCAGCCGCGTGCGCATGATTATGGAAGGCATTATCCGGCGCGACCCCGCCAACCCGGCGTGGAAGGCCCACTTGACGGAAGTCATGCACCGCATGGCTTCGCTGGCGCGATCCCTGGGCGACACGGCGGAGGCGGCCCGGCTGACGGCGCGGGTGGTGGACTCTACGCGCCAACTCGCCGCGCGCCCGGATGCCTCCGCGGCGGACCTGTGCCGGGCCGGCCAGGATTTGGCCGATGCGGAACCGCCGCAGCTCCGCGATCCTGAGCTCGCCGTCTCCTACGCCGAAAAGTGCGCCGAGCGCAGCGGCCGCCTCAATCCCGAAACACTCCGCGTTTTGGCGGTTGCCTACCGGGCTGCCGGGCGCATGGAAGACAGCCGCAGAGTGGCTCGCGAGGGACTGGCATTGATGCCCGCGGGCAAGCACCGCGGCGGCGTGCGCCACGGCCTCGAAGAGTTAGCGCGGTGAGCGGTTGCGAGCGCAGCGAGCCACCAACCCCTAACCCCTAACCCCCAACCCCCAACCCCCACGCCCCTTGTGCTACACTCCCCCGAATGAGCGGAACGCCCGAAGACATCACGCGCCTGCTCCACGAGTGGCGCGACGGCAACCCGGACGCCTTCGAGCGCCTCATGCCGCTGGCCTATCCCCATCTCCGCAAAGTGGCCGCCAGCTTCATGCGGCATGAGCGCGGCGAGCAGATCCAGGCCACCGAGCTGGTCCACGAGCTGTATTTGCGGCTCATTCAACAGCGCAATGCCGACTGGAAAGACCGCGGCCATTTCTACACGTTCGCCGCCAAGCTGATGCGCATGATCCTCATCGACCAGGCACGCCGCACGCAGGCGGACAAGCGCGGCGGCAGCTCCGGCCGCGTCCCCTTGAGCGAAGACCTGGCCTGGATCGACGCCGGCTCGCCCGACCTTCTCACCCTGGACCGCGCGCTCGAAGAGCTGGAGCAGATCGACGCGCACAAGGTGCGGCTGGTCGAATTGCGCTACTTCCTGGGCTGCACCGCCGAAGAGGCCGCCGAGGCGCTGGGCGTTTCCAAGGCCACGGTGGACCGCGAATTGAAGCTGATCAAGGGCTGGCTCTACCGCCGCATGAAAGGCGATACTGGCGGGACTTGAGTCACTTCCCTCCGGCCCTGCGCTGTCTGGGCAGGAGGGAACCGTGAGAGCCCAACCGATTGTTACCGCCGCCGCGCTGGCCGCCGTGTTCGCCGCGGCCGCCCTGGCCGCCACCTACCAGGATCCGCAGCGGCGCTTCGAGATCCATATCCCCGCCGGCTGGACGGCGGAGCCCTTCGGCGAGGGCGTCAAGGTAGCGCGCGGAACATCCTATTGCCTGGTGATGGAAGGACAGGCTCCCAATCCCGAAGCCCTGGTGAACCACCTGGTGGAACAACTGGGCAGCCAGTGGACCCGCTTCCAACAATTGGAACGCGGCAGCGCCACCATCGGCGGCCAGCCAGCGCCGTACAGTTTCCATTCGGGCGTCAATGCGAAAGGGGTGCCTTCGTTCCTGAAGGTGCTGGCGGTGTCTTCGCAAGGGACGCTCTTCGGGCTGATCGAGTCCTCTTCGGAAAAGGAGTTCCCGGCAGCCAAGGCGGGATTGGAGCAGATCGAGCAGGGCTTCCGCTTCAAGCCGCGGCCGGCGCCCAAACGCTCAGGTGTTCCAGGGCCGGTGAAGAGGTTGTCGCCGTGAGCCGGAACGCGCCGATTCGCGCCTGGGATCTGCCGGGGACGGCGGCGGCCTGGATACTGCCCCTGTTCCCGCCGTGGCTGGCGCTGTTTGACCTGGGTCTCGGCGCACCGCCGCGAGCGTACCAGGTGCTCGGTACGGGGACAGCCGGTATCGCATTGCTGTTGTCGGTGGGAGTGTGGGCCGCGTGGCATACGCGCCTCGAGGAGCGCGCCCGGAGACGGCGGGTGTTGTTGTGGTCCTTTTTTCCAACCACCGGGATGCTCGGCATCGCGACGCTCTGGTTGGCGGAAAGCGGCAGCTTCGTCTGGGTGTCGCTGGCGCCGTTCCTGACGTGGCTGGTGTCGACCGCGCTGGTGCCGTACTGGCGGGACGACGAGGACCTGGTCGATTCCCGCGATCCCCAAACCGGATGGAAGCGCCTGTTCGGAATTCGCATGGCTTATGCCGACCGCGACAATCCGGCTGTGTGGGTGAGGATGAGAAGCCGGTTCACGCCGAACCTGGGCCACTTCTGGGGACGGCTGGTAATCGTGATGTTCTTCCTCACCCTGGTGGCGGCGATGGGGGTTTCGATCGTGGCCTGGCTGCCGCGGTAGTGTGCCGGGGTGCTCTGGGCCGGACACTTTCCAGAAAGACACCCCACTGACTCTGAACCGTTTGTATTACAGTAGCTCCATTTCTTTCCTCCTTGAGAAGATTTTCTTTAAGCGGCTGGGGCCGCCGCCTGCTGAACAGTTATGCCCGGGCCATTCTGGCTTCTGGCTCCTAATCTGTGACTCCCAGTCAAGCCCTTTGTTTTCAACATCGACTCAAACCGCCGAAAATTACCGCCAGAACAGGCAGCGCGAGCAAGGCGAGCCGCTTATCCCCAACCCCCAACCCCAAACCCCGTTTTCCTTGGCGCAGTCACAGACTATTCAATCCGGCGCCCCGCCGGGGGCACAGCTAATCTGTGACTCCCAGTCAAGCCCTTTGTTTTCAACATCGACTCAAACCGCCGAAAATTACCGCCAGAACAGGCAGCGCGAGCAAGGCGAGCGCCTCTTATCCCCAACCCCTAACCCCCAACCCCAAACCCCGTTTTCCTTGGCGCAGTCACAGACTATTCAATCCGGCGCCCCGCCGGAGGCGCGGCTGAGTTCTGGCTCCTCGCCCTCCGGTTGGTTGCGGCTCTGCTGCTCTGTGGGGCAGCCAATCTTGGCTGCCGCCGGCTTCAGCCGGCGCTCCGCGGCGGTTTCGCCTGCCCGGCCCCCGGCCCCTGTTTTCAGGGGAGCCGTGCTCAGTCGTATCGCAACGCCTGCATGGGCGTGATGCTCGCCGCCCGCCGCGCCGGAAGCCAGCCCGCCGCTACCGCGGATAACAACAACGCTCCCGCTGCTCCCACCACTGTCACTGGATCGGTCGGCTTCAACCCGAACATCATGCTCTCCACAAATTTGCCCGCCTCCAGCGCTCCCCCAATGCCCACCAACAACCCGACCGCCACGGGCGCCGCCTCCTCCCGCATCATCATCGCCGCTACCGCGCCTCGGCTCGCGCCCAGCGCCACCCGCACCCCGATCTCCGGAGTGCGCCGCGCCACCTGGTACGCCAACGTTCCGTAGATCCCCAGGCTCGCCAGAATCAGCGCCATCGACCCGAAGGCCGTGAACAGCAGCGCGAACACGCGGTCCTTCCGCACGTCCTCGCCGATCCGCTCCGTCTGCGTTCGTACTTCATAGGGCGGCACATTCGGGTCCACGCTCTCCACCACCCGCCGCACCGCCGGCACCAGCGCCTTCGGCTCCATTGCGGACCGCAGCACGTACGTCATCGAATGTTCCCGCTCCTGCCGGAACGGCACGTAGACCGTCGGGGGCGCCGCTCTTCGCAGGCTGTCGAATTTGGTGTTCGCGGCCACTCCCACGATGGTGCACTTTCCGCCCACCTCCACGACGCGCCCCAGCGGACTCTCCGACCCGAACAGTTGCTGTGCCAGCGCTTGGTTGATCACCAGGACCGGCTCCGACTTCTCGCGGTCGCTCCACTCCACGTCTCTCCCCGCCAGCAGGGAAAATCCGACGGTCTCGAAGAACCGCGGCGCCACGTAGTGGGTCATCACCGGAACGGGCTTCTGCCCCGGCAGGTTGACGCTGTCGCGCGTGGCGGATCCCGAAAGAATCCCCCATCGCGACATGGATGCCGACCGCACACCCGGAATGGCGCCCAGCCGCCGCACGACGTCCTCGTGAAAATTGAGCAGGCGCTGGTCCTTGTATCCGTTCAGCGTCGGATTCAATTGGAAAGTGAGCAGGTTCTCCGGCCGGAACCCCAACGGCTCCGCATACAAGTTGATCAACGTCCGCAGGAACACGGCCGAGCCCAGCACCAGCATCAAGGTGATCGCGACCTGCAGCGCGATGAATCCCTTCGCCGTCACCAGCCGGGACCGTTCGGCGGCCGGCCCCGAGCCCTTCATCGCCGCTGCCGTATCGAGACGCGTCGCCTGCAGCGCCGGCAAAAGTCCGAACAGGATTGCGGTCATGAAGCACAAGCCGGCGGAGACCCCCAGCACGCGCAAATTCATCGCCACCGAAATGCCCAGCGTCCGGTCGCCCAGAAACAAACGAACAATCGAGTCGCCGGTCGCGTACGCCAGCGCAATCCCGGCGAGGGTCCCCAGCGCCGCCAGCAGCAGGCTTTCCACCAGGAGTTGCCGGATCAATCGCCCGCGTCCCGCGCCCAGCGCCAGCCGCGTCCCGATCTCCCGCTGCCGCGCGGCCGAGCGCGCCCCTAACAGTCCCGCGATATTGGCGCACGCGATCAGCAGGATCGCGCCCACCGCCCACGACATCACCGTCAGCGGATCCGTCAATTGACTCCTCAGCCCGTTCAGTCCCTTGGCCGCCGGTTCCAGCCCGATTCGCGGCGCCTCATAGGAGCCCGCGGCCCGGTAGGTTGCAATCGCCCGGTCGATCAAGGCCTCCGTCTCCGCGCGCGCCCGCTCCTCCGCAACTCCCGGCTTCAAACGCCCCATCACTTCGTAATACCAGCTCTCCGGATTGCGCATGGCGTCCATATTCGCCAGGGGAAGAAACAGGTCGGGGCAAGCTCCCGGGTCGATTCCACACCAACCCTTCGGCAGCACGCCCACGATCGAGGCCGGTGCGCCGTTCACCAGAATCGTCTGCCCCAGGGCTTCGGCGCCGGCCCCCAACCGGTGCTCCCAGAATCCGTAGCTCAGCACGGCCACCGGGGAGACTCCCGGCTGTGCGTCTTCCACCGAAAGTATCCGTCCACGGTACGCCGCCGTGCCCAGCATTCGGAAAAAATCGCCCGACACCATCAGGCCCTGCCGCAGTTCGGCGTGGCCCTGGATCGTGACGTTCATTTGCGAACTGTTGCCGAATGTCGATAGTTCGGAAAAAACCGTCGTATGCGTGCGGAGATATTGAAACACCGGGTAGGATACCGACCATCGGATGTGCTCGCCCGCGCTGTTCACCCAACCGCCGCCGTTGTAAGACTTCCTGAAATCGTCCTTCTTCGCCGACCATTCCAGGTGGCGCAACCGCCCCGGATCGTGCACCGGCAGCACCGCGAGCATCACCGCGTTCACCGTGCTGAACACCGCCGTGTTGGCGCCGATGCCGATCGCCAGAATCGCGACCGCGAGAAGGGTGAAGGACGGAGCCTTCGCAAGCTGGCGCCACGCGTATCGCAGGTCCGCGCGCACTTCATCCACCAGGCGCAATCCACGCGATTCGCGGCCCTCCTCCTTGTACCGCTCGACGCCGCCAAATTCGATCCGCGCCTGCCGCAGCGCTTCGGGCAGGGTCATCCCGCGCCGGATCAGGTCCTCCGCGCGCGCCTGCAGATGAAATTCCATCTCCTGCGACATTTCTCTTTCCACCTGGCCGCGTTCGAGCAGGCCGCGAAAGAACGATCGCCAACGCGCCATCACACCTCCTCCGGCCGCACCCGCAGCGCCGCCGCCATCGCCGCCGTGTAGCTTTCCCACCCCGCGGTCTCCTGCTTCAGCCGCCTGCGGCCCAAGGCCGTCAGCCGGTAGAATTTCGCCTTGCGATTGTTGTCCGAAGTGCCCCACTCCGATTCGATCGCGCCCTCGTGCTCCAGCCGGTACAGCGCCGGGTACAAAGCGCCCTGCTCGATGTCCAGCGCCTGCCCCGTAATCTGTTCCACCCGCAGCAGCACTCCATAACCGTGCTGGGGACCCAGAGACACTGCCTTCAGGATTAACAAGTCAAGGGTCCCCGGCAGGGGACCGCGCTTGGTCATGACGCCTCCTAACCGATCTAGGAGAAGTCTAAACCGCTCTCTCCTAACTTGTCAAGGAGAAAGAAAGGCGCCAGCCTCCGCATCCGCCTGCGAGCGGTGGGGCGGACACCCCGGTCCGCGCGCGACCCCCTGGTCGCGCTTCTGCACCCTTACGTCACTCCGCTCCCAACGGCCCTAAACCAATCAGCCTCAGTGCGTCGTTCAACTTCATCTTAGTCAGTAACTGCCCGGTCCTTTCCCGAGTCAGTGGAACCGCCAGCCGCTGCTCGCGGTCCGCGATCCAATACCCCAGAACCGCAATCGCAGCCGCGCTCCGCACCAGGTTCTCCGGCTTCACTTTATCGAACGTGTCCACGGTCGAGTGATGCGTGTACCGGTAGTCCGCGGAGTCTTGTGCCAGATCGATTCCCGGCACGCCCGCCAGCGTAAAGGTGAAGGCATCGCTGAAGGTGTAAGTGGCATCGGTGATTCGCAATCGTCCGCCCGAACCCGCGGCCGAAGAGACTTCTTCGATCAGGGCGATCAGGTCGTCCCGCCCGTTCAGCCAGAAGCCGGTCGGCGGCCCATCGCCCATATCGGCGACCACGGCGGCCACGTGATTCGGAATCTCCTTCTGGTGCGCCTTCATATACGCCAGAGATCCCTTCACTCCCTGTTCCTCACCCGTGAAGAGCACAAACCGGATGGTGCGGATGGGCCGGAAACCCGAATGGGCAATCGCCTCCGCCGCGGCCAGGACCGCCACTGAGCCGAATCCGTCATCGGTGGCGCCTTGTCCCAGGTCCCACGAATCCAGGTGTGCGCCCAGCACCACAATCTCGTCCGGATGCTGCGAGCCGGGGATTTCGCCCACCACGTTGGCGGAGTCCACCGGACCGCTGGCAGAGTTCCGAACTTCGATCCAGACGCGCAGCGTCTGCTTGCGGTCGAGCAGCCTCTCGAGGATGGCGCGATGATCCGCCGCCATCCTCACCACCGGGATCTCGTAGTAGCCTCCCGCAAAATCCGCCGGATCGATGTGCGTCAGATTCATCCCTTGCGTTTCCGTGGTGCCATCGCCGTCAATCACCGCAACCGCGCCGGCATCGTGCGCCGATTGGAAAAATGGCCCCATCAGCGCGTAGATTTCGAACGACGGGCGCGGCTTTCCCTTCGATACCAGAAACAGGATCTTCCCCCGCCACTGTGCCGCGTGCTTCTGCTCCTCCACCAACTCGTTGCGGTTGACCGCGACCGCTTCGGCCTCTTCTCCACCGTCGCGAGTCGAGCCGGCCCAGCCCAAAGAGGCCACCGTCAAATACTGATGGCTCGGAGAACGCATCTCTGCCTGGGCGGAAATCCGCCTCCAACCCCGCGCCATTTGCCAGCGTTCCTCGTGCACATTCTGAAGACCGATGGCCTTCATTTTGTTCACCGCCCACTGCCTGGCCCGTTGTTCTTCGGGCGAGCCCGTCACCCGTCCGCCGATGCCGTCGCACAGTTCTTCCAGATACTCATACGCGTGTGAGTTCGCAGTCGCTTGTCCGGCGACCGCAATCAAGCTGGCAGGTGCAACTCGAGTCTGGGCGCCTGCCGCCAACCCGCCGATCAGCACGAGCGCTAAGATCAAGATCCGATTCACAACCCTAACCCCCAACCCCTGTTTCTTGCCAGCCCCCGGTCCCTAGTATATCGTTTCATTAAAACATATCCATTTGATTAGCCCTCGGCTTCCAGCGCTTCGAAT
>OMOG01000273.1 GCA_900290305.1 Candidatus Sulfopaludibacter sp. SbA4
AAGCTGTGGCTCTGCTCGCGCCAGTCGAGGAAGTTCTGGTAGGCCACCTGCGTCTCGCGGCCCTTCTCGTTCACTTCCGCCAGCCAGGCGAGCCGATCAGGCTCGGCGTACGGCAGCGGATTGAGCAGGACGGCCTTGACGACGCTGAAGAGCGAAGTGCCGGCGCCCACCCCCAGCGCCACCGTCAGGATGGAGATCGCGGTCAGGCTGGGAACTCGCAGAAGAGCTCGAGCCCCGTGTCGAACCTCTTGCAGCAGCATGCTGGATAGACGTGCAATCGGCGCCCCTCGTTAGGCGATTGACTCTCCGGAAACCCTTGGACAACCCACTGATTTCTAAGCGCGCTTTTGTGGGGCAGGCTGGCAGCCTGCTGGCCGACTGGCAGTCGGCCACGCTTCGAGTCGCAAAGTTTCTGCCCTCAGAGACGCTCCGAAAGGACCGTCCCGCGCTCATCGGGACGCTTTTTTCGGGTCCGGTGGCGGATGGGCCCGGGCTCTAAAGAACTGAGTGCGGGCCGGTAAGCTCGAGATGAGGCCGGCTTCGTTGATGATGCCGCGAAGCTCGTCGAGCATCTCCGGTACGGGTATCGTTTCAGAGTACTGATCCGGGACTTCCTGAGAACCAAAGAAATAGCGAACCGAATGCTTAACGGTGTCGCAGAACTCTTCCCAACTGCTGTTGTAGCGCTCGACTCCGGTCAAGGAGTATGGATTCCGATCACACCATAGTTCATCACCCAACGATTCGACGACAGCGTTTAGGACTTCCTCGTTTTCGCTGGGCGCAGGAATCAGGTCATCGTGTACAAGGTCCCACGAATCATAAGTCGTCCCGAGATAGCCACCTTCTGCGCTGCAGTAGCCCAGGCAATTCACGGCGCGGTCAAAGTACTGCGAAACCGCGCCTCCGATTACTTCCATCACGTCATTGAAGGGGATGCTGATTGGGGTTTTCCGGCTCGACCTCCCACAGAAACTGCAATCGAGTTCGCTCGCCCGGGTCCGGACCATATCGCGAAGGTACGGATCGGAGATGCAACGATCGCACACATTGCCTTCGCGAAAGCACCATCCCTGCTCCTCCTCCTGAATCATTCGATCTTTTTCATAGCCCATGGCCTCTTCCATTATACGGACTGTCCCATGTAGGATCGGCAAAACAGAATTTGGTCCAAAGGAGGCTTCCGAAAGTCCCGCGCAGAGCTTTCGATTGGCTCCCACCCGATGGAACTTTGGCGCCTGCTGGCCTTGAGGGGCGCGGCTAGCGGGATCATGGGCACGACTTATCCCACGCGGCAAGTTTCTCTCCTCGTGATCCATGGTAGCGCCGGTATCGCCGGTATCATTATCGGAAAGCGTAGATGCCGTCTCGAACGAGGCGGTCGGATTTGCCGTGAACCAAGCCATCAGGTTCTTCGATAACGCGTCGAAAGTGCGAGGTCTGTCCCGATACGGGGTATTGTTTGAAGAAAGATAGCGGTTTGCCACATCCGAGAACGGATCTTTCAGCGCCACTGCTGTGTTTCTTCCGGTTACCGTCCGGGTAACGACGTTTGATACAGGAAATACGCATCTCCCGCGAGTTCGAGGAATTTCGAGAGCCGGTCGAAAACTGCACGCTGGGCGCGGCCCTCCGGATATCTGATCGTCAATGAGGTTGTACACAACCTTGATCATGAACTGCGCCGGCCAGTTCCTGACAACATACGTCTGCCCGCCTGGGAGGATCTTCATCTGGCGAGCCGGCCACGCGCCCGGTTCGCTCGGTTTGACTGACACCGTCTCGAAGGTCAGTGGAGTCCTTCCTTCGGTCTGCCGCTGCCCGCGAGTTTGCGAGGGGATCACGAGGCTGATGGCCGGGATCATCGCAGTGAATGTCAAAATGCGCGCGATGCGTTTCATAAAGCCCAGCTTCCGCCTGCCGACCCCGGCTATAAGTGTTCCCACCCATTCTCGCAACTTCCGGGGCGCACCTGTATGGCCCCGCCCTGCCATCAACTCCAGCTCCCAACCCCCAACCCCGGTTTTCGGGAGGCGCAAATTGTAAAAACGACCCCGAATTTGCGCCTCCCGATTTCGACCCATCGCCGCAGCCCATAGAAACAGAAGGGGTTAAAGCGTCATGAAAAATAAACTGACACAGCCGCTAAACTTGCGCCTCCCGGCCCCCTCGGAACAACACCGCCGCCCCCGGTGTCCAACGCCCATGCTCGAAGTCCGCCTCTTGACCAAGACCTACACCGGCATCCCGGTCGTCGACCGCGTGAGCTTCTCCATCCAGCCCGGCGAAATCCTCGGCTACCTCGGACCCAACGGCGCCGGCAAAAGCACCACCGTCAAAATGCTCACCGGCCTGCTCGAGCCATCCTCCGGGCACATCTACTTCCACGGCCACGACGTTTTTCACGGAAAAGCCGTCCGCGAAGACCTGCTCGCCTACCAGCGCCGCATCGGATACGTCCCCGAAGAGCCGCATCTCTATCCGCACCTCAGCGGCCGCGAGTATCTCCAACTGGTCGGCAGGCTGCGTGGACTGCGCCGCCGCGCCCTCGAACCCAAAATGGACGAGCTTCTCCGCCTGTTCGGCCTCTGGGAGGACCGCCACTCGTCGCTCGCTTCTTATTCCAAGGGAATGCGCCAAAAAATCCTGCTCTCCGCCGCCCTGCTCCACGACCCCGAACTCCTCATCCTCGACGAGCCCTTCTCCGGCCTCGACGTGAATGCCGCCATGATCCTGCGCAGCCTGCTGAAGGCGCTGGCCGAAAAGCAAAAAATGGTGCTCTACAGCTCGCATGTCCTGGAGGTGGTCGAGAAGGTCTGCAACCGCGTACTGATCCTGCGCAAAGGGCAAGTCGTGGCGCATGACTCAGTGGCTCGCTTGCGCGAGATGATGTCCGAGTCTTCGCTCGAAGGAGTCTTCTCGCAACTGACCGAGGCCGAGGACACCGACGCCGTCGCGCAGCGCATCCTCGAGGTCGTGGCCATATGAGAGACCGCATCCGAGCCTGGCTGCAGCAAACGCTCGATGAAACGCACTCCGCCGGCTTCGAGCTCGTGCGCCACTTTCTCGGCTGCTCCTTCGACAGCGAAATGTTCGCCGCCCAGGGCGAGTGGCAGGCGGTGGCGATCAGATCCTTCGCCGCCCTGGTCTCCGTCGGTACGCTGATGTTCCCATCCTACTGGCAGCGATACCGCTACCTGCTGTCGTCGCCGCATTACCACCAGGGCCTGCGCGACGATGTCGGCACATTCGTCGCCATCGCCATGTGGATCACCGCGCTGCTCACCGCCGTCGAGTGGCAGTCGCTCTTCCCCAGCCGGCGCGATTACCTCGCGCTGGCATCCCTGCCCGTCCGCCCCCGCCAGATTTTCACCGCCAAGTTCCTCGCGCTCCTCATCCTGATAGCCGGCCTGGCCCTCACACTCGCCGTCCCCACCGCCGTGCTGTTCGGCATCGTCAGCTCCGGGCAGGCAGGCCAGGCTCTACCGTTTGCGTCCAACGCGCTGGCCACCTTCTGCGCCATCGGCGGCGCGTGCCTGTCCGTGTTCTTCGCTCTGGCCGGTCTGCAGGGAATCCTGTTGAACCTCCTTCCCGCGAACTGGTTTGCGCGAATCTCCACCACCGTGCAGGGGCTCGTCTTCGTCCTCACCCTCGGGGTGCTGCCCTCTCTCGGCAAACGGTTGCTTCCGCCGGAATGGTGGCCGCCCAATTGGTTTCTCGGATTGTGGGCCGCGCTCGCGGGAGCGCCGGATGCCGCACCGCGCACCGCTCTCCTCGCCCTCGAGTGGACGCCCGCGATTGCCGTGCTCTCCTACCTGCTGAGCTACCATCGCTACCGCCGACTGCTGCTCGAATCTACGCAGAAGCCAACACAGGCAAGAATGCCTGTGCCACCAGTAGCACAGGCATTCCTGCCTGTGTCTCTTTTCGACCGCTTCATCCGCGATCCGCGTGAACAGGCCGCCTTCACCTTCATCTGGAAGTCGCTCCAGCGCAGCCGCGGCCACCGCCTGGTGCTTCTGGCGTATTTGGGAATTGCGCTGGGCTTCCTGCTGAAGGGCGCCTCCCTATCCACGCAAGGGCTGCATGCCTCCTCGGCTTCCGCCCGCTTCCTGGTGGTCCTCGGGCCCGTCTGCGCCGCCATCTTCGTCACCGTCGGGCTGCGCTACCTGTTCTCTCTGCCCCTGGAGCTTCGCGCCAACTGGATCTTTCAAATGACAGAACGCGAGGGCCGCGCCCTGTGGATGCGTGCCGTGCCGCGATTCGTCGTCTGCTGCGGAATCGCACCGGTCTTCCTCTGCACGCTGCCCCTCGCCGCCGCCGTGTTGGGACCCGTGCGCGCCGTGGCCGCCGGCGCCCTCGGATTCACCCTGGCCCTCGCCGTGTTCGAAGTGCTGTTTGTGCCCTGGAACAAGCTGCCCTTCACTTGCTCCTATCTTCCCGGCAAACGCAACCTGCTCCAGACACTGGGGCCCTACGCGTGGTCCCTCCTCGCGCTGGCGGTGATCGGCCAGTTGTACCTCTATAGCGCTGGTGAGCCGCGCGCCTTCCTCTCGGTCTTCACGTTCCAAGTAGCTGCCTGGTGGCGCCTGCGCAAGATGCGGCAAAAGGCCTGGGCCACCCGGCCGCTCACCTATGAGGAAGAGCGCGAACCCGAAGTCATCTCCCTCGGTCTGTATACAGAAGTGGGGCTGGTGGGGCAGGCGGTTTCGCCTGCCAGGCGCTCTGGCCCCGACCTTACCATCCCCGAATTCCAATCCATGTCCCCCACCTGGCTGCCCACCGAAGACCGCGGCAACGCGCTCTACTGGCTCGAAACCATCTTCGAAGACGTGCGCTACGGCCTCCGCCTCATCCGCAAGAACCTGGCCCTCTCGGCGGTCCTGGTCCTCACCCTCACCATCGGCATCGGCATGAACGTCAGCGTCTTCACCCTGATCAACGCCATCGCCCTTCGTGCCCGCGTGGACCGCGATCCCGGCAGTTTTGTCGCGATCGTGTCCAAATACCTGGGCGGCGGGCGCTCCTGGTTCGGCGAAGTCTCTCACCAGGACTATCTCGCCTATACCAGCCGCACCCACGCCCTCACCAACATTTCCGCCTGGAGCTTCGCCTCTGTCTCGCTCGAAAAGAACGACCCGGGCACTCGTGCCCTGCTGGTCTCCTGCAATTTCTTTGCGGTCTATGGTCTTGATCGCCCGCGCCGCGGCAGACTCTTTCGTCCCGACGAATGCAGTGTTCCCGGCCAGGCGCCCGTCGCGATAGTCAGCGAAGAATTGTGGCGCGACCGCCTGGGCGCCGACCCGCACCTGGTCGGCAAAGTAATCCAGCTCAACGAGCAGGCCTTCACAGTGGTCGGCATCGCACCCGCCGGATTCTACGGCCGCATCAATCGCGCCGCCCTCTGGATTCCCTACACCGCGCAACCGCTGCTGGAGCCCGAGCTGAACCGCTTCCAGACCCCGGATGCTTCCTGGCTGGTCCTGAACGGGCGCCTGGCGCCGGGTGTTTCGCGCTTCACCGCGGAGGCCGAGTTGGCCATCATCGCCCGCCAGCAGGATCGCCTCAACCCGGGACGCCGCACCACCCTCACCGTGACCAACGGCTCTATGATCTCGCAACTCGACGCGCGCGGGCGCGGAGCCGACGCCTGGTGGCTGCTGGCCTTCACCATGATCGCCATGAGCCTGGTGCTGCTCATCACCTGCGCCAACGTCACCACCCTGCTGCTCTCGCGCGCCGTGGCGCGGCAAAGAGAGATCGCCGTGCGCCTGTCGCTCGGAGCGGCCCGCGTGCGCTTGCTCCGCATGCTCCTCACCGAGAGCTTCCTCATCGCTGGCTTGGCCGGAGCGGCCAGCGTCTGGATGTCCTACCGCGTGCCCGCTGCGCTCTTCCAATACCTCGCCAAGCAGCCGCCCGATTTCCCCCTCGCTCCCGACTGGCTCATCTTCGCCTACATCGGCGGCGTGGTGCTGGTCGCCGGTCTTCTCTCCGGCGTCGCGCCTGCCGTCGAATCGCTCAAAGTGGATCTCACCGCGTGTCTCAAAGGATGCGGCAGCGTCCTCGGCAGGGCCGCCGCGGGCGCCGGGATGCACGGACTGCTGGTCGGCGCGCAGGTCGCCATGAGCCTGGTGCTGCTGGTGACTGCCGCATTTTTCGGACAGGCCCACTGGAAGATGTTTCACACCGAACACAGCTTCCCCACGCGCCGGATCCTGGTAGTCCCCCTGCGCTTCCCCGTCCGCACCACGGCTGCGTTGGCGCGGAGTCTCTACCGCCGCATCGCCGAACCGCTTGCATCCCTTCCCGGAGTCCAGTCTGTCACTTACGACGGCATCGTGCCGCTGGTGCTCCCCAATATCGTGAAAGTCACCCTGGCCGGGCAAGGCGATGACGCGGCGCATCCCGTCGACGTGCAGTTGGCCTCGCCCGCCTACTTCCGCACCATGGACATCCCACTGGTAGCCGGCCGCGAATTCCGCGACCGCGGTGCCGCCGGCGAATTCGCCACCGCCCCCACCCCCGCCCTCGTCTCCGAGAGCTTCCTCCGCGTCTTCAATCTCCGCGGAGACCCACTCGGCAAAACCCTGGCGATCGCCCAAGGCCCCACCATCGAAATCATCGGAGTGGCCCGCGATATCACCGGCGCCAGCAGTGTTTCCGGCGTCCCCATGGCCTACACCGCCGGAGGACTGGACCCCTGGGGAACCAACCTCCTCATCCGCTTCGACCGCCCCGCGGAAGCCTACGCCGACGCCGTCCGCACCCTCATCGCCAACGTAAATCCCGATCTCAAAGTCGCGCCGCGATCCCTGCAAGCCTTCATCGATGACGCTGGCGCCGACGTCTGGCGCGTGGTCGAGCTGGTCCTGATCCTCGGCGCGACCGCCTTCGTGCTGGCGGTCACCGGGATCTACGGCGCGGTGGCATTCACCGTCACGCAGCGCACCAAGGACTTGGGAATCCGCGTGGCGCTCGGCGCACAAAGGCTCGACATCATGCGCGAAATCCTGGCCTCGGGAGGAAAGCCGGTAATGCAAGGACTGGCGGTAGGCCTGTGGTTCTCGCTCGCGGCCGCCGCGGCCACGGCCGAGGCGTTTCGCTTCACTCCGGTGCACCTCGATACGGCCAACCCGTTGATGTATGCCGGGTCCGCCCTGCTGCTCGCCGTGGCAGCGCTCGCAGCGATGCTCGGGCCCGCTCGTCGTGCGGCCTCAAGCGACGCCCTCAGCGCACTGCGGTCGGAGTAACCAGATGCACCCAGTTCTGTACCAGGGTCAGCGGTGCGATGTCGGGCCGCTGCGCCAGGGTCGGCATCAGGAATCGCTGTCCGTCGGCGGACACCTCATATCCGCNNACTCCGACCTGGAGGGAATCACCCTTGATGAACACCTCCGCAGCCATTAGAACCCCACCCGCCGAGCCGAAGAAGATCTCCTTGCCGTCCTGCCGCCACCGGGACGCGCCGCCGCCTGTCACCGAGATGCGCCACCGGCCGGCGGGATCTCCCTCGCGGCCGTTGAAGGAAGCCACCGAGACCTCGTTGCGCCCCGATTCATACGACTGGTACGCCACGAAGCGGCCGTCCGGGGAGAACTGCCCGTCGACATCGTTAACACCCTTGGGCAGGAAGCGGAACGGTTTTCGCTCGGCACCCTCGTGCTCGGGCGCCATCGGCAGCACCCAGATGGCCTCCCGCGCGTTGGGATCACGAACGTCACCCGGCGCATTGAACAGGATGAACCGCCCGTCGGGAGACCAGCTCGTGGGAGTCACGCTGCGATCGCCGCGATAGACCAGGGCTTCGGGCCCGCTTCCGTTCGCTGCTCTCTGGTTGAGGCTGCCGCTCGCGTCGAAGACCACTGTTTTGCCATCGGGTGACCAGATCGCCGCCGAGGACGCACTTGGTCCTCTGCTTCCCTCGCGTGGGGGCTGTGACAGAAAAGTGAACCGGCTGCGAATCTGTCGGTCGACGTCAAACATCCACAGGTCCCACTTGGTGGTGGCGGGGTCTTGCATGTCGACCGCCAGCGTCTTCCGGTCCGGCGACAGATGAGGCCGGCCGTAAGAACCCGGATCGCCAAGTGTGCCCACGGGCTTGCCGGAACGGTCGAACCAGGTCAGGGTCCCGGGGCCGGCCCCCGCGCCGGTCTGGTAAACCAGCAGGCCGTTGCCGGACACCGAGAACACGCCGCGGCGGTTGAGCCCGACACTGCGGATATCTTCGGCCACCGGCACAGGTTCGCCGGTCATAGTCAGGGAGGCCGTATCGAACGGCTGGGCCATCAGGTTGTCTTCCCGGAGGTAGAGCAGGTAGCCCTGCGCATACACCGCGTTGGAGTTTTCCTCGATCAACGGTTTCGAGGGACCACCCGCGCGGGGGCCGATCGATCCGACTCGAATGGACAGCCGCGTGCGCCCGCCACCGGCTTCATCCCCGGCGGTAAAGAGGAAATGCCGGCCGTCGGGGAGGAACCAGGGGAAACGTCCTTTGCTTTCGCCGTCCGCCGCGCCGTTGGGCAGCGGCGTCGAGGCGCCGCCCGAGGCGGAGACGCGATGCAATCCGATGGCGTTGGGTGTGAAGACGATGACGCCTTCGCGGCTCCAGCTTCCGCCGCGGGGTTGGAGGGCATCGCACAGGGAGAACGCAGGCCCTCCCGACGCGTCGATCTTTTTGAGCTTGCCGCCGGCGAAGAACCCGATGTAGCGGCTGTCGGGCGACCAGAAGGGGTGAATGGCGCCCTCTGTTCCGGCGAGAGGCTGGCCGCTCAAGCCATCCAGCGGGCGGACCCAAAGGGCGGTCTTGCCGTCGCCTGAGCGGGCCGCGAAAGCGATACGGCTTCCGTCCGGAGAAAGAGCGGCGACGCCCGCCCGTCCAAGCCCCGGGCCGATGTGGTAAACGGTGCCCTCGGGCGGCGGGAGGAAGCTTCGGATCACCGGGGCCGCCGGCGGAGTCTCGCGGAAGTGCACGAAAGATACCGCGAACGCGACGAGCGTTGCCACTGCGGCCGCGGCCATCCACGCGATCGGGCGTCCCGCTGACGGGGGTGGCGCCTCGGCTGCGGCACCGTCTTCGAGAGCGACCCGCGCCTCTCCGATGTCGCGGAGGCGCTTGCGGACGTCGCGGTCGAGGCAGCGTTTCACCAGCGTCCGCAGCGCGGGTGGCGTATCGCGGGGCAGCCGGCCGAGATCGATTTCGCCCTTGAGCACATCGGCCAGAGTGTGCGAGACGGTCTCGCCGCTGAACAACTGGCGGCCGGTCAGCATCTCCCACAGCACCACGCCGAACGCCCAGATGTCGGCGCGCCGGTCCACCGGCTTGCCCGCGGCCTGCTCGGGACTCATGTACGCGGCCGTGCCCAGGATCACGCCGGCCTGCGTGGCGGCCATTGTGAGGGTCGGCGAGTTGGCCGCGTCGGCAGTGGATTGGGACGACGGCGCGGTGATCGCGGCCAGTCCGAAGTCCAGCACCTTGACCACGCCCGCGGGAGTGATCATGATGTTGGCCGGCTTGAGGTCGCGGTGCACGATGCCCTTCTCGTGCGCCGCTTCCAGGGCGTCGGCGATCTGCCGCGCGTAGTGGACCGCGGTCTGGCGATCCAGCGGGCCGGCGAGGTTCGAGCCCTCGACCAGCTCCATGATGAGCGCGCCCTCTTCGAGCCCGTAGATCTGCGCGATGTTGGGATGGTTCAGCGCCGCCAGCACCTTGGCCTCGCGCTCGAAGCGCGCCAGCCGCTCGGCATCCTGCGCCAGGCGCGCGGGCAGGACCTTGATGGCGACGTCGCGGTCGAGCCGCGTGTCGCGGGCGCGGTACACTTCGCCCATGCCGCCCGCGCCCAGCGGCGCGATGATTTCGTGGTGCCCGAACTTGGTGCCTGGTGTCACGTCAGGTTCTTCTCGAACAGCGCCAGGATGCGTTTGTATTCGTCGGCCCAACTGCTGGCCTCGACGAATCCGTGGTTCTCCACAGGATACACCGCGAGCTGCCAGTTTTCCTTGCGCAGCTCGATGAGCCGCTGCACCAGCCGCACGGTGTCCTGGAACTCCACGTTGGTATCCACCATGCCGTGGCAGATCAGCAGCGCGCCCTTCAGGCCCTCCGCGAAGAAGATCGGCGAGGACTTGCGGTAGGCTTCCGCATCGCTCTGCGGAAGGTTCAGAATGTCCGAGGTGTAGCCGTGATTGTACAACGCCCAATCCGAGACCGGCCGCAGAGCCGCGCCCGCCGCGAAGACGTCCGCCTGCGTGAACATGGCCATCAGGGTGATGAACCCGCCATAGCTGCCGCCGTAGAGCCCGATCTTCTTCGGGTTCACGCCCTGGTCCGACGCCAGGTACTTGGCCGCGTCCACGATGTCGTCGAGATCCTTGCCGCCCATGTGCTCGTAGACCGCGGTGCGCCAGTCGCGGCCGTATCCCGCCGAGCCGCGGTAGTCTACGTCGATCACGGTGAAGCCGCGCTCCATCAGCACGTGCGCGAACAGGTACTCGTGATAGTAGGTGGACCACTTGCGGTCCACGTTCTGCAGGTAGCCCGAGCCGTGCACGAAGACCACCCCCGGTCCGCCGGACCGCGCGTTGGCCGGTTTGAACAGGCGCGCCGGAACCTTGGCCCCGTCGCGCGCCGTGAAGGTCACAATGGGCACGTCGAGCCACGGATACTTTTCGAAATCGGGCGAGGGCGATGCGGTCAGCTTGGTGCTCTCGGCCCGCGCACGGTTCGCCTGCACGTACAGCTCGGGCGGCTTGTTGGTGTAGGAGTAGACGTCCGCGATCCACTGGTCGTCGGGCGAGGGGATGGCCGCGTGCTTGCCCGGCGCCGCCGTCAAACGGGTGAGCGGTCCGCCGTCCGCGCTCATTTCGTAAAGCTGCTGCTCGTAAAGCGAGTCCTTGCTGGCGGTGAGGTAGAAGCGCGACTTGTCGCTCGATTGCCTGACGTTCAGCACCTCCCAGTTGCCCGAAGTCAGTGCCCGCGGCTCGCCGCCATCGAAGGGCACGGCATACAGGTGCGACCAGCCCGTGCGCTCGGATTGGAAGAAGACCTCGCGGTCGTCCTTCATCCAGCCAAGCGTGTTCGCGCCGGGGCCGGCCACCCACGCGTTGTCGTGGTCGCTGGCCAGCACCCGGGTCTTGCCTGTCGCGGGGTCGAGCGCCAGAATCCAGCGGTCTTTGTTGTCCGCGGCCCTCGCCCGGAGCACGGCCCTGGTCCCGTCTTCCGACCAGACCGGCTCGGAGAGCTGGACGTCGCGCTCCTGGGGCGCGGGGGCCCGCACGGAGGGTGCGCCGCCATCGCGGGCGACGGCCGGCGGCGAGATCCTCTGCCCGTGGTCCACCCACTTGACCTCGCCCGACGTGGCATCGATCAGGGCCAGCCGCGTGTGCGCCTGGGTGTCGCCCACGTTGGCCCGTCCCGGGATGTCTTCGGTGTAGGCCGACTCCGTGACATAGTTCGGGACCACCGTGTTCTTGGCGTTGGCCGCGGCATCGATCATGGTCGCGACGACGTACTTCTCGTCCGGCGAAAGTTGCAGCGCCGCGACCGTCTGCCGCGCCTGCAAGGTATACGGCTTGCGCGGATTGTCCTTCTTCCGTTTGGCGTCGTCCTCCTCGCGCCGGGCCACCCGTTCGCGGATGGCTTCCAGAAGGTCCTTCTGTTCCTTCTTGAGGTATTCCTGGCTGTCGGTTCCTTTGGGCGGCTCGTCGGTGGTGGGTGGCGGAGCGCCCCCGCGGCCGCCTCGTCCGCCAATCGCGGCAGCAGCGCCGGGAGCACCGGGGACGGGCGGCGTCCGGATGTCGGTCATCTGCACCAGCATGCCGGTATCGAGCGACATCGCGTAGAGGTTGTTGGCGCGCGTGAAGGCGATCCGTCTTCCGTCCGCGAGGAAGCGGGGATTCAACTCCGGGTCGGTGGTCCGGGTGACCTGCTGCGTCCCCCCCTTGCGGTTGTCGTAGACGAAGATATCGCCATCGCGCGCGTAGACGCTCAGGCCCTTGTCCCTGGAGGTATCGCCGGCCGCGGGCGGGGCCGATTTCGCCTCGTCGTCGGAGAGCCTCCGCAGGCCCGAGCCGTCGTGGCCCACGACGTAGGTGGCGAGCGGCGCGTCTTCCTTTTCAGACGCCTGCTTCCACTGGAAGTAGATCCGCTGGCTGTCGCCCGACCAGCGCACCTGCGCCGGCTCGTATCCCACGAGCCCCGGCCCGCGCATGATGTTGTCGATGGTGAGGGCGAGCCGATCCGCGGGCTGGGCCTGCAGAATCAGAAATGCCAACGCGAAGGGAACCAGTAGTTGTCGCATCCCTGGAAATCATAGCGTAGGCGGAGGCTTCGTTGCTGCCCAGCATTTCTTCAGGGTCCGAAGAAATCGTGCCGCGACGCCGCCTTGCCGATCGGCGCCAGTGCCTCGTTGGCGATATGGTAACCCAGTGCGCGGTAACTCTCGAACTGCGACTCGTCGGACCATTGGTCCGCCGTCGATTCGTGCGGGAACAGCGGCACCTGGTTGTGGTATCCCAGCACATCCGCCGGCTCGTCTCCGGTCAGGGACGACTTCAGATAAACCAGCGTGCCCGTCGTGCCCTCCGCATAGCCGATGGCGCCGATCGCATAATGGCACCCGGAGAAGTTTTCCGGCTTGTTATCCGGCTTGCGCTCGATCTGCGAAAGGTCGATCCGGATCTCCGCCCCGAAGTCGGTGCGGCACATGCGGATGGCCGTCGAAATACCACCGAAGGCCAGATCTTGATCCTGTTCCGCGTCGCACACGATGATGTAGCGGCACCGAGAGGTTGACGAAAGCGCTCTCGGAAGGTGGTGGTTCCGAACAACTCGGCCAGCGTGTAGTCGAGGCCGAAAGTGGCTCGCAGAGGCCTTGAGTCCGGCCGGGTTGCCCAGCCACCATCCCAGCCGCACGTTGAGCACGGTCATCAAGAATGCCGCCGCACGGGAATTGTAATACCCCTGGCCGGGATCCGCCCCAGCCCCGGAAATTGCCACCGTCGTTCCCAGCAGGATGCCGTCACTCCCCAATCGGGACGCCGCGCCGGGTTCGGCCGTCTCCGGCACACATTTGGTCTTAGCCACCAGGTGAGTGGGGAAGTATCCCGCCGCCCACACGCATGTGGCGGCCTGCGGAAGTGCCCGAAGCATCCCGCCCCGTGTCATAGCCGCTGTACAGCGGCGTAGAAGCCTCGCAGCTTGGGCGCCTGGAAGTAGGTGTTGGCGACGTTGCCCTCTTCGTCATGCCGCCGGGCTTCATCGAGAGGGCTTCCACCGTCATCTCGAGCGAGGGCTGCGGGCAGGCGAGCCCTTTCAGGTCGAGACTTTTCATTGCCATCGGTTACTCCTTGGCCGATTACAGTCTTGGCTGTATCAGTCACCTTACATACCGGCCGGGTGGGAGGAAGCTTTTCAGGCTGCGCGATCGGGTTAGAATCGGTGGAAGCTTCATGCCCCTTTCCACTGGCGTTCGCATCGGCGCGTACGAGATCCTGGCCCTGCTGGGGACTGGAGGGATGGGCGAAGTGTACCAGGCACGCGACACGCGCCTGAACCGGGTCGTCGCTTTGAAGGTGCTGCCGGCGGAGAAGGTCGCCGATGCCGACCGGAAGCGGCGACTCCTGCGGGAAGCCCGGGCCGCGGCCAGTCTGAACCACCCCAACATCGTCACGATCCATGAGATCTCCGAGGAGGACGGCGTCTGCTTCATCGCGATGGAGTATGTTCCCGGGAGAACGCTGGAGCAGGTGAACAGCGGCGGGGGCCTGCCGCTGAAGGACGCGATGAAGTATGCCTCGGAGATCGCGGATGCGCTGGGGGCGGCGCACTCGTCCGGCATCGTCCACCGCGATCTGAAGCCGGGCAACATTATGATCACGCAGGATGGCCGGGCCAAGCTGCTGGATTTCGGACTGGCGCAATTCATCGAGGCGGCGCCGCCCGCGGGCGAGACTGCGACCCTGCGCACGATGCCCGGGGCGATTGTGGGCACGGCCGCCTACATGTCGCCCGAGCAGGCGGAAGGGCGGACGGTGGACGCGCGGTCCGACATCTTCTCCTTCGGGCTGGTGCTGTACGAGATGCTGTCCGGGCAACGGGCATTCCGAGGCGACACGTGGATGTCGACCCTGGCCGCCATCCTGCACGCGGAACCGCGGCCATTGCGCGAGATCCAAGCGTCGATTCCGGGCTGGATGGAGCAGCACGTGGCGCGGTGTCTGCGCAAGGATCCGCTCGAACGCTTCCAGACGATGCGGGAAGTGAAGCGGGCGCTGGCGGAGGCGTTGCCGGACGCGACTTTCCCGGAGGCGACTTTTTTGGACAGCAGGGAAGATACCGGGTCGATCGCCGTGCTGCCCTTTGTCAACCTGAGCGCCGATAAGGAAAACGAGTACTTCGGCGACGGGCTGGCCGAAGAGATCATCAACGCACTGACCAAGGTGCCGGAGCTGCGAGTGATCGCCCGCACGTCGGCGTTTGCCTTTCGCGGCAGGGAGCAGGATCTGCGCACGATCGGTCAGCGGCTGAAAGTCGCAACGGTTCTGGAGGGCAGCGTACGCAGGGCGGGCAATCGCATTCGAGTCACTGCCCAGCTCATCCGGTTAGCCGATGAATCGCATCTCTGGTCGGACCGCTACGACCGCGAGATGACCGATATTTTCGCCATCCAGGACGAAATCTCGCTGGCGATTGCGAATGCCTTGCAGGTGAAACTGGCCGCCCCTCGGCGGCAGACTGGGAATGCCGAGGCGTTTCAGAGCTACTTCAAAGGACTCTACTGGTTTCAGCGCTACACGGCGGACAGCCTGGCGAGAGCGAAGGAGTCATTCGAGCAGGCGCTGCGGCACGATCCGGGCTATGCTCCGGCGCACGGCGGGCTGGCGACATTCTATTTCGGCTTGGGCGCGCTCGGCATCGATCGCATGGTGGAGATGGCGCCGCTGGCCAAGGCTGCGGCGCAGAGCGCGCTGGAGATCGACCCGACGCTGAGCGTGGCGCACAGCGTATTGGGACTGGTGGCCGGCGCGGTGGAGTTCGATTGGAAATCGGCGGAGCGTCACTTCCAGGCAGCGATGGCGGCGGAGCCGGTCCCGCCGCTGGTTCGCGTGCAACACGGACTGTATTTCCTGACACCGCTGGGGCGGTTCGATGAAGCGGTGGCGCAGTACCGGCGGGCGCTCGAAACGGATCCGTTGTCCATGATGGTCCACTTCGCCCTGGCGTTTGCTTACTATTGCAAGGGCCAGTATGACGATGCGATCGAGCACGCCGCGCGGGCGGTGGATCTCTATCCCGACTACTGGCTGGTTCATTTCGCCATGGGTCTGGCCCTATATCAGAAGGGCTGCGTGGAGCAGTCGATTGCCAGCCTGGAAACCACCCTGCGGCTTTCGCCCTCCTTTGTTCAGGGGACTGGCATGCTGGCCGCTGCATATGTACGATCCGGCAATCCGGGCCGCGCGGAAAAGCTAATGGAGGAAGTCCGGGAGCGAAGTTTGAAACGCTATGTCATACCAACGTGCTTTGGCTTCTACCATGCTGCTATCGGTCAAGGGGACCGTATGTTCGAGTATCTGGAGGCTGGCCTGGCAGAGCGCGATCCTTACTTGACGCGTATGGACGCGGAGCCTTGTTTTGCCCCTTACCGCTCCGACCCGCGCTATCGCGACTTGCTGGCGAGGATGAATTTAGGTTGAGGGCGGGCCGGACCAGGGAGTGCTCCGAGGCTCGCCAAGTTCAACTCACCGCCGAACGTCGCTGTCCTCTTGGGCGCCGGGGGATAGACGGCCGAAATTTGAACCACTCCGTACTGCTTCCAGCCTCGTGTTTTTTTGGCCCTTTCGGTGCTGATTTTGCGCTTAAGGAAATAGGCAAGGAAAAAAGCATCCTGACAATTCCCGGCAAATGGAACCGCGCCTTCGTTTCGCGGAAGGGTGCTGCGTCCGTCTATGGTGAGTGGACTACTGGGCCGTACCGTGCGCCCGGCCAGGAAGATTGCCTGGGGAGTCCTTAAACCTGACATCAGGCTAACTGAACAGATTCAAAGAGCGGATAAACATAATGCGACTGATCTGGACATTCCTTTACTTCGGTTCGCTACTTTGCGGACAGAGAGTCATCTACGACGCGGGGCTGGACAAAAAAGGCCAGGACGCGGCCGCCGCCGCGAAGCTGATCGTGAGCGATTCGGTGACGGCCAATGAGAATGCCAACTTGGCGGTCATCGAGAGGCAACAGCTCGATACGGCGCTCGAAGCGTCATTGAATACAATGCGGTTGCAGATCCACAGCTTCGACCGATGGAAGAATGTATATGACGCCCTGGGAGACGTTTCGGAAGCTATCAAAACACTTCGGCAGATTACTCCACTCAGCGAGGAGCTGACCAAGCGGAAGAATGAGATCGAGGCCAGCGCCGAGGAACTCAAGAAGGCCGTTCGGGGAAAACAGAAAGAGCCGGGGAAGAGTGGACTGTCGGTGACGGCGGGCCTCCTGGACAAGGCGGTAGGGCATATCTCGGACGTGAACGATCTGCTGGGACTGGCCCAAGGGATTCCTGGCTTGAATAACCTGGCGGGTTCAAAAGCCGTTAACGAGATCGAAGGCGGGCTAAAGGAACTGGACGATCTCCTGAAGTCCGCCACCGCGGCCATCCAGGCCGCCAAGGCTGTGAGCGTGAATCCGCGCAGTCTCATGCCCTCGCAGGATGAACTGATGCTCTCAGTTCTGGCCGCGGAAACGGATTCCTTAAAGGAACGCATCGCGATCCGGGCCCGTTTTCAACTCGAAACGGGAGACATAATGAAGCTGGTTGCCGGCACCAAGGACCTGCTGCAGCGAATCGACGACTGTGTCCAGCCTTGCACCCCGCACAAGCTATCAAGCAGCGATCGGCTGGTGTCCGACAGCCTCGCAGAGGGCGACACCCGGCGCAAAGAGAATTTGCTGGGAGTGCTGTACCAGGCGGCAGCGGTGGCAGCTCAAAATCAGACACCGGCGGATGTCGCGGCAATCCGGGAAACGATTGCGTGGCGAAGGTTCGAGATTCGACGGAACGCCATCTACAACGGCTCTTACGAGCAAGCCCTGCAGGTGGCCGGCCAGCGGCTCTCGGCCTACTACGCAACGGGAATCAAGCCGAGCCAGATCGCTCAGTTCCTGTACTATCTGTCCGGAATCGTTTCGCTGCCAGCTATCGCATTTTGAGGACTGGAGATCCACATGAGAAGAATACCCCTGATTTTGCTCCCTCTGATCCTGACCCTGACCTCCTGCGATCAGAAAGCGAGGGATTTTGCAAAGAGCGCAAAGGCCTTGCTCGACGAGTACGCATCCCGCATCGATGGGCAGATTCAGATCGAATCGCAGTACTACCAGCGTGACGCGGTGCTCGAAGCGAAGCACCGGCACGAAAATCTTCTGAACAGCGCGACCGCCGACCGCAGCGAGCGGTTCTCGGAAGTGGCGGCGTCGATCAGCCAGGGCAGCAAATCGGCGCTGCAATTCCGCACGTACCTGGGGGACTATGCGCAGTCCGAATATACCAGCCGGCGAGGTGACTACTACGGAGAGGCGGATACCACGCGGCCGTACCTGGCAAAGCTGCAGGCGCTGCAAGCGAGCAAGGATCGCATTCAAGCGCTGAGCAAGCTGCTGGATGGGTTGTCCCAGAAAGTCAGTCTGACCGACGAGGTAGGCGCAATCAAGCAGACCGTCAGCGATACCAAGACGGACTTCGACAAGTTAATCTGCGACGACATCGCAACTAAGCTCAAGACGGCCACCGGCAAAGACAAGGACACCCTTACCAAGCTCCAGACAGATCGAAAGTGCCCCACAAGCGGAGGAAGTAAATGACACCAGACGGACAAATCGCAGAGCTACAGCGGAGAATTGCCGAGATCGACGCGCAAATCGCGCAGCTCCAGACGGCCCATGACGAGAGCGTGGATTTTTCGGAACGGGGGAGGCTGGAAGCGCAGATCGCCTCGCTCGTGCAGACGCGGCAGACTTTGGAGAATGCCCTCAGCAATCTTCAGCCATAGAGAACACGGGCTGCCTTCATATAAAACTCACGTGGATTTACCAGTATTTTTCCGCGGGAGGTTCCGGCGTAAGCTTAAAGAGGGCGATCGAATCGTTAAGAGTTTAAAGTCGACCATAATTATCACGGCGGAACTCGCGCGTACGTCATGTCACTAAAACCCGGTAATTCGCTTGGATAGTGCGATACCTGGAAGGGCCGGTTTTCGACGGACTGCACGTTGGCGATCATGACCGGCTTGGCTTGCTCGTCGAGGTACTAGCGCGCTCCTGGATATCGTGCACAGCCTGATCCAGGCGGGCCTGGGCCCTTTTCAGGCGCGTGTCGGCGGTGGCTTCGGCTTGGCGCGTGTCCTCGCGGCGCTGGACCTCGTAGGCGCGGGTGCGCGCCTCCACGGCTTCGATCGTGCGTTGCCTGGGCTGCCGCTTGCGCAAGGCGATGAAGGAAGGGCCGCCGGCCAGTTGGTCCACGGCCTTCAGCAGGAACGTCACGTTGTCGAAGTTGAGGTTCTCAATGCCGCGGCGGCGCAGCTCGAAGAACTGCTCGCCCATGAGGTCGACGCCGGCGAGGATCACGGCGTTGACCGGACCCTCTGAGCCGCGGCGAGTAACCGCCTTACCGCCCCATCGAGAGGCGGTCGGCCAGAATCGCCGGCAGGCCCGAATCGCGGATCTTTCGCTGGGCGCCCTCCACGTCGTACGGCGTGCGGCAATAGGTCACCAGGTGCTCATCCGAATCGTAGAGCGCGTATCCCGCGCGGGGGTTGCCGTCGCGCGGCTGGCCGACCGACCCGGGGTTGATGAGATACGCGCAATCGGGATCGATCTTCATGAATTGCCGGTCGGTGCGCGCGGTGCAGAGAATGGTCTCGACGCGCGAGTGGTTCCACACGAAGCCGCCCTGCACGTGGGTATGGCCGAAAAACGCCAGCCGGCACTCCAGGTAACCGAAGGCCTGGCCGGCTTCGTCGGCCGCCAGCACGTATTCGTCCTCGTCGAAAGGGGAGCCGTGCACGAGCTGGAACGCGTCCTCCACCAGCGGGCCTTGCGGCAGGCCGCGGATGTAGTCGCCGTTTTCGGCGGTGAGGTTCTCCAGCGTCCACAGCGCCGCGGAGCGGGCCACGGGGTTGAACCATTCCAGGTCTTCCTGCCCGGTGCAGGCTTTGTCGTGGTTGCCCCGCACCACGAGGGCGCAGTTGGCGCGCACCCAATCCACCACCGGATTGGGGTCGGCGCCATAGCCGACCAGGTCGCCGCAGCACAGGGCGCGTTCGTAGAGGCCGTCGGTTTCCCGGACAACGGCCTCCAGGGCTTCCCAGTTGGCGTGCAGGTCGCTCAAGATGATGTAGCGCACAGGACCGCGGACTTATGCCTTTCTCAGTCGTAAGACGGATATCTCAGGAGGGGCCCCTATGCGGGCCGGAATCCCGATGGTACCAATTCCGCGGGTGACATAGGCGGCGGCAGCTCCGGAGCGATACAGGCCGTGAACGAAAGGAGTAAAAAAACGCGCAGGATTGATTCCCTGCTGTAAAATCTCGATGGTAACTTGCCCGCCATGCGTATGTCCCGCAAGCAGGAGATTATAGCCCTGTTGGGCCGCTAGTGGGAAGACGTCGGGATTGTGGGAGAGCAGAATGTTGAAAGCGCCCGGCGCCACCATGCGCTCGGCGCCGCGCAGGTAGCTTCTTTTTTCGGTGAGGGACTGGTAGTCCACGCCGGCCAGGTTGATGACGGCCGTCCCGAAGCGGAGCTGCCGGGACTGGCTGCGGAGGAATTGAATGCCGGCTCGCGCGCCGGCTTGAGCGGTGTAAAGCTCTGCTTTGGCATAGCGCTCGTGGTTGCCCATGCAGCCGAAGATGCCGGCGTCGGATTGGAGGCGCGCCAATTGCCGGATGCCGGCATCCAGCGGATCGCCGGGACCGGAGATGAGGTCGCCCGTCATTACCGCCAGGTGCGGCCGGAGCTCGCGGGCGGCATCGATCACCCTGGCCAGCTCGGCCTCGCTGAGGAATGCGCTGAGGTGGATATCGCTGAGATGCAGCAGACGGAATCCATCGAGATCCTGCGGCAGGCCGGGCAGCGGAACATCGATTTCGCGCACCCGAAAATCCGTGCGCTGGATCAGCGCGCCATAGCCAAGCACCGCGAGCGGCGTCGCCATCAAGGCGCTGCCCGCGGCGTTGAGCACGCGTCTTCGCCCGGGGTCCAGGTCCGCCGCCCAGCGTTTTCGAACAGCGTCGACCACGGTGTGCAGTGCCAGCACCGCCGTGGCGGCCATCAGGTAACACAGGACCGCCCCGCCCATCACCGCCGCGACCGGTTCCGGCACCTCCAGGCGATACGCCAAACCGGTGTAACTGAAGATTACGCCACCGGCCAGCACCACGTCAATGACATAGATTGCGCGTCGTGGGGCCACGCGTGCCGGCCATCTTCGGCGCGCCATACGCAGCCAGAGCACGGTAATTCGCCACTGTGCGAAAAAGAAAATGACGCTTAAGATTCGATCGAGCGGATTCACTAAGAGTCGGGATCCTTCATTCCATTGTAATGTGAGTTGGTTGAAACAGGGGGTTGGGGGTTAGGTGGCCGCCCGGCAGGGCGGAAGAACATAGCCCACGGCGTGAGCCGTGTGGTTCGGGCGCGGCACACGCCGAGCCCTGGCAAGGGCGGAAGATCGGGCAGCGCTCTTACGCCCCGGTCGGGGCTGCCGGTAGCTTTTGACTGTTTCCCATGGCTCACGCCATGGGCTACTTTCTGTCGCCCTTACGGGCTTGAGAGCTTCAAGTCATCCAGGCATTGGTCACCACCGCGATGGCCGCCATACTGGCGGTTTCCGCACGAAGCACCTGGGGCCCGAGCGAGACCGCCAGCCAGCCTGCCCGCTGGGCGGCTTGCCGTTCCGCATCGGTCCAGCCGCCTTCGGGGCCGGCCAGCAGGGCCACACGGTCCGACGCGGTCCGGCCCGGCGGCAACACGTGTAACAGCGGGGGCGCCTGGCTCTCTTCCAGGAAGTAACGGTAGTCCGCGGCTTCCTCGAGACCGCGATCGAAGCGAACCGGCGGCAGGATTTCAGGCAGGCGCACGCGCCGGGACTGCTGGCTGCTTTCGCGCGCGATGCGCACCCAGCGCTCCGTGCGCTTACGGGCGGCTTCGAAGAGCCCCTTCTCGCTGCGCGTGGTTTCCACGGGGAGGATGCGTTCCACGCCCAGCTCGGTGGCCTTCTCGACCATCCACTCGAAGCGATCGAACTTGATGAGGGCCGGGCAGAGAGTGATGCGGACGGGCGCGGGCGGCGAGTCGAGCGGTTGGATGACGCGGAACACGACGCGGCCGCCGCGGGCCTCCGCGATTTCCGCGAGGTACGCGGTTTGATTGTCGGAGATTTCGTAATGCTGGCCGGCCTCGGCGCGGAGCACGCGCGTGAGATGGCGCGCGTCGTCTCCCGCGAGTTCCGCCATGCCGCCGTGGACCCGGTCGACAAAGAATCTGCGCCGCATTGATGAAAAATCCGGGCTAGGCCCAATACTGTTCACTTAACTTCGTGGCGCAGGCTGTCGAGCCTGCTGAGCCGAGAT
>OMOG01000342.1:0-4119 GCA_900290305.1 Candidatus Sulfopaludibacter sp. SbA4
CCGGGGCCGAGCGGTGGAGGCCGTGGTGGCGCGAGTTCGGCTGGCGGCGCGGGCGGCGGCGGTGGGCGCGGGGCTGGCGGCAGCGGGGGTGGCTCGGGCGGCGGCGAACCTCCGGCCCGCGTGCCCGGCAAGCTCTACGCCAGCGACGAAGATCTGGAAAAGGACACGCAGCCCGAAACGCAGGCGCCGTGGCCGGCCCACGGATTTCTGGCCAAAGCCAAGGTGGACCAGGAGCACTGGATCACCGTCGGCGTTCCCGAGAGCGTCCACGCGATGGTCAGCGGATCGAGCATCTTCACGCCGATCAAGCAGGATCGCGGAGTGAACGCGGTAGTCTTTTCCGCGGCGGACCAGGTGATGGCCAGCGGCTATTCGTGGGAGGAGTTCCGCAAGCAGCTTGCGTACAAGCCCCTGCTGATCGTGCAGCGCGACGGGCGCGGCAACGAGATCGGCTTCACCGCAGACCCGAATTACCGCGCGTATATGGACGGGTTGAATTTGCTGTTCATCAACGCGGTATTCCGCGGCCCGGCGCATGCGGGCGGCGGCGGGGGGTTCACCGAGGAAGAGGAAGAGCGGCACGCGCTACAGCGGTGAGCGTCGAGACACAGAACGGTGTCCGGCAACTTTGGAAATGATGGAACTTCTGGGAGGTAGCGACGTGGAAAACGCAGCTATAGCCAGTGCAATTTGTCTCGCGCTTGCGGGCGCCGTACTAGCGCAGAGCACATCAACGCCACCCCAAATCACCTATAACGTTCCCAAAGTGCGTTCTGTGATTCCGACTCCTACACCGGTTTTGACGCCGTTGGCACCACCTCCGTTCAACTCGGAATTCGCATACGCGAATCCCCGGCCTTGGGCCTTCGCCGATTTCAACGGCGATGGGCTTCTGGACATCATCACGGCGCCATTTCACTCCGTCAGCCTGCCGTACCTCCCCATTGAGATTTGGCTGAACAAAGGGGACGGTACGTTCTATAATGGCACGTCCCAAGTGATCGACGGCCCGGTGCCTGTTACCGGCGGACCGAACACGATGCTGATCGGAGACTTCAACGAAGACGGGCGCCCCGATGTGATGATGATCGCCACCGGGTTCGATGGCGCGGTTGTGAACCACTATCCGATCCAATACCAGGGTTTCCACCAGACTCTGCTGCTTAGCCAGCCAAACGGCAAGTGGACGGATGCAACCAGCCAGATCACGCCGAATACGCAAGCGTTCAACCACCAGGGCGGCATGGGCGACGTCAACGGAGACGGACACCTCGATGTCGTGGTCAATCGGTTCGGGACCGATGCATTGCTTTACTGGGGCGGGGTCACTCTTCTCATGGGAGACGGCAAAGGGAACTTTGTAGAGCATACAGACGGCCTGCCGCAAGATATTGCGTGGGGACCTTGGCTCGGATTCAGGAGCTCCGCTCCAGATCTTCAGAACATTGGTTGCGCCGGGCTTGGTGATCTTGACGGCGACGGCCGCGCCGACTTGATCACCGGGAGTTACGCCGCGGTGGCGGGAGGCGGGACGGTTTCGCCGAGAAGTATTCGTTTCTACCAAAGCCAACCGGATGGGACCTTTGTCGAGCGCTCCCGATCGGTAATCCCGCCGGCCATCGCGGATATCGGCTATACGACTCCGAATGCTCAGACCGAGGGCGATGGACTGGGCTGCGCGCAAATCCTGGTCGCTGACCTGAATGGCGATGGCCGCCCGGATATCGTGGTGGATTGGGAAGGCTATAGTCACAGCTCCATTGAGATACTCCGCAATGACGGCGATTTCCATTTCACCGATATCACACCCGACGCGATCGGCGGTTACACCATGGATTTCACGGATGCCAAGGGAGGTCCAAACTCTCCCGGGCACTACGTCCTGCTGGATCTGAATGGCGACGGCACGCTGGATCTGGTCTCTCAAATTGCGGCGGACGACCTGGGCTCGGTGCTGACACACACCGCCTTCCTGAATGACGGCCATGCGCATTTTACTCCGTGGGTTCCAGGAGGGCCGAACGGCCCCCTCACGGCCAATGACATTCTGCCGGTGACGTATTTCGGCTTTTCCTGCCCCACCTGCGCGCAACTGCCGATGATGTTCGACACGAACGGCAGCGGGCTGGCGAGCCTCGTGCTGGTGGATCCGTATTCCTCCCAAACAACCACAACACCGTACCAGGCGACCGCCGTTTACGTGATCAATGTGACTCCGGTGGGGATGGCGCCTTCCAACCCACCGTTACTTACATCGGTCCTTCCGGGCAGCGCGCCGCGGGGGCAACAACCTCTGCTCGTCACGATTGCGGGCAGATTCACGCATTTCTCCAAAAACTCCGCGGTTACCTTCAGCGGCACCGGCGTATCGGCTGCCGCGCCGGCTTCAGTGACTGCCACGAGCCTGACCGTTCCGGTGACCATCGCAGCGGACGCGCCCTTGGGCGTGCAGGGAATTCGCGTAACCACTGGGACGGAGACGGTGACGCTCGCGGGAAGCTTTACCGTGAGCCCGGGACTGCCTTTAGGCATCATCACGGCGAGCCCGCAATCCGGGAACGGGGCTACTCAGACGATGACTTTCACCTTCACCGATCCGCGCGGCTGGCAGGATCTCGGCGTGGTCAACGTTTTGATCAACAACTTCATCGACGGCCGCAATGCCTGCTACCTGGCGTACTCGGTTCCATCCAGCACGCTGTACCTGGTCAATGATGCCGGCATCGCACAAGGCCCCTATGCGGGCTCGATTGCAGCGGGCAGTTCCGGCACGATCCAGAACAGCCAGTGCACGGTGGGGCTGACTTCTGCCGCAGGAAGCAGCGATAATCTGACGCTTACCCTGGTGATCACATTCGAACCGGCGTTTGCCGGGGACAAAATCCTTTACCTGGCGGCCGGTGATGCCTCCCAGAACAACTCCGGGTGGGTGCCGTCAGGAGTCTGGCAGGTTCCGGGAGCCGCGCAGACCACCACCACGGCCGTAATTGGCATGGCGCCTGCCAGCGGTGCGGGATTCGGTCCTGCCTCCTACTCCTTCCAGTTTTCGGACACCCATGGGTTCGCCGATCTGGGAGTCGAGAACATTCTGATCAACACGGCTCTCGACGGCAGGCACGGCTGTTACCTGGCATATGCGCAGCCAACCAACGAAATGTACCTGGTGAACGACACCGGCACTGCCTTGCTGGCGGGCCAGAGCATGGGCGCCAGCGGCAGCATCGGCAACAGCCAGTGCGCGGTGAGTTGGGGAAATAACGCGGTGGGGACCAATGGCAACAGTCTCGGCCTGACGTTGAATATCGGTTTGAGCCCCGGCTTTGGGCCAAACCTGATCTTCTATGTGGCAGCGCGGGATGTGAACGAGGCCAACAATACTGGCTGGCAGGCAAGTGCCACCTGGGTGGCGCAGTAAGTTCCTGCTTTCTCAGCGCACCTCGATGGCGAGACGTAGAGCGAGGGTGAACTCAGCGCACCTCGATGGCGAGACGTAGAGCGAGGGTGAACGTGTCGCACACACATTCAATATAGTTGTTCCCGCTCTGGGCGGGTATAAAAGGACGCTGTTCACGGTCTACCACAACCCGTTGGGTTATCCCATTTCTGTGGAGACGGATCCAAAGCCCGTTTTTTGGCACACCGACCGAGCCTCAAACGATCGCCGACGAAAACCAATTCCGGAATTGGCTTCGATTGACGCTCCGTTCGCCAGACGTGAAGCGTATAGTCGAAGGTCGCTACTCGCAGGCGAGCGCCTGAGCCCCGCCTACCCCATATACCGCTGCAAATCGTCCGTCGGGAAGCAATGCGCGAAGACCACACCGTCGGCGATCCGTCCCAACCCCATTAACTCGGCGAGGGACATCATGCCTTCGGCACGCGGGCGGTGGCGGCGATTCACCGAGGAGGAGGAAGAGCGGCAGGAACGCTAGGTCGAGTCAAGTGTCCTACCAATTGCTAAGCTGGTAGCTCATGCCCGACCGGGACCTCATTTCCGGCGATCGCCAGACCGAAGACCTGCAGTTCGAAGCCGGCCTGCGTCCCCGCCGCCTCGTTGACTTTACCGGACAAAGCAAGCTCAAGGAAAACCTCTCCATCGCCATCGCCGCCGCCCGCCTG
>OMOG01000342.1:4129-12858 GCA_900290305.1 Candidatus Sulfopaludibacter sp. SbA4
GACTTTACCGGACAAAGCAAGCTCAAGGAAAACCTCTCCATCGCCATCGCCGCCGCCCGCCTGCGCGGCGAAGCCATGGACCACGTGCTGCTCTACGGCCCGCCCGGCCTCGGCAAAACCACGCTCGCCTCCATCATCGCCGAGGAGTTGGAGGTCACCTTCACCTCCACCTCCGGCCCGGTCCTGCAAAAGAAGCTCGACCTCACCGGCATCCTCAGCAACATCCGCGCGCACCAGGTCTTCTTCATCGATGAGGTCCACCGCCTGCTGCCCGACGTGGAAGAGATGCTCTACTCCGCGCTCGAGGATTTCCGCGTGGACATCCTGGTGGGCGCCGGGCCGGGCGCACGCACGCATTCCCTGCCCATGCCCAAGTTCACGGCCATCGGCGCCACCACGCGGCAGGGCCTGGTCAGCGCTCCTCTCCGCGGCCGCTTCGGACTGGTGCTGCGCCTCGATCCTTACACCGTCGACGAGCTGAAGACCATCGTCAAACGCTCCGCCCGCCTGCTGGCCGTGGCGACCGAGGACGGCGCCGCCGAGGAGATCGCACGCCGCTGCCGCGGAACTCCGCGCATCGCCAACCGCCTGCTGCGCCGCGTCCGCGACTACGCTCAGGTGCGCGCCGATGGCCGCATCACCCAGCCCGTGGCCCAGACCGCGCTCAACCTCCTGGACGTCGACCGCTACGGCCTCGACGAGATCGATCAGAAGATCATGATGACCATCCTGGAGAAATATCGCGGCGGCCCGGTGGGCGTCAACACCATCGCCGCTTCCATCTCCGAGGAGGCCGACACCATCGAGGAAGTTTACGAGCCTTACCTGATTCAGCTCGGCTTCCTCAACCGCACGCCGCGCGGCCGCGTGGCCACGGACCTGGCGTTCGACTACTTCCAGGTGAAGCGCAAGCTGGGGACCGACCATCAGCCGGGGCTGTTTTAAAGGGCGCGTGAAGACCATCTACCTCAGCCTCGGCTCCAACGTCGGCGACCGCGAGCGAAACCTGCGATCCGCCATCGAGCGGCTGGCACCCGGCGTGCGCGTCCTGCGCGTGTCCCCGATTTATGAGACCGAGCCCGTGGACTACACCGCGCAGCGCTGGTTCCTGAACCTGGTGGTGGAGGCCGAAACCGGCCTGTTCCCCCTGCAACTGCTCGCGCGGATCCACAAAATCGAGCGCGCGCTGGGCCGCGTCCGCACAGTGCCCAAGGGGCCCCGCACCATCGATATCGATATCCTGTTCCACGGCGGCACCGTGATGCGCACCGCGACCCTCGAAATCCCTCACCCGCGCATCGCCGAGCGGCGCTTCGTGCTCGCCCCCCTGGCGGATCTCGCGCCCTCACTGCGCCATCCCGTCACCCGCCAGACCGTCCGCGAGCTGCTGGGCGCGGCCCCGCCGCAGACCATCCGGCGGCTGGCTGTCGGAGTTCCTCCATGCGTGCCAGAATAAACGAAGATGAACAAGCGGTTCACCGCGGCCATGAGCACCTACGGAATACTTGCGCTACTGGCGGCCTTCACCTTGGACGGCGGCCTGATGCGCAATGCCGTCTGGATCCTGCTCGCCGGACTGGCCGTGAAAACCTACATCGCGCACCGCGCCGGCTGGTAGCAGCCGTTTGGAACCACGCTCTCCCGCATTGAAACATCCCCGCGTTTCAATCTGAAACACGTTCCATTTTGGAACACGGCTAAGGCGCACTAATTACTGATAATAAGGTGTTTATACCCTAATTATTTGTGGCAGTAAGGTTGCACCCTCACCGCTGTCCGGAGCAACAGATCCGGTCCCCAAAAAAGCTGAAAAGAGGAAAAAAACGATGCAGGTGCAACGTGTGTCCATACGGCGGCGACCGAAGATTTCCCAGCAGGTCCGCGATCGGATCGTGCTCGACCATCTTCCACTTGTCAAAGCGATCGCCATTCGCGTTCACGAAAACCTTCCGGTACATGTGGATCTCGACGACCTGATTCATGCCGGCGTGCTCGGCCTGTTCGACGCCGTGATGAAATTCGACGACACCAAGAACGTGGCGTTCCACAGCTACGCCAAGCATCGCATCAAGGGCGCCATCCTCGACAGCCTCCGCGAGCTCGACTGGGCCTCGCGCGACCTCCGCAAACGCCAGAAGCAGGTGGACGCCGTCACCCACGATTTGTCCCTGCGGCTCGGCCGCACTCCTTCGGAAGCCGAAGTCGCCCAGGAGATGGGAGTCAGCATCGAACGGTGGCACCGCATCATGATGGAACTGCGCACCATCGGGCTGGTCTCGACCTCCGCGGGCCCCGACCAGGAACGCGACCGCACCCAGGATTTCGCCGCGCGTCCGGACTCGCAACCCGACCGCATGTGCCAGCACCGCCAACTCCAGACGACGCTCGCCCGCGCCATCAACACGCTCCCGGAGCGCTACCAGAAGGTGGTCTTCCTGTACTACACGAACGACATGACCATGAAAGAAATCGGCGACATGCTGGGGGTCAACGAAAGCCGCATCTCGCAGATCCACAAGACCGCGCTCAAGAAGATGGCGGTGGCGCTGCAGTCGGAAGGGATCCACTCGGCGGAAGCGTTTTGAGAGCCGGGGTGCGGGACTGAGCTACCCGATTAACTCCAGCAGTCCGTCTATTAGCTGGCCGAGCGTCTCCGGGTCGAGGGCCGCAATCTTCTTGCCCAGACGCTCGACAGAGATAGTCCGAATCTGTGAGATCTTGACCCAGGAAGGCTTGGGCAACGCTTTGGGGTGAAGCGCGAGAGTCAGCGGGAATCCGGCGTTCTGTGGCACGCTCGTGATCGCCATTGCGATCGCCGTTTCGGACTTGTGGTTGAACAAGTCGTGACTGAGAATCAGAACGGGTCGCGCCCCAGCCTGTTCGCGGCCCCGCACTGGGTTTAAGTCGGCCCAGTAGATCTCGCCCCTCAGTATTCGGGCCAAGCGTCACCCAAACCCTGTTCGGCCAACTGCCTTTCCTCTTCCGGATTAAGCTTGGCCAACTCGCGCATCAGCCGGGTCCGCTTCTCGCGTTCTCCCAGAAGATTGACAGCCGACTGCAGCGCGCGGCTTCGATTCGGGTACTTGCCCTCTTTGACCCACCGATCCAGGTCCGCGACCGTCCTACGGTCTAGCGTTACCGCGATTTTCTGCACCACGAATCCAGTATGACAAAATATCCCACCCTGGTTCAAGGCGCCCGAAGGTTCTGTCCGCGAAACGCGGCTACCTCACTCCGGCAGCGCGAACAGGTACGTGGTCAGATTCTCCATGTCCTTCGACGAAAGTTTGTAGGGCGGCATGAACGACCCCGGCGAGAGCTTCTGCGGATCCGCAAAGTGATCCTCCACCCAACTGCGGCTCCGTCGTTTCGACAGCCCATTGAGCGGCGGACCCACCTTCATCCCCACGTTGTTCACCATGTGACACGTGCCGCAGCGATTCACCTGGTAGACCAGCGCCCCTTGCGTCGCGAAGTCCGGCGCGTTGCCCAGTGCGGAGGCGTTGTCGGGATTGAGCTTCAGCAGGAACGCCGCCAGCGAATTCAATTGCGCGTCGGTGAGCTGAATGGGCGGCATGGAAGATCCGGGAACCATGGCGGACGGCCGCTTGAAATGCTGGATCATCCACGCGGCGTCCTTGTGAATCGAGGTGGTCGTCAGATCCGGCCCGACCTTCCCACCGCCGTCCCCGATGGAATGGCAACTCACGCAGTTCTCCTGGCGGAAGTACGCCACGCCGGCCATCTCCTCGGGCGAAAGCTGCATCCAGTCGGTGGGCGCCGAGTAGTCGATTTCCACCTCGGTCGCGGGCGGCGTGGTCATCACCGCGGTCGCCGTCAGCCCGGTCCAACCGAGCGCCGCCAGGGCCACGAAAACGATCGCCACCGTGCGCCGCGTCACTCTCACCATCTGGCCGCGGTCTATGAACGGCACCAGGATCAGCGCGAGCACCGCCAGTCCAGGAAGCACCACGCTTCCCACAACCTCCAGCGGACCGGTGAACAGCTTCAAGGTCTGGAACAGGAACAGGAAGTACCATTCCGGCCTCGGGATGTAGGAGGTGTCCGTGGGGTCGGCCAGTTGCTCGAGCGGCACCCGCACCGCCACCGCCATCGTGAACAGCGCCGCGAACGCCACGAAGATCGCGACCGTGTCCATGAACACCTGCCGCGGGTAGAATTGCTTTTTCGGTAGCAGCTCGTCGCCCGGCGCCGGCGCCACCCCGTGCTTGCGCACCAGGTAGACGTGGATCGCGATCAGCAGCAGGGTCGCCGGCGGCAGCAGCAGCACGTGCAGCCCGTAGAATCGCGCGAACGTGACCACGCCCACCGCGCCGACGCCGCCCAGCAGCCGCACCAGGTACGGCCCGAGCACCGGCGCCTGCCCAGCGATCCGGGTCGCCACTACCGTACCAAAATACGCCCGGTTGTCCCAGGGCAGCAGGTAGCCCGTCAGCCCGTAAGCCAGCGTGACCAGCAGCAGGACCACCCCCACCATCCAGGTGGCTTCGCGCGGCTTTTTGTACGCGCCGTACAAAAACACCTGCACCATGTGCAGCACCACCACTACGATCATCATGCTGGCGCCCCAGTGGTGCAGCCCGCGCATCAGCCGCCCGGCGGTCAGTTCCGTCAGGATGTAGCGCAGGCTGTTGTAGGAGTCCCCGGGAGTCGGCGCGTAGTTGAAGGCCAGCAGCGCGCCGGTGAATGCCTGCACCAGGAACAGGAATACCGCCACGCTGCCGAACACCTGGTGCCATCCGCTCGAGGCCGGAATCTCTTCGTACAGAAACTGGCGGACGGCCGTCTGAATCCCGGTGCGATGGTCCAGCCAGCCGGCGGCTTGCTCCCAGCGGCGTTTCATGCCTTCTGCTCCGGCGGCCCTTCGAGCGGCCCGATCAGCAGCCTGTTCCCCTGGATCTTGGTTTCGTACCGGTCGAGCGGCCGCGGCGCCGGTCCCGAGACCACCTTGCCATCCACGGCGAACACCGAGGAGTGACACGGGCAGAGAAACTCATTCTTGCTTTCTTCCCAGTGATAGGCGCACCCCAGGTGGGTGCACTGCGGGCCGAACGCCACCACCTGGTGATTCGCCTCTTTCACCACCCAGGCGGTGCTCTTTTCGCTGATGATCTTCCAGCCGTCCACGCGGTTCCGGCGGAAGGTCATTTCGACCGGCGACTCCGGCGCCAGCTTCGAGACGTCTCCGATCTCGAACCACTCGTTTTCCTTGCGGACCTTGGGTGGGAGCAGCAGGTAGGCGGCGGCCGGCAGGCCCAGTGCCGCCGCAATGATTCCCCAGATGCCGTAAATCGCGCCGATGTAGAAACTCCGGCGTGTGGTTCCTTCGGTTTCCCGTTGCTCCGCAGGCATTCTCACGTCATCCATCGTAGACGGAGCGCGCCTCGGGATTGTCGTCTAAATGTATAGAGTTTGCAAAAATGTGGGGTTACTTTGCGACTCCGGCCCCCATTTTCTTGCTGCTGGCGGTCGCCGGCTCGGGCCCGTAATTCTCCCGTACGGCCATGGTCTGGTCGGAATAGAACGACCGGCTGCCGCTGGTGCCGTAAACCTCCGGAGTCGCGTTGACCGTATACTCGCTGGGAAGCGCGGTCACGGAGAATCTGTACCCCTGTTTGACCCCGCCCGCCAGGTCGTTGCCGATCAGGTCCGCCGCGCCAGGACCGGGCGCCCCGCTCGCCGGTGGTCCGAGTTCCGTCAGCGACGTCGCGTAGTGACCGAACTCCGCAAAGTATTGCGCTTGCACAGTGTGGATGGTCTGGATCGCCTTGATCGCGGCTAACTCCCGCATGTACATCGGTGTTCGGTCGCCCGTCACCGAGCAGCCGATAGCCCAGAGTACGACTACCGGGCCCACGATGCAGACGATGCGAATCAACCCCCGCATCTTCTTGCCTCAGGTCCTACTTCGCGACTCCGACCCCCATTTCCTTGCTGCTGGCCGTCGCCGGCTCCGGACCATAATTCTCCCGTACGACCATCGTCTGGTCCGAATAGAACGACCGGCTGCCGCTGGTGCCGTAGACCTCGGGGGTCGCGTTGACCGTGTACCCGCCGGGAATTGGGGTCACCGAGAATTTGTACCCCTGTTTGATCCCGCCCGCCAGGTCGTTCATGATCAAGTCCGCCGATGCGGGACCGGGCGCCCCGCTGGCCGGTGGCCCCAGTTCCGTCAGCGACGTCGCGAACCGGCCGAACTGCGACTGGTATTGCACCTGCACGGTGTGGATGGTCTGGATCGCCTTGATGGCGGCGGTCTCCCGCATGTACATCTGGGTTCGATTGTACTTGGGGACGGCGATGGTGATGATGATCAAGATGATCGCGATCACGATCAGCAGCTCGATCAGGGAAAAGCCGCGGCGCTGTTTGAAGTTAAACATAGGGGTCCACTAACATATTATGACGATTCATCTCCGCGTGGCGTTGAGGCGATGTGGTCAGGTCCCTGGAGTTCCGACAATCTCCTGGACCACGGATGGCTCTCAGTGGCGCAGGATTTCATCCTGCAGCCGGCTTTCAGCCGGCCAGGCCGGGCTCTTAGCCGGCTTGGACTTGCGCCAGCAGGTCTTCCTTGGGCGCGGTCTCGCCGGCATGCTCCATCAGCAAGAGGAGGGTATCGGTGGGTTTGGGAGTGAGGGGGACACACCGGCCCGCCTGAGGGCGCGCTCGGCCGGTAAGAGCCTCGAATCCGTCGAATCGGTACCTTAGTACGGGCTGGCCAGTGATTTTACGTGCCGGGAAGCTCACAAATGGCCCTTTTTCAGAAAATTTCAGAACGGTTTCAGAACATTTTACGTGCTCCGGTGTAAGATCGCATGGAAGGCGGGATCCACTCGCCTCGCGTTTCGGGCCAGTACTCAGAAGGGGCTGCAAAGAAAGTATGTCGCGTTCCACGGTTGGCACCCCCGCCCTTCTCGACCAGCACCACAGTTATTTCACCTTCGCGCTTGTAACGCGGACGAACTCCGGCGAATATTCTGCGCAGTCCTGCGGCACGAATGCCAACGGCGGTGCCCGAGCCGGGGACGATTGGATTGCTGCTGGCGGGGCTGGCAATACCCCGAGCCGGGGACGATTGGATTGCTGCTGGCGGGGCTGGCAATACGGCCTCGGCGCCGCCGATGACTTCTTCGCGCTCCATATGATACCTTACGTCACCATTCCGCGGTTGTCGCTGGGTCCGATGCACTTCGCATCCTTCGGCGTTCTGGTTTCAGCCGGTATCCTGGTCACCTATTTCTGGATCGCGTTCCGCGCCCGGTATCCTGGTCACCTATTTCTGGATCGCGTTCCGCGCCAGGAACATCGGCCTGGATCCGAGAAGAAGGCAAGCGATCTCTGCGCCTGGATGCTGATCGCCGGGTTTGCCGGCGCCGTGCTCCTCAGGTATGCCTATGATCCCGCGGCCGGTTTTCGCTACCTGGGTATCGCGTCCTTCGGTGGCATCGCGGGCGGATTGGCCGGCGCTGCGGCGTTCTTCGGCCTGCATCGAGTTGGCCCCCGCGAGCGATTGGACTACCTCAATCTCGTGGCGTCCCGCTTCCCGATTGGGCTGGCATTCGGACGCGCCGGCTGCGCCCTGGCGCACGACCACCCGGGAATCCGGTCCACGAATTGGCTGGCCGTTCAATTTCCGGGTGGATCGCGCTACGACTTGGGTCTGTTGGAATTCCTCTTCCTGATTCTGGTCGTTGGTCTCTTTCTCTCGGCGCGCGGCCGAAAACCCTACCTCGGACTTTTTTTGATTCCGTATGGCCTTTTCCGATTCGCGATCGACCGGTTGCACGAGAATCCGCCGGCTTATTTCGGAATCACAGTCGATCAGTACGCCTCAATCGGGGCGCTGCTCGTGGGAGTTTGGGCCATCACTGGTGTCGAGAAGCGGCAATCTGCCTGGCGAACCAGTGCGGCATCCGCGGCAAGGAGGATTTTGTGAATTCCCGGCTTTCCGACGTAATCAAGACCTTCTGGGCTATCCGTGTAGGGCTCGTGATCGTCGTGGCTTTCGTCTGCCTGTTGCTGGCTGGATGCGAAGGTGATGAAACGCTGTTCGATGAGTGCCAGTGCTGGCTCGGATTTCTAGCACAATCTGAAAGTGAATGCGACGCTAGGCATAAAGCGTTCGCCGACAAAGTGGAGATGTACCGAAAGCTGATTCACAAGAACGACTCCAAATTCAAGAACGGTCCAGAGCCGAGAATTTCCTCCCCCATCCCCGAAGCCCCGTTGCCCGCAAGTCAGTCCGGGTGTCCGCCGGTCAACTTCGCCTTGCCCGCCGACGTGCTGATCGATCCCACGTCCGATATCAATCTTGGATTCATCGAGCGCAAGCCGGATGGATCCTATACGCGCCACCGGTACCAATTCGCATTACATCCGCAGATCGATGCCACGCCGAATTTTCTGGCGACCATCGTGCCCTGTACCGGCTATCCGAGGCGCGCGTCACCAGCGCCCGCGGGATGGCGCCCCGCCTCGGATAACCAGCTTGGCGTCACATCGAACGCACCCTGGGCCGCCGATCTGACAGGAAGCGGAATCCTGGATCTCGTCCTGCCCAGCCAGGACCAGACTGCCAATTCGGTCCTCGTGGCGCTGAGCGATTCGGTTTACTCGGATGGCCCAAGGGCCGATCTATACGACGTGGGCGTCAATCCGTGGACGGCCGCCTCGGGCGATTTCAACGGCGATGGCAAACGCGACCT
>OMOG01000218.1 GCA_900290305.1 Candidatus Sulfopaludibacter sp. SbA4
AGAGGATTCTCGGCGCCGCCCTCTGGTAATGGAGGTACTGGAGACGTGCGCCGAACCTGAGTTGCGGATGGTCATGAGTTTCACGTGTGGTCTCGAACCCCGGCATGCTTCACTACGGTAAGCGGAATGGAAGCGCAAAAGGGGACACGGCCCCGCGTCACCAGCCGTCGAGGAGCGCGGGCGGGCGACCGTGTGATAGCCTTTCCTACATGAACCGCAGGAAGTTCTTTTCCGCCTCCGGCGCCGCCGCGGCCGCGCTCGCCGCCCCACCGGCGAAATCCGCCGCCCCCGCCAAGGCCGTGCTCATGAAGCTCGGCTGCCAAACCTCCCCCACCACCGATGCGCACCTCAAGTACCTGGCGCGCTACGGTGTCCGCAACATCTGCGGATATCCTGAAATCGCCGATGGCCGCCTCTATGCCACCGTTGACGAGCTGAAGCAGATGCGCGACCTGGCCGCCAAGAACGGCATCAGCATCGATTGCGTCGCACCCCCGTTCCTCGCGTCCAGCCACATCGATCGCGAGAAGCACCCCGCCATCATGCTTGCCCAGAGCCCCGAGCGCGACCGCGACATCGAGTCGCTCCAAACCATGATCCGCAACTGCGCGGCGGCCGGCATCCCTTCCATCAAGTACAACATGAGCATTCTCGGCGTCATTCGCACCGGGCGCTCCCCGGGCCGCGGCGACGCCTCTTACAGCACCTGGCGGCTGAAGGACGCGCATCCCGACCCGCCCGTCACGCGCGCCGGACCGGTGGATGCCGACCGCTTCTGGGAGCGCATCACCTACTTCCTGGAGCGCGTCATCCCCGTCGCGGAAGAGTACAAGATCCGCATGGCGTGTCACCCGCACGATCCCGGCGTGCCGCCCGAAGGGTACCAGGGCGTGCTCCGGGTCCTCGGTACGGTTGACGGATTGAAGAAGTTCATCACCATCAAGCCCAGCCCCTATCACGGGCTGAACTTTTGCCAGGGCACGGTCTCGGAGATGCTCCACGACCCGGGCAAGGAGATCTACGACGTCATCCGCTATTTCGGCTCGCGCCAGAAAATCTTCAACGTCCACTTCCGGAATATTCGCGGGCACCGCGACGATTTCGTCGAGGTCTTTCCGGACGAGGGCGACATCGACTTCGTGAAGGCCATTCAGGTGTATCGGGAGGTCGGCTATCCGTACCTGCTGATGCCCGATCACGTTCCGCAAGCTCCCGGCGATCCCAACGGCCTGCAGTCCTTCGCGTTTTGCTACGGCTACATCCGCGCGCTGATCCAGGCCCTGGACCAGATGGCGTGAGACCCGGACGCAACCTCGCCGCGGCCTTATGTGCGATCTCTGTTTCAGCCCTCGCGGCCGGGCCTACGTTCTCCCACGACGTCGCGCCGATTCTGTATCGCGAGTGCGCATCCTGCCACCGGCCCGGCGGAGTTGGTCCGTTCAGCCTGATCGCCTGGCAGGATGCCGGCAAGCGCGCGAAGCTGATCGCCGCCGTCACGGCGCGGCACTACATGCCTCCCTGGCTGCCCTCCGAACCGCATTTTCAGCACGAGCGCCGGCTCAGCCCGGTGGAGATCGCTACGCTCGCGCATTGGGCCGAGGCCGGCGCGCCTGAAGGCAATTCGGCCGAGACTCCGCCGCCCCCGCAGTTTCCCGAAGGCTGGCAGTTGGGCAAGCCGGATTTCGAGGCGCAGATGCGCGCGGCCTTCGACGTGCCCGCCGAGGGGCCCGATCAATATCGCTGTTTCGCGATCCCCACCGCCCCCGGCCGCGACCGATGGGTGAGCGCGCTCGATATGCGTCCCGGAAACCCGCGGGTGGTGCACCACGCCATCCTCTTCCAGGACGTCACGGGCACGGCCCGCAAACGGGACACCGGCGCCGGTTACTCCTGCTTCGGCACCCCCGGATTTCTGCCGGCGCGCGGCTTGGGCGGTTGGACACCGGGTTCGCTGCCGGTCCGCATGGCCGATGGGGTTCCCGAGCTGCTGCACGGCGGAGCGGATCTGGTGCTGCAGGTCCACTATCACCCCAGCGGTAAGCCCGAGACCGACCGCACCCGGATCGCGCTGTATTTCACCGACCGGAAACCGAGCCGCCGTGTAATGGATCTGCCGCTAGGTTCGAACCGCATCGACATTCCACCCGGAGCGCGCAGTTACAAAGTCACCGACCACTTCACGGTGCCCGTGGACGTAGACGCGCTCGGCATCAATCCGCACGCACACTACGTGTGTACCCAGATGTATGGCTACGCGGTTCTGCCGGATGGGACGCGGCGCACGTTGATTCGCATACCCGCCTGGAACTTCAACTGGCAGCAGCAATACACCTACGCTACACCCATCCGGCTGCCGGAAGGCACGCGCGTGGAAATGGAGTTCACTTATGACAACTCGGAGGCATATCGAGATTACGCCGGTGCGGGACGACGATGCGGAAGAACTGTCGCAGACGTTGTGGGGAAAAATGATGAGGCAACTCGGCGGCGGTCTGTACCGGCCGCCGCCGAAATGATTACCGGCCTTCTAGTTCCGGCGGTATCGCCGTAACATGCCCACGCCCACCAGGCCCGAACCCACCAGGACCATGCTCCATGGCTCGGGAACGCTGCCGTGGGTAAAGGTGTTGGACACGATCGAAATGTGAGCCGTGTCGCAGCTAACGCCTGGAGAGCAAGCGGTTCCTCCGGCCAGCGCTGCAGCGTCGATGTCCTTCGACACGTAGACGCTCTTGGCGCCGCCCCCAAGAAGAACCTGGTCGTTAAACGAGGGCGGCGGGTCAGTCACTTTGATCTGGCCCGCGTTGCCGGAGGAACACCCCACCAGCGTTGTAGCATTCAAGCAGTAGTTTTCCGTTACGTTGGTAGCGCCCGTGCCGGTCTGACTGCCGTTGAAGTAGAGCGTCAGGTTCGTAAGCGTCGAACCATCCGTCGTGGAAACATGGAACAAGAGAATTTCGTCCTGGAAGTTGTACGCGCTGCCGTCACCCGTGACCAGCGAACCCATGCTGAATTGAAAGCCCTCGTCCCCTGGCGTGGTGATCGGTGTCACGTTGATACCGGTGTCCGCGATTGTGTTGCCGGATGGGTTGGCGGAGTTCGAAAAGGTGAAATCGTCGAACAGCAAGCCCCCGATGGTGCAGCTAAAACCCGAAACGTCATAGCTGGAGTAGTGAGTGGTGCCGCAAGAAGCGGGGCTGGCAATTGCCGACGGCACCATCAGGCCCGCAATCAGAATCACTGAGAATATCTTGAGAATCATGTCGGTCTCCGATCCGTTACTGCCCAGGGCACATTCCTGTCGATTACTCTATTAACTTTCGGCTACTCCCGGTGTGAAGTCAACGGCGGACGAAGGCTTAAAGTAGGCACTTTGTTCTAGGGCGGTTCTAGTCTCTATCCGTAGGAAAATCCTCTAGAGGGGATTACTGAACTCGTGGAAGACGCGTGCTTGGGGTGCCAATTTCGGAATGGTTCTAGGAGTACTTATTGATCTGGTTTAATTTGATATTAGAAATTGGGTACCAAAAACTAAGAATTGCGGTACCAAGAGCGCCCATGGGTTCTAGGGGTATACCCATAGGTAAAATCCGACCAGCTATCGAAGGGCGTTTCGGCGTTCAGGCTGGTACTAAGGCAACCGGTCGAATGGGCGATGCCGTTGCCCCGAGAATCTTCAAAGGCAGCGCCAGAAACACGAACTCATACGCCCGCGCTGCCGCCAGCTCGTCCAGGTTCAGGCATTCGATGATGTGAATTCCGGACTCCACCAGCAAATGCACGTGCACGGGCATCGAGGGATTCGGCACCTTCTCGAACGCCACGGTATCGGAGCCCACCGCGTACGCTCCCCGCCGGCTCAGCCATTGCGCGCCGTCTATGGCCGGCCCCGGCCCCTTCACCGACGAGATGAATTTCCCGGGATCATTGAAGTATGCCGCCCATCCGGTGCGCAGCAGCACCACATCGCCGCTGCGGATCTCGACGGCCTGCGCCCCGGCCGCTGCCTCCAAATGATCCGGCGTAATTTCGAAGTCGCGCGCCAGGGCGGCGGCGCCATGCAGTGCCGCGATATCCAGCAGCACTCCCCTCCGCAGGATGGGAGGAACGGTGTCGATGGAAAACTTCCGCAAGCCCCCGCCGTACGATTGCACTCCGGCAGCCTCCTCGCCGCCGTAGAGCTTCCCGCCGCACGAAAAGTGGCACAATGCGTCGATGTGCGTGCCCACGTGGCTGCCCATCGCGATGGCGTCGGAAGCCGAGCTGTTGCCGTTCGGTCCGACATACTCGCCGTGCTGCTTCACCAGGCTGAACAAAAAGGGCGGATGCACCGGATGGTGCGGCATGCCCACGAAGTACGGCTGGCATGCCCACGAAGTACGGCTGCGCCAGGTCGTAGACCTTGGCGCCCGCCATCAGGTCGAAGAGTTGATCCATCAGATTCCTGCCATAAATTTGTAAGCAGATCGACCCTGACAATTCCGAGTATGCCGTTGCCGGATCGATGCGGATGCCGTGTCCATTCCGACTCCTGTCTCCTGACTCCTGCCTTCTGCCTTCTGGCTTCTGCCTTCTAGAACTTGTATAGCAGACCGAACTGCATAATGCGAGGCGAATAGAACATCGAGGAGATCACGCCGAACGTCGTCGTATTGACGTTCTGGTCGCCCGAATAGAAAGTGGCATGGTTCAGCGCGTTAAACGCGTCCATGCGCAACTCCACGTTGTGGTGCTCCGTGATCTTGATGGTCTTCAGCAGGCTCATGTCGATATCGAAGGTCCACGGCCCCGAGAACAACCGCCGCTGCAGAACCCCCAAAGTGCCCGCGCCGGGATTGTAGAAGATCTGGCCGTTGAACGCCGGTGAGCCGTCCGCGTTCACGCCCGTCCCGTCAGCCGGGTTGATGGCCGAAGGCGAAACGATCAAGGGGCCGTTCCCGGTCATCTGGAATTTGACTACGCTCGCGAGCTGCGGCATGGTCAGGCTGGTGTCCGCCGTGTTGTAATACGAGCGCGCTTCGCGGTTGAGCGTGCCGCGCCCCGAGAGGATCGAAAACGGCGCGCCCGATTGCCACACCATGGTGCTGCCGAACGTCCAGCCGCCGATCACGCGGTTCAGCGGCTTGTAGCTCAGCATGTGGCCCTCGCCGAACGGCAGCTCGTAGAATCCATCCGCCTTGATCATCTGGTTCAGGTCGAAGTTGGCGCGCGAGCGTTCGAGCGATGGATTGTTGAAATCCAGGAACGCCTGGAAGCGCGTCTGCAGGTCGCCATCTCCGTCGCTCAGCACCTTCGAGAAGGTGTAATTGGCCTCGAAGCTGAGGCCCGTGTGCGTCCGGTGGCGCGCCACGAGCTGCAGCGAATTGTAACTCGAGCTGGAATAGTTAGTCAGCATGTCGGCCGCCAGCGCGTTGGAGTTCTGGAAGAAATTGACGGAGCCGTTCAACCCATTGGTCTGATAGTAAGTGGCCAGTTCCCCCGGCTCGCCGGTTTGCAGGTAGAAGAGCACGTTGCCATCGGTAAACGATCCGCGCCGCGCGAGCTTCGGAAATACCGTGAGCGGCTGGCTGCCGGGACCGGTATAGTTGGGGTTGAAAGCGCCGCCCGCCGCTACCGAAAGGTACCCGTTATTCTGGGCGCGCAGGAAGTCGGCCAGGAACCCGTTCTGCTCGATCTGCACCTGGTTGAAGTCGAACGCCCGGTAGGCGCCCACCACGTGATTGCCCACCACGTGATTGCCCACGTAACGCGCCTCCACCACCGTGCCCTTGAAATCGTGCTGGATGCCGACGGAATACTGCTGCACGTGAGGCCGGTTCAGGTTTGGGTCGATCATCGCCGTGACGTTGAAGGGATTGTTGGCATAGTTGTCCGCAACCGTCAGTGGAACCTGGAACGTGGGAAGGAAGATGGCGGGAACGCCGTTGGCCACGCGGCCGGAAAGGCCGGTTACCGCACTGATGCCTTGCAGGCCGGCGTTGGCCTCCAGCATGTTTTCCGGCGCCACCAGTTCCTGGTCGTTCACGTAGCTGATGGCATAGCCGCCGCGGAACGCGGTCTTTCCGTCGCCGAACACATCCCACGCCAGCCCCACGTTGGGCGCAAAATCCTTCCACCGCCGGTGATACCACGGCTGTCCTATCGAACCTCCCACGAAATTCAACGTGGCGTTCGATAGCAGCGTCTGGACCGCACTGCCCTGCAGTACCGGCTCCACTTCCAGAGAATCGCGCTCGTCGGCCACACCGGGCAATTGCCAGCGCAGCCCCAGCGTAGCGGTGAGGCGCGGCGCGATCTTCCACTTGTCCTGCACGTAGAGGTCGTAGTCGTTGAGACGGAAATGGCGCACGAAGGGCGCCCCGGGTATGTATCCCGAGGTGCGGCTGGTCACGTTCAGTGTCTGGCTGTAGCCATCCAGAAAGCCGCCCAGCGATGCCAGCAGCGCGTTGGCGTTGGCCAGGTCGGTGCTGCTGATTCCCGGCAGATTGGTCCGCGTCAACGGACTCTGACCGGAACCCATCGCCAGGCTGTAAGTGGGGATCACACCGGAGGCATCGTACGACCGCACCCGCACGTCCTGCCCGTGGAAGCCGAACTGGATGTAGTGGCGGCCGCGCTGGTAAGCGGCGTCGTCGGAGAGTGCGAACGTGTCGGTATTCCTGCCCTGCGGCTGAAACTCGTTCACCGGGTCGGAAAAAGTCATGCCCGTCAGGTAGTATTGGCCGAACTGCTGCGTCGTGAAAAAGTACCCGTAAGTGAGGTTGAACCCCGCGCGCACTTCGTTGGTCAGGCGAGCGGAGGGCGTCCACCGCCACGAGAGCGACACAAAATTCGC
>OMOG01000343.1 GCA_900290305.1 Candidatus Sulfopaludibacter sp. SbA4
ATGGCCGCCGCCAAGGGCGATGACGTCGATATCTTCGCCTGCTACGCCGAACCGCCGCTCGTGGCCCTCAACCTCTTCCACCTCCGCAACGGCCAGATCGTCGATCGCCGCGAGTTTTTCTGGGAAGACCAGGAGGAGTTCGACGAAGCGCAGTTCTTCTCCTCCCTCCTCAAGCAGCTCTACCTCGACCAGCAGTACATCCCTACCGAGATCCACGTGCCCGTGGAGTTCGAAGACCACGATGCCCTCGAAGAGCTGCTCTCCGAGAAGCGCAATCGCAAGGTCGAGATCCGCACCCCGCAGCGCGGACAGAAGAAGGCGCTCCTCGGCCTCGTCGAGACCAACGCCAAGCACAGCTTCGACGCGCGCTTCCGCGTCCTCAAGCCATCATCGCGCGCCATCCAGCAGGCCCTGCAGGAGGCCCTGAATCTTGCCGACGCGCCCGCGCGCATCGAGTGCTTCGACATCTCCCACATCCAGGGCACCGACAAAGTGGCCAGCATGGTGGTCTGGGAAGAAGGCCGCATGAAAAAGGCCGACTACCGCAAGTTCATCATCCGCACGGTCATCGGCAACGACGATTTCGCCAGCATGCGCGAGGTCGTGACCCGCCGCTACTCGCGCCTCCAGGAAGAGAAGCGCCCCCTGCCCGGACTGGTGCTCATCGATGGCGGCCTAGGCCAGTTGCACGCCGCCGCCGAAGCGCTCGAAGCCATCGGCATCAGCGACCAGCCCCTGGCATCCATCGCCAAGCGCGAGGAGATCATCTACGTCTACGGGCAGGAGGATGAGCCGGTCGTGCTCGACCGCTTCTCCCCCATCCTGCACCTCGTGCAATCCATCCGCGACGAGGCGCACCGCTTTGCCGTGACCTTCCACCGCTCGCGCCGCAACGCGCGCCAGCTCACTTCCGAACTCGATGCCATCGAGGGCATCGGCAAGAAGACCGTGCTGAAGCTGCTCAAGGAATTCGGCAGCTCGGAACTGGTCCGCGCCGCCTCCGAAGAGCAATTGACCGCCGTGGTCGGCCGCGCCGCCGCCCGCCGCGTCAAGTCGCACCTCCAGTAACATCTCCTATTGAGGTTCTACCCTCAGATGCACGCGAAGCTCTCTGAGCGCCGTACTAAGAACCTCTCGACCAACCGCCCTCTTCAAGAACAGTCCCAGAATCCGTACCTTGAACGCGTTCTCGATGGACATAATATCGAGCTTCTGAACGGCAGTCGCCAGTTCTTCCTGTTTCGCGTCGGGCACGTCCTCCTTGAGCGCCAGGCAGTACGCCGTTAAACCTCGGGCGGCTTTTGCGTAATCGATGCCATCCATCTCGTCCTCGACGGGCTGCTCGATCACCGTCTCCTCAGCATCCGGCATCGACTTCAGTTTGGTTTGGAACCTGGGCCACATGGCCTCGAAGATCTCGTCGAGATGTGATTCCGGCACTGGCTCCTCGCTGATGGCGGTATTGATCGCCGATACCATCCTTCGCGTGTCATCCTTCTCAGCCCGGGTCGCCTGGAACATTCCCAGCGGCGGCTCGATGTCCTGGTACCGCAAGCCAGCCGAAAGATAAGTGCACAGACGTGTCTCGTCGTCGATGGTCTTCGAAAGCGCGCCCGCCTCATAGAGGATCCACGGCGCCTTGAGGTTCTCGGGTGTCAGGCAGCAGATCCCGACCTTGATGGCATTCAGTGCCACGTCCACCTGGCGAAGGCCGCGCGCGCCCTTATCGACATCTTTTTCGGACATCCAAGGCCGCGCTGCCTGAACCACCATCGGGAGCCAACTCCGCAGCACCTCCGCCACCCAACGGCTTCTCGCCCCGGACCAACTGATGAAGATGTTATAGCTCCGGCTCATGCCGTCTCAGGCCGAGTGGACCAGGTCCGCAATGTCTACTCCGAGTTTCGTCAACCGCGCGGCTTCGTCGCCGGGTTCGCCGGAGATCGCGACAAAACCCATATCTTCCAGGCTCAGAATTGCCTGCGAAAAGTCCAGAAAGCCCATGCCAGTGGCTTCATGCAACTCGAAGATCGCCATGCTACGTTGCCGAGTTGCGTTCAGGACGGTCAGCACGGAGAGTGTGTTCCCACCCGAGACGCGGCCCCGTCCGGCGGGAGATGCCCGATGCTTTTGCAAGCCTTCCAGGAAAGGGAGGAAGCCGGTCGCCTTGAAGGTTTCCATATGCAGTTATTATATAACTCATGCCCGTCCTCCGCCTGCGACAGACCGCCGAGGGCGAAAACCGCTACAAAGTGTTCCTCGATCTCGAAGCTGGCAGCACTCGGCGCTCAGAATGGCGGATGGTTTGTGCACTCTCAACGGCAGGGGTTTTGAGCCGGCCAATCGGTTCGGCATAATGGTATGGAGCCCTGCCGAAGCGTGGCACCAAGTGGAGAAATCCCGTGAGAAAAGGTAACGTCGCCCTGCGTCTCCAGCCCTACCTGCTGGAAGAAGCCCGCAAAGTAGCCCGCGCCGAAGGAGTGGCCCTCAATCAACTGATCAACGTGGCAGTGGCCGAGAAGATCTCCGTCCTTCGCACCGACGAATACTTTCGCGAGATGGCCGCCCATGCCAACATACCGAAAGCCTTGAAGATCCTGGCCCGCGCCGGCGTCGGCAATCCGCCCGTGAGCGGCGACGAACTCCCAACCAAACGCCGCCGCCCGTAAACCCCGGCCTCTTCACGCTACAATCTACTTTTGAAGCTCGCGCTCATCGGATACGGCCACGTCGCACGCGCCCTCGCCCGCCTCCTCCACCAAAAGCAGGGCGACTTCCCCTTCACCATCACCGGCATCCACACCCTCCGCCACGGCACCGCCATCGACCCCGCCGGCCTCCCCGATCCCCCGATCTTCGGTCCCCGCCTCCCCTCCATCGAAGCCTTCCTCGACGCCGCCCGCGCCGAAATCGCCGTCGAGCTCACCACCCTCGAACCCTCCACCGGCGAGCCCGCCATTTCCCACATCCGCGCCGCCTTCGCCCGCGGCATGCACGTGGTCACCGCCAACAAAGGCCCCATCGCCCACGCCTACGCCGCCCTGCGCGACGAGGCCACCGCCGCCGGACTCGGCTTCCGCTTCGAATCGGCCGTCATGGATGGCGCCCCGGTCTTCAACCTGTGGCACCGCAGCCTCCCCGCCGTGAAAGTGCTCGGCTTCGCGGGCGTCCTGAACTCCACGTCCAAAATCGTGATCGAAACCATGGAGGAAGGCGGCTCCTTCGAATTCGGCCTCGCCACCGCGCGCCAACTGGGCATCACGGAAGCCGATGGCGCCTTCGACGTCGAGGGCTGGGATTCCGCCGCCAAGACCGCCGCGCTGGCCAACGTCCTCATGGACGCGCGCACCACTCCGCAACAGGTCTCGACGCGCGGCATTACCCGCCTCACCCCCAAGCGCCTCAAGGAGATCATGCGCCAGGGCAAGACCGTACGGCTGGTCAGCCGTGGGCGCCGCACGGGGTCCGGCGTCTCCTTGCGCGTGCGCGCGGAAGTCTTGGACCGCGCCGACATCCTGGCCGCCACCCCGGGAACCTCCAACCTGATTCTCTTCCATACCGACCTCATGGGCACATTCGGCATCGTCTCCATCCAGCCCGGCGTGGACCAGACCGCCTACGGCGTGTTCAGCGACCTGGTGAACCTCAGCGAAATCCCGTGAGTTCCGCCCTGTTTTATCCACAGCGCAACCCAATGAAACTACAGCGAAAACCAAACAAATGGTTTCGTTTGGCAAAACGCCAATCGCCCGTTCCCCGCCAACCCCCGACCCCCGGCCCCCGGCCCCCGGCCCTGGCCCCTGGTTAAAAAAATGGAACTCCGAACGTACCGGGGATAACCTTTCCGACCTCGGTGTCGTCTTTTCGTTGAAACCGCTCTGCAACTGTGAGTGGGCCAATCGGCCTGGAAGGGTGAAAATGGCAACTCCGAGTAGCACTCCGTCGCCCGGCGACGGAGTCCAGATCACAACTGCACCTCCCCTGCCGCGACCTGCGGCGGTGCCGCCCCGGCAACCGGAAAAGCGGCGGCGGACCGGCTTGTGGGGCGTTGCTGTGATTCTGGCTTTGCTGGCTGGCGGTGCAGCGTTTTATATCAACAGGCAATCGGCGTCCAAGGCCGGCGGCGGCGCCGTGATCTCCGTTCCCACCATCGCCGTATCGCTCGGCACCGTCACCGCCACGGTCAGGGTCAACGGAACCGTGGCCGCCGAGAATTTTAAGTCCCTCCTGGCGCCGCGCATCACCGGCAGCCGCACCGGCATGAACCGCGGCGGCACGGATGCCAATTTCGGCGGCCCTCAAGCCGGTGCCGGCGGCGGTATGGGCGGGGACTTTACGTTGATTTTGTTGCACTTAGCTAAAGCCGGGATTCACGTGAAAGCCGGCGATGTGGTGGCCGAATTCGATCCCCAATTCCAGTTGCAGCGCCTCGACGACTACAAGGATACGGTGATCCAAATGGAAAACTACATCAAGAAGCTGGTGGCCAACCTCGCCGCTACCAAGGAAGCCCACGACCAGACCGTCCGCAGTGCCAAGGCCGACTGGGACAAGGCCGTCCTGGATCTCCAAACCGCCCCCATCCGATCCCAGATCGATGCCGAGAAATACAAGCTGATGGTCGACCAGACCGAGGCCATCTATAAACAGTTGGTCTTCGAGTCTTCCCTGGTGGAAGAATCGCAGCGCGCCGCCATCCGCAGCTCCGAGCTCAATCGCGACCAGTCCAAAATCGAATTGCAGCGCGCCGAAACCAACGTCCAGAGAATGACCATCAAGTCCCCCATGGATGGCATCGTGGTCATGGCCAGCATCGTCCGCAACGGCGAGTTCGGGCAGATCCGCGAGGGCGACCAGGTCAACGCCGGTCAGCCTTTCGTCACCATCGTCGATCCGCGTTCCATGGTGCTGAACGCCACCGTCAACCAGGTGGATGCCGAACGGCTGCGGCTGGGAATGAAGTCCACCATCCGGATCGACGCCTACCCCGGCGTCGAACTGCCCTCATCCCTGGCCGGCATCGGAGCCATGTCCAAGACCAGTACATTCCGCGCCAGCTACGTGGGTGAGATCCCCGTCCGCATCAAGATCGAAAGGACCGACCCGCGCCTGATTCCCGATCTCACGGGCAGCGCGGAGATCGTAATGAATGCGGAGAATGGCACGGTCGTGGCGCCCCGCGCCGCCGTCTTTGCGGAGAACGATGGCTCGTTCGTTTTCGTGCAGGGCCCGGAAGGTTTCACCAGGAAGAAAGTGGACCTCGGCCTGAGCAGTTTTACCGCGGTGTCGATCCGTTCCGGTTTGCAGCAGGGGGACGTCGTCGCACTCCAGCGCCCCATGTGATGTGGGGCAGGCTTCAGCCTGCCAATCGCAGTGCCTGCAAGGTAAGTTTTATGCAACCTGACATTTTAAGTTCGTTCGGTGGGGCAGGCTTCAGCCTGCCAATTCCAAGCGCCCCGATCGTGGGCCGTTGGCCGCCGGCTTCTGACTCCTGTCTCCTGACTCCTCAATATACTTATGCCATCTAAGGATCTAAAACCGAAGACTCGTCTGGGAAAATCCAATCCCCGCAGGGTCAAAATCATTACCTGGATCGTCGGGCTCGCGTTGTGCGGCGGCGGCCTGTTTGCGGCGTACCGCTACACCGGAACCACCGAAGTGGAAGTCGCGGTCGCCCGCGTCAGGCGCGCCGATTTCATCATCAGCGTGCGCACCCGCGGCGACATCCGTAGCGCCCGTTCCACCATTCTCAAAGCTCCCTCCGTGCCCGGTTTGCGCATCGTCCACCTGGCCGACAACGGACGGCCCATCAAGAAGGGCGAAGTGGTCGTGGAGTTCGATGCCGTTCAGCAGGAGTCTAACGTCATTTCACGAACCACCGCGGTGCGCGCCGCCGATGGCGATATCGAGCAGACCAAGGCTACCCAGGTGATGAGCGACGACGCGGACGTCATGAGCAAAATGGGGTCGGAGTACGACGTGGAGCGAGCCAAGTTGGATGCCAGCAAGGCCGAGGTCCTCTCCGCCATCGACGGCGAAAAGAACCGCATCGCCGTGGGCGTTACGGAAGGCGCCCTGCAGCAGGTAAAGGCCACCATCAACGCTCACCAGGTGGGAAATCAAGCCGACCTCGACCGCCTTGACCAACGCAAAATAAAGGCCGTGAAAGACCTGGATCTGGCGCGCAGCTACCTGGGGACCATGCAGCTCCGCGCTCCCACCGACGGCCTGGTGAACGTCCTGCCGAACTTCCGCTCGCAGGGCACCTTCGGACAATCCACCCCGCCCTTCAAAGAGGGCGATAACGTGTGGACCGGCGCCGAAATCGCGGAAATCCCCGATCTCTCGCAAATGTATATCAACCTCAACCTGGAGGAAGTGGATCGCGGCAAACTGCAGATGGGCCAGGTGGTGCACGTGCGCGTGGATGCCATTCCGGACAAGGAATTCCTCGGGGACATCGACTTCATCAGCCCCATCGCCAACCTCGTCTATAAGGGTGGATCGACCCCCGAAAAAACCTTCCCCGCGCGCGCCACGCTCAAGAACATGGACGACCGGCTGCGTCCCGGCATGAGTTCCTCCGCCGAAATCATCATCGAGCGCGAGCCCGACAGGCTGCTCATTCCAGCCCGCTCCAGCTTCGATAAGGACGGCAAGCCGGCGGTCTACGTTCAGATCGGCAAGAACTTCGTGGTTCGCCCTATCCAGGTCGGCCGGCGCAACGACGACGACATCATTGTCACCGGCGGTCTCAAGGAAGGCGAGATCGTGACCCTGGAAAGCCCGGCCGATGCGGCCAAGAGGGCCAAAAAGAAGTTGTAGCACAGGCATTCCTGCCTGTGTGGTTTGTTGAGCATTTACATGAAAAAGTTCATCTATCGATTGTTCGGCCTGGCGATCCTGGTGGCGGGCGGCTGGTACGGATACCGCTACTACAAGCAGATGCCCTCCCGCCAGGAGTCCATCCCCACCACCAAGGTGCAGCGCGGCGACGTCGTCATCCGTGCCTTCACCCGCGGCGAGTTGCATGCCGTCCGCTCGGTCACCCTGATCGCCCCCAACCTCAATGGCACCGTGCAGGTCACGGCGCTGGCCCCGGTGGGATCTCTGGCGCATGAGAAGGACCTCATCGTCGATTACGACGATTCCGAGCGCCTGGCCGCCCTCGAAGAGGCGCAGCTTGCCGTGGAGTCGGTCGACGAGTCCATCAAGAAGGCCAAGGCCGACCTCGCGATCCAACAAAGCCAGGATGCCGTAACCCTGCTCAAAACCGGCTATGACGTGCGCCGCGCGGAGCTCGAAGTTCAGCGCAACCCGGTCATCGACGCCATCGATGCCAAGAAGAACATTCTCAACCTGGAGCAGAGCAAGCGCGCCCTCGAACAGCTCGAGGCCGATATCCAGGCCCGCCAGGATCAGGCCGATTCCCAGTTGGCCGTGTTTGCCGAACAGCGCAACCGCAGCCTGATCTACGTCGCCCAGGAAATGCAGCGCATCGCCCAGACCAAGTCACTCGCCCAGATCACCGGCTTGGTCGCCGTCCGCCAGAACCGCGCCGGATTCTTCAACTTCGGACAGCAGATGCCGGACATCCGCGAAGGCGACACCTTGCAGCCCGGCATGCCGGTGGCCGACCTGCTGGATCTCTCGGAGCTCGAAGTCTGGACCAAGGTCGGCGAGCTCGATCGCGCCAATCTGAAGGAAGGGCAGGATGCCCTCCTCCAGTTGGATGCCATTCCCGACAAACAGTTCCGCGGCAAGATCAAGGCCATGAGCGGCACCGCCGCTTCCGACGTGTTCTCGGGCGATCCGTCCAAGAAGTTCGATGTGATCTTCTCCATCGACATGCGCCAGTTGCTGACCGGCCTGGGTATGAAGACCGCCGACGTGGACCGCGTCATGGCCACCGCCGAAGCCAACTCCAAGAAGAACGTGGTCAACACAGCCCCGTCGTTTTTCGCCAACCTCCAAAGCGGAATGGCTGGCGGCCCGCAGGCGGCCTTGCCGGGTATGCCGGGTGCTCCGGGAATGCCGGGTGCGCCTGGAATGCAGGGTCAGCCCGGGATGCCGGGCGGCGCCGGCATGCAGCCCGGCATGCAGCCCGGCATGCAGCAAGGTGGCGGTAATCCCGATCAAGGCG
>OMOG01000028.1:0-14553 GCA_900290305.1 Candidatus Sulfopaludibacter sp. SbA4
AGGGGACTCCATGCTTAAAGACTGGCCGCTAATCGAAGAATTGTTCCACAAGGCGGCCGCGCTGCCTACCTCCGAGCGCAGCGGCTTTCTCGCGCAGGCGTGCGGCAGCGATCCGGCCGTGCGTGTGGAAGTCGAAAGCCTGCTGGCGGCCGACAATACCGTCAAGGAACTGCCGGCGGCGTTCGTCACCGGCATGCAGGGTCTCGTTCCGGGCGAGCGGCTGGGCGGTTACGAGATCGAAGCGCTCTGCGGCCAGGGCGCCACGGGAACCGTCTATCGGGCCCACGACACGCGCAGCGGCGCGAAGGTCGCCATCAAAGTTTTCCCGCCGCTGCTGTCCGCGGAGCAGCGCCGCCGCTATCTCAAAGAAGCACGGGCAGCCTCGGTAGTCAATCATCCCGCCGTGGTGAAGGTGCTGGAGGCGGGCAGCGCCGATAACCGCGACTTCATCGTGATGGAGTTCGTGGAAGGCCAGACGCTGGGCGAAGTCATACCCCCCAAGGGCCTGACCGTCGAAGCGGCGCTCGATCTGGCCCGCCTCATCTTGCAGGGCCTGTCCGCGGCTCACAGCGCCGGCATCATTCACCGCGACTTGAAGCCATCCAATATCATGGTGGGCCCCACTGGCGCCGTCAAGATTCTCGACTTCGGCCTGGCCAAGGTGGTCAAGACTCCCGTGGAAGCATCCGCGCACGGCAGCAGCACCCAGCAGGAAACGCAACTGATGTCGGTCGAGACCACCGCCGGCCAGATCCTGGGCACGGTCTGTTATCTGTCTCCCGAACAGGCCGAAGGGCAGCCCGTGGATGTGCGCACGGACGTGTTCTCGTTCGGCGTGGTGCTCTACGAGTTGCTGACGGGCGCGAGGCCTTTCGACCGCGGATCGCTGGCCGGAACGCTTTCGGCAATCCTGCGCGACGAGCCCGTCCCGGTGCGAAAGCTCCGCGCGGACACGCCGCGCGACGTGGCCCGCCTGATCGAGCGAAGCCTGGAAAAGGATCGCGAGAAGCGCTTCGCATCGGCCGGCGAGTTCTTGCGCGCCCTGCTGGTTTGCCAGGCCGGCCTCGAAAGCCGCACGCGCCGCGCGATTCGGTTTCTGCGGCGGCCGAAGGTTCTGGCGCCGGTCGCGTTGGGCCTGGCGCTGATACTGGCCGTCGCGGGGTACTCGGCTACGCGCTGGCTGCGCATCCGGCACGCGCGACAGACGATCGAGCCACGCATCGTGCAACTGGTCGGCCAGCACTTCTACAACGCGGCCGACCAGTTGGTGCAGCAGATCGAAAGAACGGTTCCCGGTGACCAGGCGGTGCGCGACTTCATCCGCGATTACCGCATCGTCACCTCGGTGACCACCACTCCGGCGGGCGCGGATGTGGCTATTAAAGATTACGGAACACCGGACGCTGCGTGGCGCGTGCTGGGCAACGCGCCTCTGCAGAACATTACAATCCCGCTCGGCTACTTCCGCTGGCGCGTCAGTTTGCCCGGCTACCGCACTCGGGAGTTCGCCGAGACGGGCATACAGCCGGGCAACCCTCAGCCCATGATCCGATTCGCGCTGTATCGCGAGGCCGGGAGCCCCGCCGACATGGAACTGGTGCCCGCCGGCCCAACCTATCGAGCAGGCGCCGTGAAGGTCCCGGAATTCTGGATGGACCGCTTCGAAGTCACCAACCGGCGCTACCAGGATTTTGTCGACGCGGGAGGCTATCGGAAGCCGGAGCTGTGGCAGGAGCCCTTCGTGAAAGACGGCGAGAATCTGACGTGGGAACAGGCCATGAGTGAATTCCGCGACAAGACTGGACGGCCCGGCCCCGCCGACTGGGACGTGGGCAAGTATCCCGAAGGCAAAGGGGACTACCCGGTAACGGGAGTGAGTTGGTACGAGGCCGCCGCCTATGCGCGCTTTGCCCAGAAGAGACTTCCGTCCTACGTCGAGTGGCAGCGGGCCGCAAGCACCGAGTGGCTGTACGCCGACGCCGTGCTGGTGAGCAATTTCTCCGGGAAGGGCCTGGCGAAGGTGGGCAGCTATCACGGGCTGGACCGATTCGGCACCTACGATCTGTTCGGCAACTGCAAAGAGTGGCTGTGGAACGAATATCGCGCAGGCCAGCGCCTGGTGATGGGCGGAGCCTGGGACGAAGCGTACTACGCCTCGCGAGTAGAGGACCAGGCGACCCCCATGGAGCGGCGAGCTACCATCGGGTTCCGTTGCGTCCGGAGTGATGCGCCGCCGCCACCCGCGTTCCTCGCAACCGTGGCTACCCGGCCGGTCCGCGACTACAGCCAGGAGAAACCCGTGGACGACCAGACGTTTGCCGGTTTTCGCAAGCAGTTCGACTACGATCCAACGCCTCTGCGCCCGAAGACCGAGGAGATCGATGACAGCAACCCGTACTGGCGAAAAGAGAAGGTCAGCTTCGATGCCGTCTACGCCGGGCCGCGCGTCATGGCCTACCTGTTTCTGCCGCGCGGCAGCGCCCCTCCCTACCAGACGGTAGTCTATTTTGCCAGTGGCCTCGGTGCGGGTGAGAAGTCCAGCGGCCATCTCGAAATGTGGTTTGTGGAGCCGCTCATCCGCAGCGGAAGGGCGGTGTTGTACCCCGTCCCTTGGGGCATGTACGAACGCCGGGAAGCGGTGAAGGGAAGCGGGGATGAGCGACTCCGCGCACGCCTGGTGCGGCAGGTGCTCGACATGCGCCGTTCGCTCGACTACCTGGAGACTCGCCCGGAGATCGACCGGGGGAAGTTCGCCTATTTCGGATTCAGCTACAGCGCCCTCTTTTCGCCGCTTGTGCTGGCGACCGAGCCGCGGTTCAAGGCCGCCGAGTTGGCCGTGGGAGGGCTTCTGCCGGGTAAGGCTCCGGTCGAAGTCGATCCCTTTCAATACGCGCCGCGGGTCCGAATACCAGTCTTGATGATGAACGGCCGGTACGATTTGGCGTATCCGCTGGAAACGTGCCAGATGCCGCTGCTGAACACTCTCGGCACCCCGGCCGCCGACAAGAAACACGTGCTTCTGGAAGCGGGCCACGCCATGGTGGGCTTCCCCGCCACCACACGCGAGAGCCTGGATTGGCTGGACCGGTACCTGGGGCCGGTTCAAGTACCGGTCCTGCCGCGGCAGTGAGTGAGGTGAGGGGGAAATGGCCGGGGGCGTGCGGCTCGGTGCTGCGGGCCGGCGGCAAGACCGCCGGCGTTACCGCGCGGGGATGGTGACTTTGCCGGTGGCGGCCCACTCTACGCCGCGGGCGATCAGCACTTGAAACTCCCGGCAGCGGAAGTTCGGATTGTCTTCGTTTGCCCAAGTGTGGCCGAGCATGGTGGTGTAGACCCGGCCGCGGCCATAGGAGCGCACCCAATCCATGGGCTCGTTTTCGTTGATGTCTTTAGACCAGGCGTAGGTGAGAATCGTGAGGCCGGCGGCGGGTCCGTGCTGTCCGTGAGTCAGTTGCTCGGAAGGCTGGAGCCAGTGTCTGGGCATGCCGCGGGTGATCGGATGATCGGGGTTGAGGACGGTCATCTGGAAATCGTGGCGCGGGCCATGGCCGGGGTTGCGGCCCGTGCCAACGGGGACGGTGACGATTTTTTCGTCCGGGCCGATGATGAGGCCGGGGCCGAAATCCTTGTTGCGCCATCCCAGGCCGATCATCTCGTTATACTCGGGCCATTTCAGGAATGCGTTGTTGGCGGCATGGAAGACGATGAGGCCGCCGCCCGACCGGACGTACCGCAGAAGGGCGGCGTCTACCTCGGCGGGCCAGCGCAGGCCGTCTTCCAGATGGCCGCCGTTCCAGTTGAGGAGCACCGCGCGGTAAGCGTCGAAGCGCGGGCGCCACTTCTGCCATGCCTCGGGCGGGGCGTCGCGCGGAGGACTGGTGGAAACATCCACCTGGAAACGGCCGGTGGCTCCCAGGATGGATTGCAGCTCGCGCGTGGCGGTCTGCCAGTCGTGATTGTTGACGCCGTCAACGATCAGGACGGAGAGCTTGGGTTGCGCCAGGCACACCGCGGCCAGAAGAAACGGGAGGATGGCTTTACGCATTACGGATCCGCCTCGGAACAGAAGGCCGGGGTCGCCGGTTGGGCGGAGGAACCCGGCAGGAAGTAGGCCGTGCGATACATTTGGGCCACGGAGTAACAACTGGCGGCGATGCCCTCGTGGCAGGCCTTCTCGAAGTTTTCGATGGCGCGCGCGGGGTTGGCCTCGGTTCCCTGCCCGGCGCGATAGCATTCCGCCAGGCCGCCGCATCCACGGGGAAATCCGCCGTCGCACGCCTGGCGGAACAGGGCAACGGCGCGGGCAGTGTCCTTGGGAACGCCGCGCCCCGCATAGTGCAGCGACGCGAGGATGAAACAGCTTTCGCCATCGCCGCGGCTGCAAGCCGGAAGGAATACGTCCGGCCCCAGGCTTTCGACCAGCGCGACGAGTCCGGGGCAGGCACCCGGCGTGGCGAGGTCGCAGGCGCGGGCGAAATCCTTGGCCGATTCGGTGGAGTCGCGCGGCACGAAGCGGCCCTCGCTCAGCACCAGCCCCAGGTTCAGGCAGGCGCGGCCCGACCCGTGCTGGCAGGATACGTTCATTGTGCGGGTCCACGTCTCGCAGGCGTTTCTGCGCCTTTCGACGCAGGCCTGGTGCCAGAATTCGGAATCGCTGCCGGGGTGGCGCGCACCTACAAAACCGGTGCCCGCCATGAGGGCGAAGAGCGAGACCCATACGGCCATGTGGGCGAAATTGGCCTGGCGCGGGGTCCAGGCGCTCCTATAGGACGGCCGGAACTGCAATCGGCGGAAGCGGGCTTCCACGGCGAGGCTCAGGCGGTCGAGCGCGGGGACGGTGAGGTTGAGCGGCGGCACGCACAGCAGCTTGTCGTAGAACGTGGGAGCGCCGAGCGCAGCGAGCACCGAGTAGAGGCCGAAGACCGCCGAGCCGTACATCAGGCCGAACAAAACCTTGCCGAAGTTGCGGCGCGGCGAAGTGGCGGGGTCAGTGACCAGCAGGTGCAGGCCGAGAAAGACCGCGGCAGGGATGTTGGAGTCGACGAAGTAGTAGACGCCGGTGGATCGCGTGTAGATCGTATTCAGCAGGTACAACGCCGCGCCGGCGGAGAGCGTGACCAGGGTGACGGAGAACAGCGCCTGGACGACGAGACCGACGAGGAAGATCTCGATATAGATGTTGGGCGGGCGGCCGAGGGTGACCGCGACCTCTTCGGCCCAGGAAATGTGCGTGCTGTGGGTGACGATCAATCCGAGCGAGAAGATGGCCAGCGCGATGGCCGACGGGTTGAAGATGTGGGAGCGGCGGCCGTCGCGCTGCCAGGTGACGAACTCCTTGCACAGCACGCCTGTGGAGACCAGCAGAAACTGGAGGAAGAACCAGTCGTCCTTGAACCACAGAAACAGGTTGGTGCTCAGGACAATGGGGAACGGGCCGAAGCCGAGGATCCATTTGTCGCGGCGCGACCAGCAGACCAGCATGTCGAGGACGTAGACGAAGACGATCTGCGCCAGGATCAGAGGAGCGTAGTGGTAGACCTCGCGCCAATACCAGCCCCAGTACAGATAGATGCTGGTGTGCATGCTGAGTTGGACATAATGCACGGGGCGCGGGACGACGTCGTAGGTCAAGACGCGGCCGGCAAGCGCGACGCGGCGGCGGAGGACGAGAAGGAAGACGAGGAGAGCGCCGGCGGCGCCGAGGAAGGCGCCGGCGAGCCGGGGGTTGGCGCGCACCCAGGGGAGCAGGGAAAAGGCGGCGAGGAGTAGGGTGAGCGAGAGCGCCAGCCGTAAGGGTGGAATGCGATTTGGGGAACGGCCAGGCACGGGATTCAGTCGGGACCCGGTTCATGAGTATATATCAGCCGGGCTTGACGTGGGTGGGGTGCTGTGGCCGGTGGAAAAAACTAAGCTCACCGGACCCGGAGGGTACCCCGGCGCGGAGTCACGGAGACAAGCGCGGAGAAGAACAAAGAGAAAATCAAAACCTGAGAGAACGGAGGCGGAGAGCGCTGAGAAAGGCCACGCCGCTTACAGCGCCTCTTTGAGCTTTCGCCGGTAGCGCTCAAGTGCTTTGCGGCCGGATGGCGAGAGGCGCAGGAGGGTTTGCGGAACCTTGCCGCGGAAGGTCTTTGCGATCTCGACGTAGCCGGCCTCCTCGAGCCGCGAGAGATGGCTGGAGAGCGTGCCTTTGTTCATGCCGGTTTCGTGCAATAGGTAGAGAAAGTCTACGCGCTCCACGGCATAGAGGAGCGTGACGATAATGAGCCGCCCGGGTTCGTGGATCACGCGGTCCAACTCGGAGATGGTACGGACCTGCTGATTCACTGGGCTTCCTCGGCCGGCGGTTGGTTATGGCGGAGATAGAGGGAGAAACTGATGGCTCCCGAGACGAGCAGGACGGCGCCGTAAAACAGAAACGAGAGCAGACAGATCCCGAGCAGGGCCGGCGGCATGCCGCTCGCGCGGGAGTGGTTCGCCACCGCCTCGACCAAATCGGCGGGGAGCAAGGCAATGGTCAGGAAGCCCAGGGCGAGCACCGGGACGACCATCCACTTCCAGCGAACCGTCCGGGCGATGCTGTACGCATAGCTCCCGGTGAAGAGCAGGCCGATGACAACCGCGGCCAGCGTCTTCAGATCCCGGTGTGGCCGCAGCGCCTCCTTCAGGACGAAGGAAAACAGGATCGCAAACAGGGCCCCCAGAATCATGGGGCGCCAGACCGTGTCCCGCTTGCGGTATTCGACGAACCCGGTGCGCGAATAGGTGATGCGCTGTTTGATGGCCTTGTTGCCGTAATGGATGACCGCGGACATCACGCCAAGAAAGATGAGATTGGCGTATCCCTGATTCCAGAAAGTGCCCTTGGGTGCGTGGATCCCCAGCCATCCGAGCAATCCAAGACCCAGGAGCATGAAGCCCATGCCCAGTTCGCCTACGCCATCGATGTTGTTGTACCAAAGGGGATGCTTCGCGTAAATTCCGGCCGGATCGTACATCTGATTCCTCCCGAAACACAGGCAGGAATGCCTGTGCCACGTTCACCTACTAGTTTGCGCCGCAAACCGGTTGGTGTCAATATGGAAAATTTCAACGAATCGGAGTTGAGGGTCTACTTTTTCGGAGTGGCGAAATACGGAGCCGGCTCCGGCACCGCGGCCCCGTCCTTGCGCGGATCCGACGCGCCGTAGTTCACGCCCTTGGCCGAATCGTGGACCACCACCTGCCCGCCGCCCATCTTGCTCGCGAAATCGCCGAGGACGGTCAGTTTGTGGCCCTTGGAAATCAGGGCATCGCGAATCTCAGGGGCGATGCGATTCTCGATCAGCACATCGCACCCGCCATAGGTCTGCTTGCTGAAACGCGGGGCTTCCAGCGCCAACTGGATGCTCATGCCGTGATCCACCACGTTGGAGACGAACTGGGCATGCGCCTGGGCCTGGTTGAGGCCGCCCATGATGCCGAATCCCACGTGCACGCCGCCCTTCTCCATGAAGGCGGGAATAATGGTGTGAAACGGCCGTTTGCGGGGCGCGAGCGCGTTGGGGTGCTGGGGATCCAGTTCGAACAGCCCGCCGCGATTCTGCAGGGCGAAGCCGTAATCGTCCACCACGACTCTGGAGCCAAAGTGCTCGTACAGGCTCTGGATCAGCGACACGATGTTGCCTTCGCGGTCCACCACGGAAAGGTAAATCGTGTCTCCGTGCACCGCCGCCGGATTTCCGGGCGCTGCATCGCACCGCGCTTTGTCGGGATCGATGAGCTTGGCCCGCTCGCGGGCGTACGCCATCGAAATCATGCCTTCCACCGGCACCTTGCTGAAACGCATGTCGGCCACGTAGCGGTGCATGTCCGCGTATGCCAGTTTCTGCGCTTCCATCTGGGTGTGCAGTTCCAGCAGGCCGCGCGGCTGGTAGGTGCCCAGCGGAAACAGCGAGAGGATGTTCAGCATTGCAAGGGCGGCGATGCCCTGGGTGGCGGGTGGCAGCTCGTAGACCTTCCATCCGCGATATTCGGTGGAGATGGGCTCGACCCACTCGGCTTCGAATTCGCTCAGGTCGGCGAGGTTCATCTTGCCGCCGAGGCGGTCGCTGGTCTTGAGGATGGCCTTGGCGATGGCGCCGCGATAGAAGGCCGCCTCGCCCTCTTCGGCGATCAGCCGGTACGCCGCGGCCATCTGCGGATTGCGGAACACCTCGCCCATGCGCGGGGCGGCGCCGTTGACCAGGAAGACGCGCCGGGCGTTTTCGTCCTTGGCGAGATTGGCCTCTACCTCTTTCCATGCCTCGCTGATCATTTCGGTGACGGGATAGCCGTGATCCGCGTGGTAGATGGCCGGCTGGAACAGGTCCTTCCAGGGCAGCTTTCCGAAGCGCTTGTGCAGTTTGGCCCAGCCATCCACGCAGCCCGGCACGGTGACGGCTTGAATGCCTTCCTGGGGCATGGTGGCGGCGCCCTTGGATTTCAGGAAGTCGATGGTGAGGGCTTTGGGCGCCCAGCCGCTGGAATTGATGGCGGTGAGCTTGCCGGTCTTGGCATCCCAATAGATGGCGAAGAGGTCGCCGCCCATGCCGCAGCTTTCGGGCTCGACCACACCCAGCGTGGCGTCCGCGGCGATGGCCGCATCCATGGCCGACCCGCCGCGGGCGAGCACTTGCGCGCCCGCCTGCGAGGCCAGTGTCTGGCTGGTGGCCACGATCCCGCGATCGGAGATCACCATGGAGCGTGCCTGCGATCGATCCTGGGAATGGGCCGGCATGTGGAGAATCGTCAAGAGAATAAAATACCGCATGAATCCGAAATCATATCAGGATCTGGGCGCCCGTATGTACCAGCCCTGCCACGCGCGCGCCCTTTTTCGGAAGATGGCGATGAATAGCGGATTGGTATATACCAGCGTACGCCAGAGCGGCCATTGATTAAACCGCCGGGGCGACGGGACCACGCGGACGTCATCCAGGAACCTTACATGCGCGCCATTCTTCGCGGCCGCCTTCCGCAGTCTCCAGTAGAAATCGACATCTTCGCCCATGAACCGCGATTCGTCGTATCCGCCGAGCCTGTCGAATTCCGTCCGCCGGCAGAACTGGGCCGCGCCCTGGGCCATGTGCAGCGTCTTGCCGAGGACGCGCCAGGCCCCCAGGTAGAGCCGCAAGAACCGGGAGGCGGGAGCGTGAAGCACGTCGGCCGCTCCACCCCAGCACTTCGGGTCGGCCATGACCTGCGCCACACGGCTCAAGAAGTGCCTGGGGACTTCCGTGTCGGCGTCCAGGAATACGAGCACTTCGCCCTTCGCGTGCCGCGCCCCCGCGTTCCGCACTCGCGCGACGTTGTGAATAGTCTCGGCGATCACGGATGCGCCGTGGGCCCGCGCCACCTGGGCCGTCCGGTCGCTGCTCTGGTTGTCGACCACGATGATCTCTACGGGCCACTCGCAACACGCCGCCGCATCTTTCAAATGCTCCAGCGTACCCGGCAAGCAGCGCTCTTCGTCGAACGCCGGAATCACTACGCTCAAGAGCATGCCCGCCTCCATTTCGAGTGTGTCACCGATTGGTCTAGAATTGATGAACATGTCCAAGCGATTCGGATGGCTGGCGGCCATCGCCTTGATCGGATGCGGCCCTCGCCCGCAGTCTCTGGCCGATCCGGACCTGCTCGCCGAGATCCAGGCGATCCGCGCCATCGACAATCACGCCCATCCGGTTCGCGTGGTGGGCGCGGGCGAGCAGCCGGATCGCGGGTTCGACGCTCTTCCGGTGGACAACATGGAGCCGCAGTCGGACCCCGTGAACCTGCGTCCGGGCGCGCCCGCGGTGGTGGATGCCGCCCGCGCGCTTTACGGCGCCAAGCCCAAGCCCCAGACCATCCAGGAGAAAGGCGCGGATTACCCGGCCTGGGTGCTGGACCAGATGGGGGTGGAAACCATGCTCGCCAACAGGGTGGAGATGGGGAGCAGCATCCAGCCGCCGCGTTTTCGGTGGGTGCCTTATGCCGACGCACTGATATTTCCGCTGGACAACGCGAAGCTGGCGGCTCGGAACTCCGACCGCAAGTCGTTCTTCGGGCTGGAAGACCAGTTGCGGGGCCGCTACCTGCAGGCCGTGGGAATGACTGCCGTGCCGGCCACGCTTGGCGATTATCTGACCCGCGTGGTGACTCCGACGCTGGAGCGGCAGAAGCAGGGAGGAGCGGTCGCCGAGAAGTTCGAAGCGGCCTACCTGCGCTCGCTGGCTTTCGACCCGGTGGAGCGAGCGACCGCGGACCGGATCTACGCGCAGTTCGCGGGCAAGAGCGCGCCTTCGGAGACGGATTACAAGCCGCTCGAGGATTTTCTGTTCCGCTACATTGCGGCGGAGTGCGGGCGGCTGGGGATGGCGGTGCACCTGCATACCACGGCGGGCGCTGGAGGCTATTTCGACGTGACGGGAACGAACCCTCTTCTGCTGGAATCGGTGCTGAACGACCCGGGGCTGCGCAAGACGAAGTTCGTGATGCTGCATGGAGGATGGCCGTACATCCGGGAGATCGCGTCGCTGCTGACGAAGCCCAACGCCTGGCTGGATTTTTCGCAGCAGTCGCTCGAGCTGACACCGCCCACGCTCGCCAAGTCTCTGCGGGAGTGGCTGGAGTTCGTGCCGGAGAAAGTGATGTTCGCGACCGACGCCTATCCTTATAGCAACGAGATGGGATGGGAGGAATCCGGATGGGTCGCGGCGCGCGCTGGCCGGCAGGCCCTGGCGATCGCGCTCACGGGAATGATGCGGGATGGCGAAATCTCGCGGGCGCGCGCGTCGGAGCTGGCGCGGATGGTGCTGCGGGAGAATGCGAAGAGGCTGTACGGGATTTAGAGCGAGGGGTGTATGGCGACACGGAAGACGGTTTTCGGGCCCGAGCAGGCGTCGACACGAGTGACGACGCGGCACGCTGAGAGCGTGCGCCACGGTTGGATAGGAGACTGCAGGTACGACTTGGCGCATGCCAAGCGTTCGATTCTGTTCTTCGTTCTGGCAGCGGGTACCATGGTCGCGCAGACGGACCGCCCGCGTGCGCGCGACCTGGGACTTTCGCCGGGGGTCTTTCCGCCCGGCGCGCTGAACGCCATCACCGATGTGGCGGGCGTGCGCGTGGGGCACCTCACGTTGATCGAAGGAGACAACATCCGGACCGGCGTCACGGCCATTCTGCCGACGGGCGGCAATCTCTTCCAGGAGAAAGTTCCGGGCGCGGTGTTTGTCGGCAATGCGTTCGGAAAACTCGCGGGGTCCACGCAGGTCGAGGAACTGGGGAGCATCGAGACGCCGATCGTCCTCACCAACACCCTGAATGTCGGGACGGCCATGGAAGGAGTGATTGCCTATACGCTGGCTCAGCCCGGCAACGAAGGGGTGAAGTCCGTGAACGCGCTGGTGGGGGAGACGAACGATGGCGGGCTGAACGACATTCGCGGTATGCACGTTCGCCGTGAGGACGTGCTGGAGGCCATTCGCAATGCCAGGAGCGGGCCGGTGGCGGAGGGCAGTGTGGGCGCGGGCACAGGGACGGTTTGTTACGGGTGGAAGGGTGGAATCGGCACTTCGTCGCGGGTTGCCGGTCCCCGTTACGGCGGCTATACGGTGGGAGTGCTGGTGCAGACGAATTTCGGCGGAGTGCTGACGATGGGCGGGGCGCCCGTGGGCCGCGAGCTGGGGCGGTATCCGTACGGCTCGCCGGGAGACGGCTCCTGCATGATGGTGGTGGCCACGGATGCGCCGCTCACGGCGAAAGACCTCAAGCGACTGGCGGCGCGCGCGGTGTTCGGGCTGGGGCGCACCGGGTCGTCCTATGCCAACGGCAGCGGCGATTTCGCCATCGCGTTCTCGACGGCTGCTTCCGCGCGGGTGAAGACTGCGGGCATTGCGCCGTCGGCGTATGAGGCCATGGGCACGGATGCGGTGTCGCCGCTGTTCGAGATGGTGCTCGAGGCGACGGAGGAGGCGGTCTACAATTCGCTGTTGCGGGCGACCGCGGTGCGATCGCGATATGGGATCGCGGAGGCGATTCCGATCGAGCGGGTGAAAGAGATACTGGCTAAGTATGGGGTGGATGGGAAGAAGCGGTAGACGCGGGGCTCGGCGCGTAGCTTCCGTGAGAAGCCGACCCCCTTTGCGGTTCCTGGCCTGCGAGGCGATGGAGGAACACCGTCGAGGCGAGACGCGCCCTCTGGATGAACTGATCGGATGAGGTCGTTCACATCGCGGCGGTCATGGATGGTATACCTCGCTTCGGTGACGGATCCGCGTCACCTCCACCAGCGACTTTCCGTCGTCGATGGTGTACACCACGCGCCAGTCCCCCACTCGTATGCGCCACTCGCCATCGCCGCCCCTGAGCTTCTTGCACCCGGATGGGCGGGGATTGGAGGCAAGGTTTTCAAGGTGAGGAACGATGCGTGCGATCAATTGGGCGGGCAGCTTCTTGAGTTCTTTCTCAGCACTTGATAAGAATGCGACGTGATATTTAGCCACGCAGCTTTCCGCTTGCGATCAGGTCGGCCTTCAGTTTTTCGAGCGGAATGCGTTTCTCGTGCCGCCGCGACCGGGAAACCAACACATCCTCGATATCCTCCCACAGCGCGCGGTGTTTCTTGAGGTCGATCACCGCTGCCGTCTTGCGCCCCTTCGCATCAGTAATGAATTGAATCCCAGTCATGCCCCCGTCTCCTTCCGGTCGTCTGGCGCCATTTTCACTCTAATCTCGCCGCATTGACCTGTCAATAAGAATGACCTTACCCAGAGGAGGGCGAATCCCCGGCTCTCTGCTGAATGGCCGGCCGCCCCTGGCCTCCGGTCGCGCCCGCCGCTATACTAACGCTTCTATATGAGCATCGCCTTGGGCACGTTCATTGGCCTGCTGCTCTATTTCGTGGTGCGGTGCCTGCTCATGGGCATCTACACCATCGATCAGAGCCAGCGCGCCGTCAAGACTCGATTCGGCCGTGCGGTACGGGTGCCGGGAGGGAAGACCACCCTCGATGACCCGATCGCCGAGTTCCTCCGGCCGGAGGAGCGCAGCCGCTACACCTATCCGCAGGTCCGCGTGATTCAACCCGGCGGGCCGTATTTCAAAATGCCGTGGGAGAAGATCGTCAGGGTCTCCATCGCCACCACTACCGTGAACATGGCGCTGGACCTCGAGGACCGCACGGCCAACGAGAGCGGCACGCGCCTCGAGGCCGTCACCAAGGACCAGCTCAATACAGGGCTCACCGGGCAGATCCGCTACCGCGTCAGCGAGAGCAATCTCTACGCCTACCTGTTCGGGATCAAGAAGCCGTTCGTCCACGTGATGGCCTATTTCGTTTCGGTGCTGCGGCAGCGCATCGCCAATTTCGAGGCCAAGGCGGTCCCGCTGGACGCGAGCGCGGCAGCTCCGGGAGCCGCTGCCACGGCCCCACTGGCCGGCGCCGAGATGACCGGCATTTCCATCAACGACCTGCGCAAGAACCTGCGCGACCTGAACGAGTACATGGACCAGGAGTGCCGCTCGGCCCCGGCGCGCTACGGCGTGGTGCTCGACGCCTCGCTGATTACCGGCATCGACCCGCCGCCCGAGGTGGAGTCGGCGCTGGCCGCCATCAACACCGCGCACAACCAGGTATCGAGCGATATCAGCCTGGCGCAGGCGGCGGCCGACCAGAGAGTCGTGCAGTCGAGGCGCGCCGTCGAGATCGAAACCCTGAAGGCGCAGGCCGAGGTGCAGCCCATCCGGTCGCTGGCCGCGGAACTGTCGGCGCTGAATGCCGCGGGCGCGAACACGCTGGGCGCTTACTTGCGCAACGTGCGGCTGGCGCTCTACGACAAGGCGCAGCAGGTCTATCTGGAGGCTTCGAAATGAGCGCCACCGACACCCTGACCGCCATCCTCATCGTCTTCGTCGGCGCCTTCGTGGTCGAAAAGGTGGTGCTGATTCTCTCGCGCATGTTCGGCCTGTTCGCCATCGTGCAGGAGCGCACCTGCCGGGTGTACGTGCTATTCGGCAAAGTGATCGGCATCATCGACGAGCCGGGGCTGCACATCCTGCCGTTCAAGATCGGCCCGGCGGCATTCGTCATCAATTTCCTGGGCGCCTGCCACGTGCTCGATTTGCGGCTCGACCAGGAATACCTGCGCAGCCAGCCCGTGAACTCCGAGGAAGGCGCGCCCATGGGGATCGGCATCTGGTACGAGATGTGGGTCAGCGACCCGGTCTCCTACCTGTTCAAGAACACCGACCCGCGCGGCTCGCTGCGCGCCAACGTCAGCAACGCCACGGTACGCTGCCTGAGCAACATGCCGCTCGCGGAGATGTTGGAGACGCGCCACAACATGAGCCAGACGGTGCGGGCGGAGGTGAGGGAGAAGTCACAGGCGTGGGGCTACCAGATCGGCTCGGTCTACATTCGCAAGGTGCACTTCCGCGACGCCGGCATGATCCGCCAGATCGAAGAGAAGGTGGTGAACCGGCTGCGCCAGGTGACCTCCGCGATCAAGCAGGCGGGCGCCAACCAGGTGAGCGTGATCACCAGCTCGGCGG
>OMOG01000028.1:14559-15004 GCA_900290305.1 Candidatus Sulfopaludibacter sp. SbA4
AGCAGGCGGGCGCCAACCAGGTGAGCGTGATCACCAGCTCGGCGGAGCGCGAGGCGGCTTTCGAGTTCGCTAAAGCGGCGGCCATCCGTCCGGCAACCATGGGCCAGGCGTTTCAGGAGATCGCGCGCGAGCCGGCCGTCTCCGAAGCGCTCTTCGATATTCTGGAGACGCAGCGGCTGCTGTCGAGCGGCGCCAAGTTGGTGCTGCTCCCCGGCGGGCCGCATAGCAGGACGCTGGCGGCGTTGCTGGCGTCGGAGACTACGGCGAAGCCCGCGGGGACGGCGCCGGTCAGGCCGCAGCCGGCACCGGCGACGTAGGTCAAGACCGCTCCCTCGGAAGCTAAGTACGTCGTTTCATCAATACGCCGACGTATTTTCCGGGAGGACCGCTCCCTCGCTCGCCAAGGGCGAGTCACGGTCGCGGCTCTGATCGGAGCCGCGCGCGT
>OMOG01000345.1:0-2907 GCA_900290305.1 Candidatus Sulfopaludibacter sp. SbA4
GAAAGGTTGCAGGAGCATTTGGATGACGATTCTTCCGACATGCCGGTACGGCAGATATCGGATTCCCGGCCGTCGGTAGAGCAGTTTATGGTGTATCAGGCGCGGCTCGACGAGGTACGGCGGGCCGTGGCAACGCTGCCGGAGAAACAGAGAGCAGCGGTCCTGATGCATAAGTATGAGGAGATGGAGTATTCGCAGATTGCCAGAGTGCTGAACTGTTCGGAATCTGCGGTAAAATCCCTGTTATTTCGGGCGTACGAGACGTTGCGGGCTCGTCTGGCGCATATGGCGTGACGGGCGCCCGAAACAGTGGGGTTTGGGAAGAAGAGGGATAGCATGAGGTGCCCAATCGAAACTCGGGAGAACGCCGAGATGCTGCTGGCGTACTGTTCCCGGAAGCTGGACCCCGAGAGCACGGCGATTCTCGAGGATCACATCCGCATTTGCCCCGCCTGCCGCGAGTTTGCAAGCGGCCAACAAGCCGTTTGGAAAGCCCTGGATGCCTGGGAGGCAACCCCCGTCTCGGCGGATTTCGACCGCCGCCTATACCAACGGATTGACAGGGAGGTCTCCTGGTGGGACCTGCTGATGCGTCCTTTCCGTCCCTTGCTGTTGCGGCAGGGTCTGCCGATTGCGGCAGCCGTCGCCCTGGTAATCGGAGCGGGGGTGCTGCTCGAGCGGCCTGGGGCCGTCCCACCTGCCAGCGCGCCGGTGTCCGCGCAAGTGGATGTGGTGGCGCCGGACCAGGCGGAGCACGCGCTTCAGGAAATGGAGATGATGCGGGAGTTTAACCGCCTGGTTCATCCGGACACGGCCGACCCGAAGATGTGACGATGATCCGAGCCCTCCAAGTCGGCGGCCTGCTGTGGCTGGCGGCGGTAGTTGGTCTGTGCGACCAAAAAAAGCCAGCGAAAGCACCTCCGCCGCCGCGGCCTCCCGCGGCGAAGCCGAACGTGCCGAATAAGGGCGGAAACGGGGGCAGGGCCCTCGGTCCGCGGATTACCAATCCGGGGAGCCCGGCTGCGCGGCTCTACCGGATGACTCCCGAAGAACGGGAGCGCGCCCTGGAGAAGTGGCCTCTGGCGCAGCAGCAAGCCATCCGCAATCAACTGCAGTACTTCGACAGCCTTCCCAAGGATCAGCAGCAGGTCATGCTGAGCCGGACCGAGCGTTTCGCTGCCTTGCCGCCCGAGAAGAAGCGCGCATTCATGCAGCAGATGCAGGCCGTCAACCAGTTACCGCCGGAGCGCCGGCAAATGGTGGTTGGGGCGCTCCGCCGCTTGCAGAGCATGTCCGATTCACAGCGCGTCATCATCCTCAATAGCCCACAATTCCAGAACAGGTTCTCGCCCGAGGAGCAGAAGATGATCAACGATCTCTCCGAGGTGATGCTGCCGCCCATGTGAGGTTGCCGCGAGGCTCAGGCCTCGGCGACGGCTTCCCGATTGGCCCGCCGCTCCAGCATCGCCGAGCGCAACATCATGGACGCCGTGTAGATCACCACGACGACCACCAGCCATCGCACAGCGCCGAGCGGCAGGGACTTCACCACGTAGGTCGCGACCAGGACGCCCGGGATCCCGCCCACGGTCAAGCCCAGCGCGGCCTTCAGGCTGTAGCGTTCGGACCGGATGAACGGCACGCTGCCTACCGACATGAGAACGGCGCAAGACCCCATCATGATCGGAAAAGCGGCGCGCGGATTCATACCCAGCAGCGAGACCAGAATCATGCACGGCGCGTACAGGCCGATGCCCAGCGTCATCAGCGCCCCGAAAATCATGTTGCCGGCGATGGCGAGCGCCAGCGACGCGCCCGAGAGGCCGAGACCCTCACCGCCGCCGGGTATCCACTGAAGCGCCGTCATGGCCATGACGGCGGCCGCGACCAGCAGGGCGCTGCCCATGGCGATGCGGATCTTGCGCCGGGGCAGGCGGCTGACGATGCCGGCTCCCAGCCATGCGCCCAGGGCCGACGACGCGATCATGAGCACCAGGGTGGCAAAATCCACTTGCACCACGGCGATGAAGATGAAGGCTTGCAGCAGCGACGGGGGCGTGTGTCCCACCATCAGGGTTCCGGGAATCTGCTCGTCCGGGACCATACCCCAGATTTTGAAGAACCCGCTGGTCGTGGCGAACGAGCCGATGCCCAGCGTGTCGAATACGTTGGTGATGAAGCCGACACCCGTGTCCCGCCATCCGGGCCAGCGCTTCCATACGTCGCCAGGGATGGCGGCCAGCCAGATCGCCACGAAGCCGAGCGATATGGCCGCCAGGGCGGCGAAGAGAGCGGTTCTCATATGATCTGGGAATTATAGTCCAGTTGGCGCCCGGCCATCTACAACACGGATTCAAGATCCAGACGTTTGGACTTCAGAATGATTCCGCGAGCGTTGAGCCTTCGTCTCTCCCGGCTCGCCGGAGCGATGCCAACGCCCTTCGTCGCCAGCCAGACATATCTTCGCGGGAACTTGCTCATCTCTGCCGCATGTTCACCGAGGAATTTGATGAGTGAGTCAAGCTTGTCGAGGATTGCCTGCACGTGAGAGTTATTTGCGGAATGAACCTCAAGCCAAATGACCACTTCATCGCCGGGCCTCAAACCGATTCCGTAGTCCCAGGTATGCTCTTGACTGGAAATCTCCTGCTGCGCGGCTTCCACGCAAAGACTGCCGAGGATCATGCGTCCGTCCCCGATCGTCACTCGGGATCGGTCGGATCTGAGGGCGCCGAGTCCCGCGTGATAGTGTCCCTTCAAGCGCGGGCACGAATCGACAGCCTTTGCGAACGTCATTCCGCGGCATCACCCGCGACGTGTTTCGCGATTATGTCGCCGATTTGGGTTGTAAACTCAGTCATCCCTCCCCAGGTGTTAACATTTGTGTCCGGATTGTTGGGGTCAAGA
>OMOG01000345.1:2917-14827 GCA_900290305.1 Candidatus Sulfopaludibacter sp. SbA4
CTTGGGGCGGCGCGCCGTTGAGACGAAAGACCTGGAGCGCCCATACCAGGTCCAGGACATGTGTCGAATGGGTAGAGAGGCAAACCCGATATCCGCGGGCCAGCAGTTCGAGCAACACGAAGAGCACCGCCGCGATCGCCTGGGGATGCAGTCCCATTTCGGGCTCCTCGATCAACACCCACTCGGGCATCTGTTTTGGGGAGGAGCCGGTCTTTGCGGGGAGCAGCCACATAAGGGCAAGGAACAAGGGCACGAATTCACGCTGTCCGGCGGACCAGACCATAAATGGCAACAGCCGTCGGGAAGGGCCGGTCAGCACCAGTTCCTTTTGGCCTCCAACCGTTTGGGCACCCAAGTCGAATTTGCCAAATACGGACTTCTGCAGCAGTGAATAGGCATCCTCTTCGAGGCCCCAAGAACGCTGATGCGGGTCAAACATCGCGTCGGCCTGTACGCGCAGGTGCTCGCTGAACGCCCGGATGACGTACGGATCACCTGCGCGGAAATCGCTAAAAGGACGAAGCCAGCTTTGCGGCGAGAACGCCAGCACGCGTTGCGCCGGAATTACGAAACATTGCTCGTGATCCTTGCCGGGTTGCCTCGCCGCAGCCATGGCGTCGAGATACATTTGCTGGCCCTGCCATTCGAACCAGCTCTTGGAATTGCCCTTTGTGCTCCAAACCCCGGACATTCCGCGCCCCAGGTAGAGATCCAGGAACCCGGATGTTTCGTCGTTCCAATCGAGTCCATAATCGAGAAGAGTCTTGACGACCGGTTTGTAGTCCAAAGCAAGCTTCAGGAACTGGAGGAACAGGCTCTTGCCCGTGGCCTGGGGTCCGATCAGGACGGTCAGGTCGGCGAAAGACACATCCGCCCGACGAATCGGCCCGACGTTTTCCAGCACCAGACGTGCGTTAGGCTTCGCCATGGATTCCCTACCGAATGTAGCACCTTGCCATCTGCGAAATCGCCGCAGTCAAAACACCCGCCGCTTCAACCGGTCCACGGTGAACTTGGCGGTGTCGGCCACCGCCATCACGGTCATCACGCCGGCCTGCACCGGATCGGTCACCACCAGGTCGGCGGCCTCCGGAACGCTGCCCGCCATGTTGAGACTGACGACCAGCAGTCCCTGGCGGCGAACCTCGCGCACCGCGGTCTCGATGTCGCCGCCCATCAGCGAGCCGGCCAGTACCAGCGCCCGCGCGCGCGGCAGCCGCGCCACGGCGCGCACGGCATCGGCCAATTTCTGCTCGCCCACCAGAGGGATCGTGTCCACCGAGATGTGCTCGCCGCGAATGTTGTGGCGGTCCGCCTCGGAGATGGCGCCCACCGCGACCTGGCCCACCTGCGCGCCGCCGCCGGCGATGATGACGCGCTTGCCGTAGATCGTCTGGAAGGTTTTCACCAGCTCCACGTGGCGCACGATGGGCAACTGTTTCAGGTCGTCCAACAACTTCTCCGGGCCGCCGGGCAGAGTCACCTCAAAGTAAGTGCGGGCTTCCTCGGGACGGTTCGATAGGATCTCGACGGTTGAGATGTCCCCTTCGTGCCGCGCGATCACTCCGGTCAACTGGTGCAGAACTCCGGTCCGGCCAACCGCGTGCACCAGGAGCCCGATGGTTTCGTTCTCCATGGATCTTATCAGTGTAGCCTGGGCCGGGTAGAATGAAGTATGCCGCGTCCGGAAGCAAGCGCCGGGGTCCGGGGACACGCCTCCGTCGAGCGCTTTTTCCAGTTCTCGCTGCTCGGGCTGGTGGCCAGCGGTTACCTGGCGGTCGCCGGATCGGGATACCTGGATACCGCGACCATCATGCTCACCGCGGCGGGACTGCTGCTGCGCGGCCTGCTGATTTACGGGTTCGTGCGGCTGGAGATCTCCGAGCGCGCCTCTACGCTCATCACGATCGGCTACACGGGTTTCTACCTGGCCGACTATTTCCTGCTGTCGCGGGAGTTCCTGCCGGCCACCGTGCACCTGGTGTTTTTCCTGGCGGTGATGAAGATTCTGACCGCCCGGAGCAATCGCGACCATCTCTACACGGCGGCGATCGCTTTTCTGGAGCTGCTGGCCGCCGCCATCCTGTCCATCAACTTCAACTTTTTCGTGTTCCTGGCGCTGTACCTGCTCTTCGCCATGGCCACGTTGACCTCGGGCGAAATCCGCCGTTCCATGAACAAGGCGCCGGCCACGGCGCGCGGAGGGCTCAGACGCTTTCACACCCGCCTGGCGGCGCTATCGGTGTTGGTCACGGCGGGCATCCTGGCGCTCACCGCGGGGCTGTTTTTCCTCTTGCCGCGCACCGCAGACGCTGCGTTTTCGCGCCTCATCTCGCATCGCATTCACATTCCCGGCTTCACCAACCAGGTGAATCTGGGGGAGATTGGCGAGATCAAGAACCTGTCGCGGCCGGTGATGCACATCAGCATCATCAGCGCCGATTCGCCGGGCGGTCTCAAGTGGCGCGGTGGAACACTGGTGGATTTCGACGGCAAGCGCTGGTCCAACCCCAGCGCCGCGAGGCAGCCGATCGCGGTGGAAAACGGGCAGGCCGACCTGCAACCTCCCGGCGGGCGGCCCATCGGCCGCGGCATCAGCTACAACGTGGAGTACGATGAACTCGATACCGACGCCCTCTTCTTCGCGGGAATCCCCGAGAAGATTATGTACCTCCACGTCGACCGCCTGAACCGCACGGAGGGCGGCAACTACCGGCTGCCGCCGGCCGTCCGTCCACCGCAGGGATTCCGTTACGAGGCATACAGCCTGCTCGAGGAGCCGCCCGAGACGGCGCCAGTGCGGTTTCCCACCCCCATCCTCCCGCTGGCCGACCGGGAGCGCTATCTGCAACTGCCGGTGCTGGACGCGAAAATTCCGCAAATGGCACAAAGGGTGGCGGCGGGCGACGCCACCGATCTGGAGCGGGCGCGCGCCATGGAACACTATTTGCGCACCAGCTTCGGCTACACGCTCGAACTGCCGAGCCACGAGGTGGCCGATCCGCTGGCGTACTTCCTCTTCACGCGCAAGAAAGGCCATTGCGAATACTTCGCCTCGGCGATGACCGTGATGCTGCGGACCCTGGGGATCCCGGCCCGGCTGGCCACCGGGTTCCAGAGCGGAACCTACAACCCCATCTCGGAGTTGTGGCTGGTGCGGGCGTCGGACGCGCACAGTTGGGTGGAGGCCTGGATTCCCGGCCATGGCTGGACGACGTTCGACCCCACGCCGCCCGACCCCGGCTCGGCGTCGCTGGCGCTGTTTACGAAGCTCGACTTGTACCTGGATGCGGCTGAAACTTTTTGGAAGCAGTGGGTGGTGGGGTACGATTCCGGCCAGCAGGGCTCGTTGATCGACCAACTGCAGCAGGGCGCCCGCCGCATGGGGTTGCGCTGGTTCGATTCGGTGAGCGGATTCCAATCGGACTGGCTCAGCCACGCCACGGGATGGATCGGGCGCAATCGAATCCGCATCGTGGTTTTTCTGGTGTTCGGGTTCTGGATCCTGGCGGCCGGCCCGCCGCTGGTCCGTCTATTCCACATTCGCCTGCGAGTCCAGCGCGTGCGCCGGGGACAGGCGAGCGCGGGCGACGCGACGCTGCTTTACCAGCGTATGCTGCACGTCATGAAGCGCCGGGGCTATCACAAGCCCGCGTGGTTCACTCCCGCGGAGTTCGCGGCCTCGCTCTCCTCTACGGAGATGGGGCTGGCCGTCGGAGAGTTTACGGCCACTTACAACGCGGTGCGCTTTGGCGGCCGCACGGAAGTGGCGCCGCGGCTCTCGATTCTGCTGGAGGAGTTGGAGCGGCGGCCGTGAGAGGCTTGGTGGGGCGGACACCCCATGGGTGCTGAACTGAATTAAGGCAGCGTCGCGGGAGTTGAGCGCCGCTCGCCGATGGCTGCTTATCCGCGGCGCAAAAAGGGCTTGCAAAGCTGTTAAGTTATAGCTTAACATGGTCTCGATGAATGACACGGAAGGTAGCCTACCAAGGAGCGGTGTTCGCGATTGCATTCGCGAGGGAGCAATGCGGCGCGTACCCCGGCTGCGAGTTCTTTGACGGGCTGGCTCAGCTAGATAAGGCGAAACTGATGGCCCTCTTTCGGATTGCCGGTGACCACGGAAAGTTTTTCAACCCAGAGAAGTTTGGGGACCTGCGCGGCGGGCTGTTCGAGTTCAAGTCCTTCCATATCCGCATGCCGTTTGCGTATGCGAAAAATGAGCGTGGACTGATTCTGATCACGCATGGTTTTATCAAGAAGAAGGCCAAGACACCAAAGGAAGAGATCGCGCGGGCTTGGCGGATCTACGAAGAGGATCAGGCCCAGACCAAGTTGACGATCGTGGGGAAGACAAAGCGATGAAGACGCGGCATGCAGGTCTGATGGAAGACCCGGAATTCCGGAGACTCCTGGCTGTCGAGGCACTCGTCGCTGAAGCCTCGGAAGTGATTGCCAGGCTCATGGCAGAACAGAATCTCAGCAAGGCCGATTTGGCAAGGCGATTGAACAAATCTCGCCCATGGGTGACGCAACTGCTGAGCGGCAGAGCGAACATGACGGTCCGGACTCTGGCGGAAGTGGTGTACGCGCTCGGCGCAGAAGTGAAGCTTCAGGCCCAGCCGCCGAGTTGGACGACGGTCATCGCGCCCGATGTTCGGCCACCATCCGGTCGGTTTCCACCATCAAGCGATTCCAGAAAGCGTCATCGGCTTCGACAGGCTCGCCGGAATTGAGGCCCTCCCGAAGAAGCGCCTCCTGCTCCTCTTGCGATCCCTCGAGGTCGGGAGTCGCCTGCTGTTCGACGGCGGCGAGCGCGGCATCCGGTACGTCCTCCGGCGAGCTGTACAGCCGGGAGCCCACGAGGGATTGAATGCGGCGTTCCTGTTCGGATGTGAGTCGCACACAGGCAGGAATGCCTGTGCTACTCATTCCCGGCCGGCGTAAAGCTCGTTGATGTCCTCCTTGAAATTCTCCATGGCCTTGGTGCGCCGCACCTTCATGGTGGCGGTCAGCTCGCCCTCCTCGATGGAGAAGTCGCGGGCCAGAATGCGGTACTTGCGCACCTGTTCGAAGGGCGCGAGCTGTTTGTTCACGCGCGCCACCGTCTTCTGGATTTCGGCCAGCACCGGCGGAGCCTGCGCGATCTCCGAGGCGGCGCGCCCCTTCCACTGGTCCATGCCCTTGAGGCCTTCGGCGTTGGCGCTGTTGATGGTGAACAGCGCGGTCAGGTAGGGCAGGCGATCGCCCACCAGCAGCACCTGGCTGATGAGCGGCTCCATCTTGAACAGGCTCTCGACGCGCGAAGGATAGATTTTTTTCCCGGTGGAGGAAACGATCAACTCCTTCTTGCGGCCGGTAATGAAGATGTAGCCGTCGCTATCGGCATAGGCCACGTCGCCGGTGTGAAGCCATCCGTCGCGCAGCACTTCGCCAGTGGTCTCGACGTCGTTCAGATAGCCGGAGAACAGGCAGGGGCCCTTCACCAGCAGCTCACCGTCGGAAGCGAAGCGCACTTCGAAGCCGGGCAAGACCTTGCCGATGCTGCCCGCCTTGGGATGGTCGAGCGGATTGAGGCACACCACGCCGCCTTCGGTGAGGCCGTAGCCTTCGATCAGAGGCATGCCGACGGCCTCGTAGAATTCCGCCAGGTCCTTGCTGAGCGGCGCGGCTCCGGAGGCCGCGATGCGAAGCTTCCCGCCGAAGCGCGCGCGGACCTTGCTGAACAGAACGCGGTCGGCTGCCTTGAGGGGAACGCGGATGCGCCAGGGGACTTTCTTGCCCTCGCGACGGTAGCGTCCGGCCGCCAGGGAGAGGGCCAGGCCGCCGTAGAACGCTTTGCGCGCCGCCGCAGGCCGCTTGCGCAGCTCCGCGCAGATGGTGGAGTAGATGCGCTCCCACATGCGCGGCGGCGCCAGCAGCATGGTTGGCCGCACCTTGCGGATATCCTGCGGCAGCTTCATGAGGCTCTCGAAGAACGTCACCGGCATGCCCATGCGGATGGGCAACAGTTCGATCACCACGCGCTGCGCGATGTGGGCCGAAGGCAGAAACGCCACGGTGGAATCCTGTGGGCCGATGGGCAGCACGGCGGGACCCATGTCGATGTTGGATACGATGGCCTGGTGTGTGACGAGAGCCATCTTCGGTTCGCCGGTTGCGCCGGAGGTGAGATAAAGGATGGCGGTATCGGACGGGCGCACTTCGGACCGCAAATGCGCCAGCAGCTCCGGATCGCGTGCCAGCGCGTCGCGTCCTTTTTCCCGAAGGGCCTCGAGGGTGATCGCACCTTCGGCCGTGCCGGTCAGGAGAATCCAATGCTCGATCGGCGCGCCGCGCAATTTCGCGAGAGTCTGAGGATCTTCGACGAAGACGGCGCGCGCGGCCGAAGCGGCGAGTGTTCGCACCAGGTCTTTGGGCGGGTAACTGGGGTACAATGCGGCCGCGATGGAGCCATTCGCCATGATGCCGAGATCGGCCAGGTAGAATTCCAGGCGCGTTTCCGAGTTCAGCGCGACGACGTCGCCTCGCGCCATGCCGAGGGAGCGCAATCCGGCAGCGATCTCCCCGACTGCCTGCAGGTACTGCTTCCAGGAGTAGGTGATATAGCCGGAAGGGCCGGGCTGATGCAGAGCCGGAGCGTCGCCGAACGCGCGTGCGGCTTCTTCGAGAACCTGGTAAATGGTGCGGGCATCCACGCTATGCAATTTATCATGCCGGCGGTTCACACACTAACTACCGGACAAACCGACATCCGGATAATCGCATAGGCGTTGGTGCGCAAGCGGCCGTAGACGCCGGCAGCGGAACCGCGTCCGATGACCAGCAGGTCCGCGGGAATCCGTTCGGCGGCTGCGCCGATCGCTTTGGCGGGATCGCCGCTTTCGACGATGATATCGGCTTCGGCGTGCACGAATTCGAGGAGGCGCTGCAACTCCGCCTCGGCAGCTTCCCGCATGCCGGTTTGCCAGCCCGCCTCGGAACTGTCGCCCGGCTCGGGGGACGGTCCGGTGGCATGAACCAGCACCAGGCGGGCGCCAAAATGCAGCGCGAACTGAGCCGCCCAGCACAGGGTCCTGGAGCTTTGCGGGCCCAGATCGATGGCGCACAGAATGTTGCGGAAAGGAATGGAATCCGCAGGGGGCGGCTCCAGGAGGTGGACGCCGGTCCATACGGGGCATTGGGCATCGTGCAGTACTTTGGCGGTGTTGGAACCCAGGAGGAAACGGCGGAACGGACCATAGCTGTGTGTGGGCATGACGATCAGGCCGGCGGCCCAATCGCGAGCGAACTCGACGATCTTCGGGGCGGGATCGCCTTCGAGGAGCACGCACTGAACGTTGAGCCCGGGCAACTGCGCGGCCACGAACCGGTCAAGCTCCTCCGAGACCTGGGAGGACCGATCGCGATACAACTCGGCCAGCATGGAACCGCCGGTATCGAGCGCGGCTTCCATCTGAGGGGGAGTCTGGACGTGCAGAACCGTCAGATCGGAATGGAATCGGGCGGCCACCAGGTTGGCATAGTGGGCAGCGCCCACCGAGCGTTCGGAGAAGTCCACCGGCAGCAGGATCTTGGAAAGAGCATACATCCTATGAATAGGATAATCCGATTCCAAAATGGGCGGGGGACTGGCAAATCTCGGGTGCTTAACCGATGTGGGGAAGCTGAGCCTGGCCAACCGCTCCCTGAAGATCGCGGTTCTGTAACCCACGCTGAAATCAGCACAACCGCAACGGAGCCGGGCCCAGAGGGCACCCCGTTAGGGAGCGGTTTCCCGGACCGGGCCGCGAAATCCCCACATCGGTTAAGCACCCGCAAATCACACCGCCGAGACGACGGGAGGAACGGCCCAGGGGTCCGCCCCACAAGACACTACACTCCCGCCATCGCCCGCCGCGGCTCGAAAGTGTATCCAAACCCACGCACCGAGTGGATCAGAATCGGACTGCCGGGGTCGGATTCGATCTTCTGGCGCAGGCGCAGTACGTAGACGTCCACGGCGCGGTCGGTGATGGCGCGGTCCTGGCCCCACACGGCGTTGAGCAACTGCTCGCGGCTGAAGACCACTCCCGGGCGGCTCATCAGAAACTCCAGCAGGCGGAACTCCGTGGCGGTAAGCTGCAGCGGCGTACCGCCCAGGCGAACCTGCCGGCTGCTGGGATCCAGTTCCAGGCCGCCCGACTCCAGCACCCGCGCGGGCGCGTTCTGATTGCGAAACTGCAGCTTGATGCGAGCCACCAGCTCGCGCACGAAGAACGGTTTCACCACGTAATCGTTGGCGCCGATCTCGAGGCCCACGATGCGGTCCGTCTCGGAGGCTCGCGCCGTCAGAAAAATGATAGGCGTCGAGGCGAGGTCCGGATCTTTGCGGATGCCTTTGCAAATATCGAGGCCGTCGGAATCGGGCAGCATGATGTCGAGCAGGATCAGGTCCGGGCGCACCTGCCGGCACAGCTCCAGCGCGCCTTTTCCGGTCTGCAATCCGGTCAGCGAGAAACCCTCTTTCTCGAGGTTGTACTTCAGCAGCGAGAAGAGGTCTGCGTCGTCTTCGATCAGAAGAATTTTTTTCATGAGGGCTCTGGCCTCAACTTACCAGTGCCCGTGTTACAGAACCGTTAAGGAGCGGTGAATTCGGGATTAAGCTGCTCTTCTCCGAGTGCCGATTCGTCCGCCGGGAGCGTGAAATAGAAGGTCGAGCCCTGGTTGAGGCGGCTTTCCACGCGGGTCGACCCGTGGTGCGCGGCCACCAGGTGCTTGACGATCGAAAGGCCCAGCCCGGTGCCGCCCAGCTCGCGCGAGCGCGCTTTATCCACGCGATAGAAACGCTCGAACAGGCGCGGCTGCTCTTCCGGAGGAATGCCGATGCCGGTATCGCGCACGTACACCTCCATGAATCTTCCGGCCGGCTGCGCTCCTACCGTGATGCGGCCGCCCTCCGGGGTGTACTTGATGGCGTTGTCGAGAAGGTTGCTGAGAATCTGCGACACGGCCTCGCTGTCGCACCAGGCCTCCGAATCCGCCGGCGCGGGCTCCAGGTCGAGCTGCAGGTGGCTCTTCGCGGCGATGGGCCGGATGGATTCGACGGCCTCGTGCAGCAGGCCGTTGACCAGGTGCGGCTCGAACTCGAACTTCTGGCGCCGCTGCTCGATGCGCGACAGCGTCAACAGGTCCTCGGTGATGCGCGCCAGGCGCTCGGCGTTGTGGCGGATGATCTGCAGAAAGCGCATGTTGTACTGGGGATCGCTCAGCGCGCCGTCGATCAGGGTCTCGGTATATCCCTGGATGGAAGCCAGCGGGGTGCGCAGCTCGTGCGATACGTTGATCACGAAATCCTTGCGCACGCGCTCCACGCGCTCCAACTCGGCGTGCTCGCGCTGGAGCTGCTCGACGGTCCTTTGCAGATTCTCGGAAAGCTCGTTGAGCGTTTCGCCGAGCTGTCCGAACTCGCTTTTGCCGGGGCGCGCCAGGCGGGCGCGGAAGTTGCCGCGCGCCAGCTCGCCGGCGTGCGCCATGATGGCCGCGAAGCGCCGCGAGATCCAGCGGGAAAACACGGCCGCAATGGCAATCGCCGGCAGAAACGCCAGCGCAGTGCTGCCCAGGATTTTTACGCGTACGCGGGCGGCCTGGCGCTCGATCTCCGAAAGCGGCACGGCAATCCGGATGGCGCCGCCCGCAATGGGAACCGCCACGTACAGAAAGTCGATTCCGATGGTGGCGCTGTGCCGGATCTTCCAGCCGACCTCGCCGCCGAATGCCTTCACCAGCTCCGCGCGGTCGGGGGTGCGGTGGTTCTCCATCCGGGCGGCATCCGCCTCGGAATCCACCAGCACCTTGCCGTCGGACCGCACCACCGTGATCCGGCCGCCGGCGGCGCTGGCCATTTTGCGCGCCTGTTCGACCCCCAGCGCCGCGGGATCCGGCGCCGACACCGCCAACATCCGGCCTTTCTCCGCCACTTGCTGGATGAGGTTCTGGATGTTGGCATCGCGCGCCACTTCGCTGGCAGTGTAGTCCACCGTGACCAACGCCAGCAGCAGCACGCAGAACACGCCCGCGATCAGTTTGAGAAAAATCCTGCCGGTCAAGCGGGCTCCTCGAAGCGGTAGCCGAAACCGCGCACGGTCGTCAGGTAGCGCGGGCTGTCCGGCTGTTCTTCAATCTGTTCGCGCAAGCGGCGGACGTGGACATCCACGGTGCGCGGCGTGACGTAGCGTTGCTCGCCCCAGACGGACTCCAGAAGCTGGTCGCGGCTGTAGGCGCGGCCCGGATGATTCAGGAAGAATTCCAGCAGGTTGAACTCGGTGGAGGTGAGGGAAAGCTCGCGCTCCGCCAGGTAGACGCGGCGCGACGTGCGGTCCAGGCGGAAGGGGCCGATGGATAGCGCGGGCGGCTCGTTATCCATCTCCTCGCGCCGCAGGTGGGCCTTCACGCGCGCGATCAGCTCGCGCGGGCTGAAGGGCTTGGTCATGTAGTCGTCGCCGCCGATTTCGAGGCCCAGCACGCGGTCCACCTCGTCCGATCGCGCGGTGAGAAACAGGACCGGGGTCCGGCCCAGCACGGCCGACTGGCGGATCAACCGGCACAACTCGAAGCCGTCTACCTCGGGAAGCATGACGTCCAGCAGGATGAGGTCCGGCTTGGCCTGTTCCAAGGTTTTGAGAGTGCCCTTGGAGCCGTTCAGAAGCTGGGTCTGATAGCCCTGCCGGCTCAGGTTGTAATCGATGAGCGCGGCCAACTCGTCCTCGTCTTCCACGATAGCGATTCGCTTGGGCATTCGGGAAACTGGAAGTCCCATTGTACCGTCCCGGTGCGGGGCCAGTGTTCTACGCTCCACGGTGTGCCCTCTGGCCCGGCTCCGCTTCAGAGCCGCGATCACGAGGGAGCGGGTTTCGAGGGCGCCGGAGGCTACACAGTCATTACGGCATCGGCCTTCAGAGCCGCGACCGTGAGGGAGCGGGTTTCGAGACTCGCAAAAGCACCCCAACGCTGGTCCGGATGGTACTCACTTAGAACCGGTAAATCCCCGTGGGGGAGTGGACTTCGCGACGCGATCGGGTACCCTGGATGATAGAGGTGTGTGATTTTTCACAGGTGCAGGCTTTGCTTTTCGCTTTTTCTTCTTGCGACAGTGATGCGCGCCGCCTGTCGTGACTGCGCGCAGCCCGGATTCGGAGGTCCCGCCGAGAACCGGTTCACCGCGTACGACGCGGTTTCGCCCAGCGTCTTCGTCAATGCATCCAACCTGACCCTGTACCTCAAGGTAACCGACCTGACGTTCGGAGGGCCATCGCCCGGGTTCTCGCTCGATCGCTCGTTCAACCAGGACGACACGCACGCCGGACCGTTCGGCGTGGGCTGGTCGTTCAATATCGGCGACAGCCTGACGCCCGATCCGGATGGCAGCCTGATGCTGCGGCGCGGCTCGGGCCGCATCGACCGGTTCGCCACCGCGGCCGCGGGCGGCGGATTCTTCGCGGTCACCGCGACCACCGACACGCTCACCAGGAACAGCGATGGCACCTACACGTTGCGCAGTCCCGGGTCGATATCGGCCCGGATCTTCGCGGCGAGTGGCCGCCTGGCGGCGATCCAGGATCCTGGCGCCACACGCGTCTCCCTGGATTACGACAGCTCCGGCAATCTCACCGCGGCCCACTATCGCGGACGCTTGCTGCAGTTCTCCTATGACGGCAGCGGCCACATCGCGTCCGTATCCGATTCGGCGGGCCGCACCGTGAGCTACACCTATTCGAGCGGCGGGCGCCTCACCGGGCAGACCAATGCCAACGGCCAGGCGATGGCCTATCAGTATGACGATTCGGGCAATCTCGCCGGCATCGGATCGATCGCCATCGCGTACAGCGGCGATCCCGGGTATACCGCCGTGGCGAGCGTCACCACCGCCGATGG
>OMOG01000345.1:14837-19665 GCA_900290305.1 Candidatus Sulfopaludibacter sp. SbA4
CGGTTTCCTATAGCTACGATTCGGCGGGCCGCCGCATCTCCACCGTGAACGGCTCGGGCGAGACTTCCAAGTTCACCTACGATGCGAATGGCAACTTGACCGGCGCCACCGATGCCGCGGGCAACCGCTGGTCGGCGGACTACTCGGGAGCCGCGGCGCCGGCCCACATCACCGATCCCAACGGAAACGTCTGGACGCTGAAGTACGATGCCTCCGGGAACCCGGCCGCGGTGCAGAATCCGGCCGGCGGCGGCGCGGCCGTTACGCGCTCCGCCGCGGGGCTGATCGCCAGCCTCACGGACGGCCTGGGCAACAAGACCAGCTACCAGTACAACAGCGACGGACTGCTCACCACGTTCATCGACGCGCTGAACGGCACGTGGACGTATCAATACGACGGCGCGGCCAACGTCTCGGCGCGCACCGATCCGGGCGGCACGGTGCTGAAAGCCGCCGCGCCCGACCTCTCCGGCTTTGAGCGCGACAGCCTCAATCGCCTGGTGAGCTACACCGATTCGTTCGGCAACCAGGTGGGGTATCAGTACGACGGCGCGGGGCAATTGACGGCCATGACGCTGCCCGGAGGAAAGACCGTCACTTACGGCTACGACCATGCGCATCGGCTGAGCATGGTTTCGGATTGGCTCGGCAATTTCGCGCTCTACCGTTACGATGCGGCCGGCTGGCCCGTGAGCGTGAGCGTCTCGGGCGGACCGGTCGCGATTTACCAATACGATGCCGGCCGCCGCCTGCGCGCCATCGTGAGCACCGGCCCGGATGGATCGCCGGTGGCCGGCTACCGCTACACGCTGGACGCCAACGGCAACCGCACCGCGGTGAGCGCGCTCGAGCCGAACACCACGAAGGTCACGATTGCCGCGTACTCGTTCACGCTCGACGCGGCCAACCATCCGGTGAGCCGCAGCGATGGCCAGACATACCAGTACGACGCGCGCGGCAACCTGACGGCGATTCAGGGATCGCGCAATGTCACCCTGGGCTATGACGCGCTGGGGCGCTTGCAGAGCTTCAACGCGGACACCTCGACATCGTACAGCTACGATTCCGCGGGCCTGCGTTCCATGCGCACGGTCAACGGGACCGGCCGGCGTTTGGTCAACGATCCTTCGGGCGCCGTGCCTCGCGTGGTGATGGAATTGGACGGCTCGAACGCGCCCGTCGCGTGGTATGTCTACGGGCTGGGCCTGTTGTGGAAAGTGACCGCGGATGGTACGGCATACTTCTACCACTTCGATGGCGATGGCAACGTGGTGGCGGTTTCGAATCCCACGGCGGGCGTGGTGAACCAATACCGTTACGATGGAGCCGCGGTCGGCCGGCTGGTGTCGGCCAACGAGGGCGTGGAGAACATGTTCCGCGCGCGCGGAGAATCCGGCTGGATGGATGACGGCGACGGCCTGCTGTTCACCGGCCGCGCGTACCAGTTTCCGGAGCTGCGTTTGACGCTGCCGGCGGTGGCCGACCCGTCGCCGCCCACGCCGCGTGTGCTGCCGGAATTTTCAGGGGCGGGCGCGTGCTTCCTGGAGGGCGTCGCAATTTGCCGGTTTGCCACGGGCAGGAGAGAGCGGTGAGAGCGTTCCTGCTTGCGCTCGTGTTCGTGCCCGCGGCCTTCTGGCCCCGGGCTTTCGCGCAAGGTCTTCAAGCGCCGCTCGACTGCGGGGTGGTGGCCTCTGGAAGCTTTAGCTCGGCCTTCAGCGACTTCTACAATCTCACCGCGCAACCGGGCGATTCCATCCTGATTCGCCTTCTGGCCGGCAGCACCGATCCGACATTCAAACCGTTGGTGACCTTGGTGGACCAGCAGAACCATGTGGTGACCGCCCGCCCCGCCCCGGCTGCTCCCCTTCCCAACACCATCGCCCTCGGTGCGACGTTCGCCGCCGAGTTCGATTTGAACGTGGGCGGGTCCTATCGGATCCAGGTTCAAGACAACCCGGTTCAGGCGCAGGGCTCGTACTCCCTGGTCTATACATGGCTGAATAAACCGTGCGGCGCGGGGAGTCTATCCTGCGGCATCGGAGTATCGGGCCAGATCGGCCAGCCGCTGCAGCTCGCCAGCTATCAATTCCAGGCGAGCGCCGGCGACATTCTCAGCGCGCGGCTCGCGCGAATCGGCACGCCTGCCGCGGGCTTCGATGTCTCCGTGCTGGTGTACTCGCCCGCCGGGCAGCTTTTACCGAATGCCTCCGGCGATATCGGCTCCAGCGGCTTCCGGCGCCTGGACGTTCCTGCGCCCACGGACGGCCCGGTGACCATCGTGCTGTTCGACCCGGCCAACAAGACCGGGAATTATGCGATCTCGGTGGTCAAGTTGAAAGGCCAGTGCGGCAACAGTTCGCTGAGCTGCGGGTCGCTCAGCCAGGGGAATATCGCGGGCCCGCTCAGCGAGAATGCGTATACCGTTTCCTTAGCCGCGGGCGACGTGGTCTCGCTGCGCTACGCCACCACGGACCCGTCGAGTGCGCTCGTGCCCACCCTCGAAGTCTACGATCCGCAGGGAAGCCTGGTGCAGGCGGCCACAGCGGGCTTCTCTGCTTCGCGTGCCATCGCGACCACTACGTTCACCGCCAAGGCAACCGGCGCCTACGTGGTGATCGTCGCCGATTCGGGCCTGGTCAACACCGGCAACTACGCGATCTACATGCTGCGGCTCAATCGGCCGTGCAGCACTTCCCCGGCGCCGCTCGGTTGCGCCTCGCGGGTGGATGGTTCGGTGAGCGGCCTGTTCGGCACGTCGCAATACACGCTGGCCGCGAGCGCCAACGATCAATACCTGTTGCGTCTGTTGCGCACCGGCCAGAGCGGCTCCTTCCTGCCGCGCGTCGATATTTACGATGGCCAGGGCAGCCTCTTTCAAACCGTGAGCACCGGCACTCTGACCAGCCTCACATTTAGTACGCCGGCCGATGGCGTCTATTCGGTTGTGGTGAGCGACGGGTTTGACGGCTCGCAGTCCGGCGCCTATTCGTTCTCGCTGTTGCGGCTGAACCGGCCCTGCAACGTTGCGGGCACCCTGGCCTGCGGCGCGGTGGTATCCGGGAGTTTCACGCGGCCGCTCGATTCTGCAGTCTACACCTACAACGCCGCTGCCGGCGGATCGTTCAGCGTGCGCATGCTCGACAACACCGGAACGCTGCAGCCCGCCCTGCTGGTGTACGATCCACAAGGCATCCCCGCCGGGCAGACGATCTCGGCCAGCTTTACCGGCGTGGACGTGGCGCAACCCGCGGCGGGAACCTACACGGTAGTGGCGATGGACGCGGCCACGCACCCGGCGGGCGGGCCATTCGGCATTGGTTTGGTGCAAACCGTCAATGCCTGCGCGGCGGCGGCGGCACAAGGGCAGACCATCACGGAAACCATCACCGCGGTCCAGCCATTCGTCTCGTACAGCATTCCGGTATCGAGCGGCGATGCTCTCCTGGTGCGCAGCGCATCGGCCAATCCGGGATTCACCGCGCAGATGGATCTTTACGACCCCGCGGGCGCGCGGTTGGATTCCGAGACGTTCGGAATCTCGCGCAAAGTTGCGACGGCCGGAACCTATACCGTGGTGGTGGGCGCCTCGGCGGCGCGTACCGGCGGCGGATATTCGTTCTCCTGGCAGTTGCTCAACCGTCCTTCGGGAGCGGCGCCGTTAGTGTGCGGAGGGTCGGCGACGGCCTCTCTGACGGCGGGCAACCAGTTCCGTTACTACACGGCCGTGGCGAACGCGGGCGACCTGATGCGGCTCATCTTCACCCGGCTCACCGACAATTTCGCGCCGCAGATCGAGCTGTTCGATCCCGGTGGCACGCGGCTCGCGCAGACTTCCGATATCAGCCAGAAGGCCGCCGCCGGCGGCAATTATCTGGTGGTGGTGAGCCCGTCGACTTCGGCTGGCGAGACCGGCTCGTACAACATCGCCTACCAGCGGCCGAACAATCCCTGTTCGCCGTTGGCTCTCACATGCGGACAAACCACCCTGCGGCAGGTGGCCTTCCCGGGACAGTTGGACGCGTTCACCTTTGCGGGCACCGGCGGCGACCAGGCCGACATCAAGCTCACGCCGCGCACCGGCGCCTACTTTCCCTTCGTGGAACTTTGGGATGGCTCGGGCAACCGGCTGGCGACCGGTTCGAGCGGCGTGCTGCTGTTCACCCCGCAGGCCAATGCGACATACGCGCTGCTGGTGCGCGACCGCGGCGCCGTCTCGACGGGCAGCTACCGCGTGAGCCTGGCGGACGACACCAACGCGTGCCCGGTGAACGACACCGAGCCCCCGGTAGTGACCCTGCTCCAGCCCACCGGCGGCGAAGTGATTCCGGGCGGGACGCTGTTTCACATTCAGTGGCAGTCGGACGACAACGTGGGTGTGGCGACGCACGACGTGGCGCTTTCGGCGGATGGCGGCCAGACGTTCGCCACCGCGATTGCCGCGGGCCTGGGCGGCAACCAGCAATCCTTCGACTGGACGGTGCCCCCGGATATTGCGCCGAGCCGCAAGGCCGTGATCCGCGTCACCGCCACCGATGCCGCGGGCAATGCGGCGTCGGCCGCGAGCGGGTTGCTTTCGATCATCGGCTCCGGCTTCACACCGAATAGCAGCGGCACCTACACCTATGACGCGGTGAATCGCGTGACCAGCGCCGCGCTGGGTGACGGGCGGACCATTCAGTATGTGTGGGACGCGGCGGGGAATCTGGTGCAGATTACAGTTTCCGGACAATGATTGGTACTACAACACTCTCAAGTCTTCGCAGCCTGCGACGATTTGGTGGGGCGGACCCCCCGGTCCGCGGCCGACCCCCTGGTCGGCCTTTGGTTG
>OMOG01000560.1:0-2627 GCA_900290305.1 Candidatus Sulfopaludibacter sp. SbA4
GCCGGCCGGGCGTCCAGATCAGCTCCGGCGAGGCCGAATATCAGAAGGGCTTCCTCTGGTTTCTGGCCGGCCAGACCGATGAGCGCCTGCCCGTCCTGCTCGCCAACTTTGCCGAGGCCGTGCTCAAAAAGATTCCCATGCTGGGCGCCGTCTCCCAAAAAGTCGGGAACGCCTGCGTCAACGTGCTGGCGGAGCTTCCCGGCCGGCAGCCGGTCTCGCAACTCAGCCGCCTCGCCCAGCGCGTGAAGTACGACACCGCGCAGCGTCTCATCGAAGAGGCCCTGGCCCGCGCCGCCGAAAAGGCCGGAGTCACCCGCGAGCAACTCGAGGAGATGAGCACGTCCGATTGCGGCCTCGGCCCCGACAGCACGCTCACCGAGCGCTTCGGCGAGTACTGCGCCCGCCTCACCATCGAGGACACCACGTCGGCCGTCGTGAGCTGGAGCGACCCGCAGGGCAAGGCCCTCAAGGGCGTCCCGGCCTACGTCAAGGAGCACCACGCCGCCGAATGGAAGGACCTGCAACGCACGTCGAAGGACATCGAGAAGATGCTCGCCGCGCACCGCGCCCGCATCGAGCGCCTCCTGATGACCCAGCGCGCCATCCCGGTGGAGACCCTGCGCGCCTGTTATCTGAACCACCTGCTGCTGGCCGGCATGTCCCGCCGCCTGATCTGGCAATTCGATTCGGGGCTCGGCATTTGGCACGACGGCCGCGTCATCGGCGACACCGAAAAGGAAATCGACCTGGACGGGCAGCAGACCGCGCGGCTCTGGCACCCGGTGCTCTCCGACTCGCAAACCATCTTTCATTGGCGCTGCTGGCTCGAAGACCACCACATCCGCCAGCCTTTCAAGCAAGCCCACCGCGAGGTCTACCTGATCACGGATGCCGAGCGCCAGACCGCCACCTACTCCAACCGCTTCGCCGCCCACATCCTGCGCCAGCACCAGTTCGCGGCCCTGTGCGAGCAGCGCGGCTGGACCTTCCACTTGATGGGCCAGTGGGACTCCCACAACAACCCGGCGCTCGACCTGCCGCAGTTCGGCCTGCGAGTGCAATACGACGTGGATTTCCCGCGCAACGAAAACGAAGTCAGCGGCCACGCGATCTACCTGCTGATTCGCACCGCGGCGCTGCGATTCTACGACGCCAGTCTCGCGCCGCAGCCGCTCGAATCGATTCCGCCGGTGGTCTTCAGCGAGATCATGCGCGATGTCGACCTGTTCACGGGGGTCGCCAGCATCGGCGCCGATCCCACCTGGGGGCTAAAAGAGACCGCGCCGTTTCGAGAGTACTGGTCCGAGTTTTCCTTCGGGCAACTGACGGAGATGGCGCACAACCGCCGGAGCATTCTCGACCGCCTGCTCCCGCACCTGGCGATCCGGGACCGCTGCCAGATCGACGACCGCTCGCTGGTCGTGCGAGGAGATCGCGCCACCTACAAGATTCACCTGGGAAGCGGCAACGTCATGATGGAGCCCGGCAGCCGTTACCTGTGCATCGTGGAAGGCGCCGCCACCAAATCCACTCCCCGCGATATCTTCCTCCCGTTCGAGGGGGACCACACACTCTCGCTGATTCTCAGCAAGGCCTTTCTGCTGGCCGACGACCGCAAGATCAAGGACCAGTCGATCATGCGCCAGTTGCCGTAGCATCGACGCGGAGGCGCGAAGGCGCGGAGAAACGCGCGGAGAAAGACACAGAGAAGGTAAGACCTGAGGCCACGGAGGTAGCGTAGAGCACTGAGAAACCTAAGCTCAGCGCTCTCCGCTTCCTCCGTTCGCTCAGGTGTTGACTGTTTTCTCCGCGTCTTTCTCCGCGCCTCCGCGCCTCCGCGTCAAGGAAACTGTTCGCCCCTACCCGCCCGCAATCGCCCCCACCAGCAGAAAAGGCTCCGCCCCCTTTGCCACTGCCTCGGGCAGCGGGGCATCCGGCGACTCGTGCGACCAATCCTCGCCGCACGCAAAAAACCTCACGAACGGCCGGCGCTGATGCGTGACGTGGTCGCGGATCGTCCCCTGCAGCATCGGATACCGCGCCTCCAGCCGACCGCTGCGTCACCGGGCCCTCGACTTCCAGCTCCACCTCGCCCGCGGTCCGCGCCAACGTCCGCAAATGCGCCGGGAGCACTACGCGGATCATGGCAGCGTCTGAACCTCCACCGAAAGCACCGCCGGCAGATCGCGCACGATCGGCGCCCAGTGATCCCCACTGTCCGCCGACGCATAGACCTGCCCGCCGGTCGTGCCGAAATACACCCCGCACGAATCCAGTGAGTCGACCGCCATAGCATCACGCAGCACGTTGACGTAGCAGTCACTCTGCGGCAGACCCTCGGTGAGCGCCTCCCACTCGTTCCCGCCCGTCCGGCTGCGGTACACGCGCAGCTTCCCATCCGGCGGATAGTGCTCCGAATCGCTCTTGATGGGGACCACGTAGATCGTCTCCGGCTCGTGCGCGTGTATGTCGAGCGCGAACCCAAAGTCAGTGGGCAGGTTCCCACTGACTTCGTGCCACGAATCGCCGGCATCGTCGCTGCGCATCACGTCCCAGTGCTTCTGCATGAAGAGCACGCCCGGCCGCGAGCGATGCATCGCCACGTGGTGCACGCAATGGCCGACCTC
>OMOG01000560.1:2637-10695 GCA_900290305.1 Candidatus Sulfopaludibacter sp. SbA4
CGGATCCAGGATGATGGTGTGCAGGCACATCCCGCCGGCGCCCGGCTGCCAGTGGGGCCCCGTGCCGTGGCCGCGCAGTCCGGCCAACTCCTGCCACGTCTTCCCGCCGTCGCTCGATCGGAAGATGGCGGCGTCCTCCACTCCGGCGTAGACCGTATCCGGATCGGTGAGCGAGGGTTCGAAATGCCACACCCGCTTGAACTCCCAGGGATGCGGCGTGCCGTCGTACCACTGGTGCGTGCCGGGCACTCCGTCGTACACGAACTTGTTGCCCACCGGCTCCCAGGTCTTGCCGCCATCGTTGGAGCGCTGCACGACCTGCCCGTGCCAGCCTGACGACTGCGACGCATAGATGCGGTTCGGGTCGGCCGGCGACCCCTTCAGGTGATACATCTCCCAGCCCCCGAAGTGCGGGCCGGCAACGTCCCACTGCTCGCGCTTGCCATCGGACGTCAGAATGAACGCGCCCTTCTTTGTGCCAACCAATACTCTTACGCTGCTCATACTTGACCCTCGCAGTTCACCATCCACGGTATTCCGAATCGATCGACCAGCATACCAAAGCGGACGGCCCAGAAGGTCTTCTGGATCGGCATCCGCACCGCCCCGCCCTCCGCCAATTCGTGAAAGATCCGGTCCGCATCCGCCGGGTCCTCGACGGCAATCTGCACGGAGAAGCCGTTGGACGCCGCCTGGTGATCGGGCGGAGCGTCACTGCCCATCAACAGGCTGTTGCCCACGCTGAGACGGGCATGCATGATCTTGTCGCGCCACTCCGCCGGTACATGCTCCTCCGCCGGCGTACCCGTGTGGGGGATCATCATTTCGATCTTGCCGCCGAGGCACCGCTCATAGAACTGGAATGCCGCCTCGCACTGGCCGTTGAACGTCAGATACGAATTCAATTGCATAACGCACTCCTTTTAGTTTTCCTTTGACTCCGGCAATCCCGGAATCTCGATCACCGGTCGAATTTCCACCGTGCCCACGCGCGCACCCGGAATCCGCGCGGCAATACCTATCGCCCCATCCAGGTCCTTGGCCTCGACCAGGTAATACCCGCCGAGGTGCTCGCGAGTCTCCGCGAACGGACCGTCGGTCACCAGCCGTTTGCCGTCGCGGACCCGGACACTGGTCGCGGTCGAGACCGGATGCAGCGGCGACGCACCCAGGTACTGGCCGCTCGCCTTGAGGTCGTGCGCGAGCTGCGTCGACTCCACGTAGCAGTGCTCCCGCTCGGCCTCGTTCAAGGCCCCGTCTTCCATGTAAATCAGCAGCATGTACTTCATTCGTGTCCCCCCACATGTATATCGAACCACGGCTGCCCAAATCGACACCCTGACGAAAATATTTTTACAATCAGGTATGTCTGCGGACGCCGCCACGGCTGTTGAAGCGCTCTATCGCTCCGATTGGGGCCGGATCGTCGCCATCCTGATCGGGCTGGTCGGCGACTTCGACCTGGCGGAAGAGTCGGCCCAGGAAGCCTTCGCCGCCGCAGTGGACCAATGGCGCATCGACGGAGTCCCCGAATTCCCGCGCGCGTGGATCATTCAGACCGCCCGCCACAAGGCCATCGACCGCATGCGGAGCCAGGCGCGGTCCGCCGAAAAACTGGAGCAGTATCGCATCAGCGGCCTGGCCCGCGACATCGAAGAGCCCGACTACGACACCAGCGAGATTCCCGATGAACGGCTTCGCCTGATCTTCACCTGCTGCCATCCGGCGCTCGCCCCGGAGGCGCAGGTGGCACTGACTCTCCGCACCCTGTGCGGCCTTGATACCGACGAGATTGCGCGCGCCTTCCTGGTGCCTCCGGCCACCATGGCGCAGCGGCTCGTGCGCGCCAAGCGCAAAATTCGCGACGCCGGCATTCCGTATATCGTGCCCGAGATGACCGACATGTCCGAGCGCCTCGACGCCGTCCTGGCGGTCATCTACCTGGTCTTCAACGAAGGCTACGCGGCCACCCGAGGGGGTCCGCTCGTAAGGACCGATCTCTGCGCCGAGGCCATCCGCCTGGGGCGCCTCGTCAGGATGTTGATGGCGCCGCAGCCTCCCGCCGAGGCGACGGCCCTCGTCGCCCTCATGCTGCTGCAAGACGCGCGGCGCGATGCCCGCCTGGATCCGAACGGCGATCTCGTGATTCTCGCAGAGCAGGATCGCCGCCGCTGGGATCGGGAACAGATCGCCGAGGCGCTTCCGCTGGTCGACGAGGCCTTTCGCGGCATCCCCGGTCCGATCGCGGTGCAGGCCGCGATTGCCGCCCAGCATTGTCAGGCGGCGCGCGCCGAAGATACCGACTGGCCTCGGATCCTCCGACTCTACGACCTGCTCGCCCGCCTGCAGCCCTCGCCCATCGTGTCGTTGAACCGGGCTGTGGCGGTCGCCATGGTCGAAGGCCCGCAAGCCGCGCTGTCACTCATCGATTCCCTCGCCGCCGCCGGCGATCTGGATGGCTATCACCTCTTGCACGCCGCGCGCGCCGATCTGCTGCGCCGCTCCGGAGCCCCGGCAGAAGCGGCCGAGAGCTATGCGCGAGCGCTCAAGTTGGCCACCAACGGCAGCGAGCGCCGGTTCCTGGAGCGCCGCCTGCGCGAAGTTCGGCTAAGAACAGCATGAGGACATGATGAGGAAGCCGTTCGCGATCGTTGGCTCTGCGGTCTTTCTGGTCATCGCTCCCGGCTTCGTGGCCGGCCTGGTGCCCTGGTGGATCTCCCATTGGCGGCTCGACGCTCCATTCCTGGGGATGCCCCTCTTCCGTCTGGTCGGCTGCATCCTGATCGCGCTGGGAGCCATTGGCCTCCTGGATTCATTCGGCAGATTCGCGCTCCAGGGCCTCGGCACCCCGGCGCCTGTCTTCCCTACCCGTCATTTGGTGGTCACGGGTCTGTATCGTTATGTCCGCAATCCAATGTATGTAGCGGTGGTGAGCACAATTCTTGGCCAAAGCCTGGTTCTTGGAAACGCCGCGCTGCTGGAATACGGCGCGGTTGTCTGGCTGCTCTTTCACCTGTTCGTGCTGATTTACGAAGAGCCGACCCTCAAGGCGACTTTTGGATCCGAGTACAAATCTTTCTGCGCCGCAGTGCCGAGGTGGATTCCACGCGTCACCCCGTGGAGAGAGTAGCGCCTGGAACGGCGCAGGTTAACCGTTACGCCGCATCCTCAAAACTCACAACGATCCGTTTGCCGAGAGCTGCTAGCGCCCTTTGGATCCTCTCAGGCTTTGTGTTGTGCTTCGGGTCGAGCATGCGGCGGATGACGGTTTCGCTGACGCCAAGCCGTTTGGCCAACTCGGTATTCCGCAATCCGCCCTCGCGCATGGCCAGATAGAGGGCAAGCTTGGGCGCCAGGTAGAGCGGAACGCTAACGGGATGTTGCCCGCGCTTCAGCCTGGAAGGGGCCGGAATTCCGTCGCCGCGGGCGATCCGTCCGGCAATTGCTTCGGCCAGGCAGTCGGTGGCCTCGACGAGCGTGTCGTCGATATCGGATCCTCCGGTGAGCGCTTCGGGCAGATCCGGAAACCGGACGTGAAAGCCTCTGCCGTTCTTTTCGGGTAGAAAACTGGCGGGATACGTGGCGGTGAACATTACATGTCCTCCTTGCGAATGCCGAGTTGTTTATACATGTCAGACAGCAAGCCGGGGCCGAGGTCCTTTTTGAGGTCCTTCACGACAGTGAAGCGGTCGCCAACGTAGAGCGTGCCATGGCTGCCCGAGCCCCGTTCCGGAACCCAGCGGTAAGCGAGCTTCTTCCGCCTGGCGAAGTTCTTCATTTTGCGGAGAAACTCGCTGCCCTTCACATTTCCATTATCGAACACTTCTGTTCGATTCGCAGTGTACCTTCCAGGCAGCTATCATCGAGTTTGTGCATCGCGCCCCCGGCGAAGGCCGCAACCAGATCGCCCGATTCGTGCCGCAGTTCGTGAAGCCGTATTTTACCCGCGCCCTCCGAGCCATGGGATACCAACTGGTCAACCTTCGCAGACTGTACGAGTTCGATGGCATGCACACCGTTCACACCCCCCGCTTCCAGGACGATCCACGCTTCCAGGCGGCCTGGCAGCGCGGGCTCCAAGCCGCGCAGGGCGTGGACCCCGGCACCGAATGGCGCATCCACATCGGCCTGTGGGCCGCGTCGGCCGCCTCGCGCCTCCCCGGCGATTTTGTCGAGTGCGGCGTCAACGCCGGAGTCCTCAGCTCCGCCATCCTCCGCTATCTGGACTGGCCAAATCTCCACAAGCGCTTCTACCTCGTCGACACCTTCGCCGGGCCCGTAGTCGAGCAATTCTCCGAGGAAGAGATCCAGCTTGGCCGCCTGAACATCGTCGAGCAGTCGCTCGCCGCGGGCGCCTACGTGACGGACCTCGAACGCATCCGCCGCAATTACCAGGAGTGGGACGGCGTCGAAATCGTGCAGGGCCCGGTGCCCGATGTGTTGCCGCGAGTGACCGCGGAGAGGGTGGCCTTCCTGCACATCGACATGAACTGCGTACAGCCGGAAGTCGCGGCTCTGCGGTTCTTCTGGGACCGCCTGACTCCCGGCGGCATGGTCCTGCTGGACGACTATGCCTACTTCGGCTACGACTGTCAGGGCCGCGCCATGGACGATCTCTCGCGGTCCCTGGGAGCCGAGATCGCCGTCCTCCCGACCGGCCAGGGCCTGATCGTCAAATGACCACGCTGCGCCCCCAGGTTTTGACTTTCTCTTGGTCCTCTTCGCGTCTTCCTCCGCGTGCTCCGCGGTCGTGAGAAAAAATCGAGATGGGTATGTCGCCGCGTCGGTGGGGCGGACCCCCTGGTCCGCGCGGGACGCCCTCGTCCCGCTGCCGCCCGTTTTCTCAGGTTTTGACTTTCTCCTGGTTTCTCTGCGCTCGTCTCCGCGCCTCCGCGCCTCCGCGTCAAGGGCCCTCACCCACCAGACGCAAAAGTGCGAAATTAGAAGACGGTGAGAAAGCTCTTCTACTGGAAACTCAAACAGCGCGAAATCAAGCTCGGTGAACGCACCGTCCTCATGGGCGTACTCAATCTCACGCCCGATTCCTTTTCCGACGGGGGCAAATACTCCGATCCCGATCGCGCCTTCGCCCGCGCCGTCGAGCTCGAAGAACAGGGCGCCGACATCATCGATATCGGCGCCGAATCCACCCGTCCGGGCTCGTCGCGCATCTCGGCCGCCGAAGAGATGCGGCGCCTGATCCCCGTCCTGAAGCGGCTGAAAGGCCGGCTCGGTGTCCCCATTTCCGTGGACACCTACAAGTCCGAAATCGCCGAGCGCGCCATCGAACTCGGCGCCGAGATCATCAACGATCCCTCCGGCCTGACCTTCGAGCCGCAACTGGCGCGCGTAGTTTCCAACCACGATGCCGGCGTGGTGATCAACCACATGCGCGGCCGGCCCGAGACCTGGGCGAAACTCGGCCCCATGCCCGACCCCATGGGCGCCATCGCCCGCGATCTGGATGCCGCAATCGGCCGCGCCCGCACCGTCGGCATCGACAAGTCCCGGCTGGTCATCGACCCCGGCCTCGGATTCGGCAAACGCAAAGAACAGAACTCGTTCATCCTCGGCCGGCTCTTCGCCCTCGCCTCATTCGATTTGCCCGTGATGGTGGGACCGTCGCACAAACATTTCCTGCAGCACGAGACTCTTGAGGAGACGCGCTTCGCCAGTGCCGCCGCGCTCACCGCCGCCATTCTGGGCGGCGCGCACATCCTTCGCGTCCACGACGTGCGCCAGATGCGTGCGGCCGCCGACGTGGCCGACGAGATTTTACATACGAAAGATAGTTAGACGGTGGCTCCAAAGACTCATTCATTGCTAGTAACCTGTGTAGTAGGATTCCGTCAAAGGCTATGCAATGCATAAAGTAGGTTTGGTCCTTTTTCTGTTGGTTTCTACAGCATTCGGACAGGCGCGCAGCCGCCTGGTGGATTATGCGTTGATTCTGGGCGACCCGCCCGTAGCTCAAAAGACTCAGTCGCGCGTGGCCCTTCGGAGTAGCGAGGCGCAAGCCGAAGTTCGGCGCATCCGCGATACGCAAGCCGGCGTGCTCACGGAGTTGAAGCGCCGCAAGGTACAGGTCGAAGACGCGGATCAGGTTCTCGTCAATGCGGTCTTCGTGGCCGCCACCCGTGAAACCGCGGCGCAACTGCGCGACATTCCCGGCGTGGTCCACGTCGTCCCCGTTCCGCGATTGCACCTGGAACTCGACCGCGCTCTGAACCTCGAGAATGTCCCGGCCGCGTGGAGCACACTCGGCGGCGCATCGAACGCCGGCGCCGGCATCAAAATCGGGATCATCGATACGGGCATCGATCAGAATCATCCCGGATTTCAGGACACGTCCCTGACGCCTCCACCCGGCTTTCCCAAGGGCGACTCGAACTACACCAACAACAAAGTGATCGTCGCCCGCAGCTACGTGTCGATGCTCAGCATTGCCGACCCCAGATACTCCACTCCCGACGACCTGACTCCGCGCGACCATGTGGGCCACGGCACGGCCATCGCGATGATCGCCGCCGGCGTGCAGAACACCGGACCCGACGCCACCATCCAGGGTGTAGCGCCCAAGGCGTTCCTCGGTAACTACAAAGTGTTCGGCTCGCCGGGAGTCAATGAGTTTACCCTGTTCGCCGCCGTCAACCAGGCGCTCAATGACGCCTTGGCCGACGGTATGGACGTCGTGACATTGTCGCTCGGCGGGGGTGATTCCGCGTTCTTCGGCCCGCTCGATGTGGATCCGAGCTGCGCCGATTCCAGCGGCAACACGCAATGCGACGTTCGCGCCCAGGCAGTGGAAAACGCCATCAAGAACGGCATGGTCGTGGTAGTCGCCGCCGGCAATGACGGCAACATCAACAACGGCGCTCCCACCCTCAACACCATTCACACGCCGGGCACCGCGCCCTCCGCCATCACGGTGGGTGCATCGGTGAACTCCCACGTTCTCTACCAGGCGGTCCACGTAAATGGCTCGGCGGTGCCCTCGAACCTGCAGGACATCCGCGCTCTCTTCAGCGACGGCCCCCATAAGGACCCGTTTGGCATCGCCTCTGGAGCGCCCGCGCCCATCCGCGACGTTGGGCAAGTGGGGAACGATGGGTTGGCCTGTGCGACGCTGCCGGCCGGGTCACTGTCCGGCGCCATAGCGCTCATCCAGCGCGGCACCTGCAACTTCAGCGATAAAATCATCGCCGCACAGAATGCCGGGGCCATCGGAGTTATCATTTACCAGTTGGCGGGCCAGGACACTATTTTTAGCGGCCTGGAGGCGCAGGACACCGGCATTCCGAGCGTCATGATTGGCAATACCGATGGTATGGAGTTGAAAAGTTTCATCGCCTCGAAATCCGGTGTAATGGTAGCACTCGATCCCACGCTGACCGTCAGTGACACGCCGTCCAACACGGTGTGGTCCGCCTCCTCGCGTGGACCGTCGCCCGGCACTTTCTCGCCGGGTGCTGCCACCAGCGTCATCAAGCCCGAGTTAGTTGCCGTAGGAGCGAATCTCTATACAGCCACGCAGAAACTCGATCCCAACGGCGACGCATACAGTGCCAGCGGCTACACAACGGTAACAGGCACCAGTTACTCGGTCCCGATGGTAGCGGGCGCGGTGGCGCTNNGGCGGTAGTGAATACGGCCACGCAGGATGTTTCGGATGAGGCCGGCACGCCGGCCCGCGTCAATTCCGCCGGCGCCGGCAAGTTGACTGTGGGTGATGCGGTCAACGTCGCCGCCACACTCGATCCCGCCACCATTGCCTTCGGGGCTCTCGTCACCGGCTCACTGCCCATTAATAAGACCTTGAACATCAGCAACACCGGCAGCTCTTCCGCCACGTTCGCGTTCGCCGTCCAGCAGCGTGACCCCGATTCGAAAGCCAGTGTCAAAGTGACGCCCGCAAGCCTGACCCTGGCGGCGGGCCAGCAGAACAGCGTGACGGTTAGCCTCTCGGGCGCGCTGCCCAATGCCGGGTCTTACGAGGGATTCATCGTGGTCACCGGTGCGGGTCCTACACTACGGCTGCCGTATCAGTACCTCGTAGGC
>OMOG01000096.1 GCA_900290305.1 Candidatus Sulfopaludibacter sp. SbA4
GGGGCAGCCAATCTTGGCTGCCGCCGGCTTCAGCCGGCGCTCCTCGTGCCCAAGGTTTCCAGCCGCCAGAGACGCCCCGAAAGGATCGTCCCCCGCTCGTGTCGACGCTTGCCCGGCGCCCCACAAATACATCGGTGTATTTATGAAGCACGTACTTAGCGCAGTGATCGTAACCATCCTGAACACGCCGCCTGCACGCGCACAATCCGTGCCCGCGGCCACGCCGCAATTCGAAGTCGCCTCCATCAAGCCCTGCAAGGAAGGGGACGGTGGCGGCGGCATCCAAAAGAAGGGCGGCGGCAGCGGCCCCAACTCGTCTCCCGGCAGGCTGACCACCGGCTGCGATACCGTCCTCGGCCTCATTCATTCCGCGTACGTCTTGTACGCCAGTGGTCATTTGGTCCGCGATCCGTCCGCTCCCCATATCGACGGAGGCCCGGCTTTGGATCCATTCCGGCCGCTACGTGATCAACGCCAGAGCGGAGGGTGCTCCCAGCGAAGGAACCATGATGGGACTCATGCTGCAGGCGCTTCTGGAAGACCGGTTCAAGCTGAAGATCCGTCGCGAGAACCGGGAGGTCCCGGTCTATGCTTTGACGGTGGCCAAGGGCGGCCCCAAGTTGCCCCCGTTCCAGCAAGGAAGCTGCCTCCCGTCGATTTTCCGAGGGTGCCCCAGCCGCGGCCGGAACACGGCTGTATGGTCCTGATCAGGCAAGGCACGGGATCGACCCTGGCCCTGCAAGCGCCAGGCACGAGTCTCGATGGCTTCACCAAACTGCTCTACCTCGCCGTAGACCGCCCGGTCATCGACCAGACAGGCATCCAAGGTCTGTTTGATTTCCATCTGGAGTTTGCGCAAGAACAGGCCACCCCCGCTTTCCGGCCCGGCGGCGAGCCGCTTCCCCGGCCTGCCGAACCGGCGGATGAGCCTGCCGCTCCATCCATCTTTACCGCCATCCAACAGCTCGGCTTGAAACTCGAGCCGGCCAAGGGCCCTCGCGAATTCCTCGTCGTCGATAGCGTGGCAAGGCCCACTGGGAACTAATCGATCCATTCCACGAATGACAGAGGAGGGACGTCCTATGGTCAACATGAGGAAACTCACTCGTACGCTGATTCTCACGGTTCTGTTCGTATTCGCACTCCACGCGCAGATCCCAGACACTCCGGCCGGCCGCCAATTCTCGGCGTGGCGCAAAGCCCAGGACACCGGGGACCGCGCGGTCATCCAGCAGTTCATCGACAAGAACATGCCGTGGGGAGGCGTCGACCAGGAACTGGCGGTCCGCAACCAGTCCGGCGGATACGACGTGAAGAAAGTAGAGGAGTCCACCGGCACGCACCTCGTGGTGCTGGTCCAGGAGCGCGGCCCGGCCAAACAGTTCCAAAGAATCACCATGAACGTGGCGGCGGCAGAGCCATACCAGATTGCCGGCATCCGCATCCAACTGGCGCAGCCGCCGCCGGAGCTGGCGCCGCCCAAAATGACGGCGGCCGAAACCGAAGCCGCCCGCGCCGGAGCGCCCTTCCACCAGTTCTCGGCCTGGCTCGACGCCTTCAACTCGGGAGATCGCGCCCGCCTCGGCCAGTTCCTGGAGGCCAACTACCCCTCCATGAAGCTGGATGCGCAAATGAACTTCCGCGAGCGGACCGGCGGCTTCGAGCTGCGTTCCCTGGAACAGGCCACAGCCGTCAGCGTCACCGGCCTCGTGCAACAGCGCGAGGGGGACCAGTTTGCGCGCTTCACCCTCGTAGTCGATCCCGCCGAGCCGCACCAGATCCAGCGCTTCAGTCTTCTCGCCGTCCCTCGTCCCGCCGAATTTCCCATGCCCCGCATGAATGAGGCGGACATCGTCGCCGCGCTGCGCGACAAACTCGAGAAGGACGCTGCCGCCGACCGTTTCTCCGGAGCCGTTCTCCTGGCCCTCCGGGAAAATGGGGAAAAGCCCGGCAAGGTGCTTTTCAGCGGAGCCTACGGTCTGGCGGATCGCGACAAAAAGGTAGCCAACAAGCTCGAAACGCGCTTTCGCATCGGCTCCATGAACAAGATGTTCACGGCCGTTTCGGTTCTGCAACTGGTGCAGGCCGGAAAAATCAAGCTCACCGACCCGCTCGGCAAGTACATCACCGACTATCCCAATCAGGACGTCGCCACCAAGGTCACCATCCATCAGCTTCTGACCCACACCGGCGGCACCGGCGATATCTTCGGCCCCGAATTCACCACCCACCGCCTGGATCTGCGGACGCTCAACGACTACGTGGCCCTCTACGGCAAGCGCGCCCCCGCGTTCGAACCCGGCAGCCGCTGGGTCTACAGCAACTATGGCATGGTGCTGGCGGGCGTGTTGGTCGAGCGGGTCAGCAAGCAGAGTTACTACGACTATGTCGCGGAGCACGTCTATAAGCCCGCGGGAATGACTCTGACCGGCTCGGAGCCGGAGAGCGAAGCCGTAGCCGGCCGTTCCATCGGTTATATGCGGCCGCAGGGCGCCACCGCCTGGACTCCCAACACCGATACGCTGCCGTATCGCGGAACTTCGGCCGGCGGCGGCTACTCCACCGTCGGCGACCTCATGAAGTTCGCCGACGCTCTCATCGGCCACAAGCTGCTGAACCCCGAGAACACGGAATTACTGATCACCGGAAAAGTGGACACCGGGGGTGCCGGTAAGTACGCGTACGGTTTTGAAGACGGGCGCAAAGACGGCGTGGGAGCCGTGGGCCACGGCGGCGGCGCGCCGGGCATGAACGGCGATTTGAGAATCTACGCGCATTCGGGCTACGTCATCGCGGTTCTGTCCAACCTCGATCCTCCCGCGGCCCAGCAGGTCTCGACATTTCTCGATTTGCGGCTGCTAAAATAGCAAACGGCCATGGCCGCCCGGCACGCGAGTGAAACCGACTACGATTCCGTGGAACTCCGCGGCGGACGGCTCCACAAAATCCGCCGCTCCGAGGCTCGCATGCTCGGAGAGGAAGATCGCATGGTCCCGGTCGCCAAGTGCTACTGCCGCTCGCACGACGTACTCACCGCGGAAGAGGCGGAACATCAGCGGCGGCCGGCCTTTGTGTTCCCGTTACAATTCTTCGCCGACCTCGAGAGCCTGATCGGAAAAGAGCTCGAAGGCCGCATCTATTCCGACAGCCAGGGACGCCGCGTGAAGTTCCATCTTGACTTGAGCGAACACGCCGGTTTCCAACTCGACGAAGGTGATCGCAGCCTGCATAGCCCCTGGTACGATGACAGCGTCCTCAAGGAGTAGGTGGGGCAGGCGCTTCCGCCTGCCAACTTCTTCAGTGGGGCAGGATTTCATCCTGCAGCCGGCTTTCCAAGCCGGCTCGGCCCTCGCCTTGCCTTCACTGCACCGTAAACGTCCCCAACGCCTGCCAATCCGTGTTGTTCCCGTCCGTCCTGTCCCGCCCCGCCACATAAACCACGCGATTCCCCGCAAACGCCGCCGTGAAGCTGATATTCAGTGTCAGGGTCATTTGATTCGCCGCAGAGCTCACCGACGATCCAGACCCGTTCACTGAGCATTGCCCATTTTGAATCCCCGCATTCCCCCCGTTCAACACCATCGAGCCCGCAAACGGGCCCCCGGCGTCCCCCGCATCGTCCACCAGAAACAGCGTATTGCTCGCCGTGGCGTAAGCCAGGTAGCAGGCATTCCTCCCGTCGATGAAGTTGTTGATCAGCACGTTGACCACCCCGATATCCCCGGCGCCCTTCGTATCGTTGACCGTGATCTGGAACTGCTGCGAAGTGCCCGAGCTGCCCGATCCCCTCCCCGGCGTCAAACCGCCTACGGCAATCGCCCCCGGCGCACCGAACGGCGCTTGCCAAACCCCCAACGCCTGCCAGTTCGTGTTGTGCGCCACGAAGTCCTGCGCCGCCACGTAGAATATCCGGTTCCCTCCGAACCCCGCCTGAAACGCGATGTTCAAAGTCAGGGTCAGGGTCGTCCCGCTGCCCACCGCCGATGCCAGGCTCACGGCGCACTGGCTGTTCTGGATGGTGCTCGGGCTTCCCAACTGCACCGCGCCCGCATACGGCCCGCCCGCGTCCCCGCCGTCGTCCACCAGGTACAGCGTGCTGGCCGGCACCGAGTAGGCCAGGTAACATGCGTTCCGCCCATCCAGGACCTTGTTGACCAGCACGTTCACCACCCCCAGATTCAGATATCCGTCCGGGTGCGAAAACTGGAAGGTGAATGCCTGATTGCTTCCCGAGCCCGAGGCCGGCTGTTCCCCCACCGTCACCGGCACACCGTTCAACACAATCGAGCTCGTGCTCGCCGACGTCGCCGAAAGGCTCGCATTGGGATCGTCGCTCGTCACTCCCACGTCGTTATCCACGACCGACCCGTCCGCCAGCGACGCGCCCGGCGCCACCACCGCGGTTACCGTCACGCTGCTCCCGGGCGCCAGGGAGCTATAGGTCACCGTCGCCAAGCCGCCCGCCGTCGCGCAAGTCTGGCCGTTGCTCGCGGTACAACTTACAATCGTGCCTCCCGTCGANNACCGAATCGTCGTTCACCACCTGCGTCGTAAACGTCACGTTCGATCCGGCGAGTGGCACAGGCATTCCTGCCTGTGTTTTTACATTCCCCTTCACCAATCCACCCACCGTCGTCGTCACCCGCAGGTTCACCAGCTTCTGCGGCGCCGAAAAGTCGCGATAGCGCGGCACCGGCGCCGTCGCGCTGGCCACCCCTACCGGGCTCACCGGCCCCAGGCTTCCCGTCGCCTGGATCTGCGCCAGGTCACTCTCGGTCCCACTGCCCAGTAACAGCAGGAAGGTCCGCGTCTCCAGTTGCGTCGGGTCCGCCGCTAGCACCACCCACGTCGCCGTCGCCGTTCCATTGGTCACTGCTAGCTGCTGGTATGTGAGGCCATTCAGCGGAACGCCCGTGACCGGCGATCCTCCCGCTCCATTGGCATCGGCCGAATACAACTGCGCCTTGGACGCCCCCTCGCTGGGATACACCGGCACGAAGACCGTGTCCCCCGCCGCGATGTTGCTCAGCACCACGCTCAGGCGTGTTCCCGGCTGGAAGCCCGCCGGCGTGGCCTCCTGGTACACCAGCGGCAGGCGCAGAGATGCGGCCGTGCCCGTCTGGAACGCCACCGTGGGCGCCGCGTTCGCCACGGTCACTTGCGCATTGCTCACCGGCACGGGAGTCTGCGATTCCACACTCACCAGCCCCGTCACTGCCACCGACTGCAGATTCGCCGGCGCCGTCAGGAGGCTGGCATCCACCCGGACATTGGTGATCCGCGCCGTCGCCGTCCCGCTGCTGTCGGCGACGAGCGTCACTCCCGGCCAGCGGATCGTGCCGTAGCTGGAAAGCTGGCCGGTCTGCGGGTTGGCTTCGTTCACCACCAGCACCGCGTCGGTAGTGCTTGCGCCCGTCAGCGTGTTGGTCACGTCGGTGTTCAGAGCCAGTGAAATGTCCGCGACCGCGGTGCCGCTCAGACCGGTGCAACTCAGTTGCAGATCTCCCACGAGTTCGGTTCGTCCTTCCAGTGCCACCTGCGGCGGGGCCGGAGCATTGGCCGAGCAGCTCAACGTCGACGAAGTCCCCGCTTGCGTCACCGAATAGGTCAGTCCTGCGATCGTCAGACTCCCGGTGCGCGCGCCCGTCCCCGGGTTGGCCGCCACCGAATAACTCACCGTGCCGTTGCCCGATCCTCCCGCGGGAGCGCCGACCGTCAGCCACTGCACGTTGCTCAGCGCCTGCCAGGAACAACCGGCCGGCGTTTGCACGGTGGCGGTTCCAGGGCCCCCCGCGGCCGCGAACGACTGGCTGGCCTGCAGCAGCGAGTAAGCGCACGGGGCGTTCCCCGCCTGGATGACCGTGAATGTCTGCCCGCCCGCGGTAATTGTTCCCACGCGCCCCACGTTCGACGCATTGGGTAAGACCGAGTAGTTGACGGTCCCGTTCCCCGTGCCGCCTCCGCCACTGAGGATCTGCAGCCATGGTGCATTGCTGGTAGCCGTCCAGGAGCAGCTCGATTGCGTAACCCCGATGGCAAAATTGCCGCTCGCCCCCGCCGCCGCTACATTCGTACTGGCAGGCGTCAGTCCGAAAAGGCAGGACGTCACTTGGTTGACGGTGAATGGAACGCCGGCTATGGTCAGAGTGACGCTCTGCGGGCTATTCGAGGCTTTCACGCCGTAATTCACTGTGCCGTTTCCGCTGCCGTTGCCACCGGCGGGCGCGGTGATCGAGACTGCGTTGGACGGGCTGCTGGCGGTCCACGCGCAACCCGACTGAGTTATGACCTGCACGCTACCGGTGGATGCCGCGCTTCCGACTGTGCCGCTGGCCGCCGACAGGCTGTAGGAACAGCCCGGCGGACCTACGGTTAGGGCGAGAAGGTTACCCGGCACGTAGCCGGCATTCATGGCGCTCAGAAAGTCAGGCGCCAGCAGAGGGACTACTCCCGCTGTCGCGCCAACATAGAACACGGTGACCAAATACGTTCCCGGCGGCGGGACTTGGGACGCCGGCACGACAATCCGCAGTTGCGTGCTGCTGACGAATTGCGTGGGCAGTTGCGGTCCGCGTCCCGTAACAATGAAATCTCCGGGTTGGAAGCCGGTGCCATTGACGGTGAGAGTGACATCGCCTCCCCCGGGTGAGATTGTGGACGGGGTGACGCTGGTCAACGTGCGGGGGGGAGGAATGATCAACGTGAGGACGTTGGACGGACTTCCACCGGGATTCCTCAAAGTCAAATTGACAGGCCCAGGGACCAGCCACAGGTTGGTCGGTATCTCGAAACCCAGGAAAGGATATCCCTCTTCAGCGGGCACAATCAGTCCGTTCCAGCTTAGAACCACTCCCGGTTGTATGCCGGAACCGACCACCAGCAGTTGCCGTATTTGGGGTTGTCCTAAATGCAGCGTGAGATCTGTTGTCGCGCCGGCGAAGCTGGGCGTCGCCGGCGTCGTCCGGATTGTGAATGTGACTGCATTAGACTTCGTCCCATCCGGATTGCGCACCGTGATCTGCGCCGCGCCCGCAGAGCTGACCAGTTGCGGCGAAACGCTGCCGTCCAGGCCAAGCGGGCTGTTAGAAAGCTGATTGCTAATCTGAATGTTATTCCAAAAGATCTTGGCGCCTGGCTGGAAATTGGACCCATAAACCAGGATTTCAAACGCCTGGGGGTTCGCCCCAACGACCGCCGTATCCGGGCTGATGCCCACGAGGACGGGCGCCTGTGCAAACAGCGCGCTCGCCAGGCCGAAAACAAGAGTTAAAGATTTGAACGCCACGTCCCTACTTCAACGCCCTCCGCGCCGCGGGAGCCTGCACCGGGTCGAACCGCGGATTGAGCGCCAAGGCGCTCTCGATCAGCTTCCTCCCTCGCTCGCCGTCCCCCGCCGCGCGCGCGATCATTCCCGCGTGGTAGAACAGCAGCGGCTCGCGGGCGCCCGTCTTCAACGCCTCGCCCGAAGCCTTCTGCGCCTCTTCCAAACTGCCCCGTTTGTACAGCACCCACGACAGCGCATCCCAGGTGTAGATGTCGTGGCGCAGCGAAAGATCGGCCTCGGCCAGTTCCAGCGCGCGGTCCAGGTTGCGTTCCTGGTTGGCGTAAACCAGCGCCAGCGTGCGATTCGCCTTCTGCCCGGCGGCCTCTTCGAGTTTGGCGATCATGTCGATCTGCGCGTTCTGCAGGCGCGCCTGCTCCGCCTTGCCCCCGGCGGTGAAAAGATCGGCCAGCGCTCCCGAGTATTGCGGCAGCGGCACGATGGCTTGCGCGCGAGTGTAGCTCGCGATCGCTTCGCTCGCCCGTCCGCGCGCCGCCAGAACCGCGCCCAATCCCGCGTGCGCCTGGTGCTGCCCGGGAAATGCCTCGATCGCCTCGCGGTAGGCGCGCTCCGCCTCGTCCAGTTTGCCGAGCTTGAAATACATCGAGCCGAGGTCGGCCAGGCACCAGGCCTTATTCTCGGGATACTGAGCGCCGGCTGCCACTGCCTTGCGCATGGCGTCCAGCGCTCCGTCGGAGTTGCCCGTTACGAAGCGGTAATAGGCCAGGCGATTCAGGCTGAAGAGACTCTCCTTGATCGCGGCCATTTTGCCGTAGGCCTCCGCGGCCTCAGGGTACCGGCCCAACTCCATCAGCGCATCGCCCAGCGTGCCCCAGTTCTGCGGGTCGCTCGGCGCCCGGGCGGTCAATTGCCCGGCGTAGTCGGCGACCGTGGAGAAGTGATGCCGGTTCAATTCGACCAGGTTGCGCAGGCGCCACGCCTCGTAGTTGCGCGGCTCGCGCCCAAGCAGCCGGCCGATGAGCGCGTCGGCGCGCTGGAGATAGCCTGGATCGGCGGTCTCGCGCGTCTTCTGAATATACGCCGCGGCCAGCAGGTTCAGGTTCTGGGCGTTGTTCGGGTCGGCCTTGGTCCACTTTTCGAACGCCGCAATCTGGTCGTCGGTGGACATGCCGCCGCCAACACCGCTGGCGAAACGCAAATCGGAAGCGGAAACGGACAAGAGACTAATCAGGATCAGTGCTAATCGCATACTGTGTTCTCCTAGCAGTGGGGCAGACGATCGGTTTTTGTCGCCTGCCCTCTTAGGCCTGGGGCCGGGATCGCTCCCCGGTAACGTCGGCGCCGCTACGGCCCGCAAGCGGGGTCTTGCCGCCGGCCCTGGCCATGGGGCCGGAATTGCTCCCGGCCCCGTTTTTGTCTACTGGCTGGCTTGTGGGTCTCCCGGCCGCGGATGCGGGGGCGCCAGGAATGGGAATGTGGTCAAAAGGGGCAGATCGTTGGCGCTGCTCCCCAGGTTGGCGCTGCCGATGTTGCTGTCGGGGCCCACAAAGTCCGAGCCCTGAAGCACCGCGAAGATGCGGCGGTCCGGGAATGTCAGCGCGCCCGCCCTGGCCGGTCCGCTGCCGGGAACGCCCAGCGACGAGGGGAAATTCACGTCGGCCAGTTGCCGCAGCACGCGCAGCGCGATATCGACCACATTGTCCCCCGGCCTGCGTCCGTTGATCAGCCCGGATTGCCCGATTCCGAGATCGGTCGGAGCCGCATCCAGGTTGAGCCGCAGAACGTCCGGCACCAGCGCCGACCGCAGCAGGTCCTTGCTGGTGTTGGCGAAAGTAGACGGAAGCAGAAGGGGCGCCCCGTAAGGCAGTGCGCCCAGCCCCAGGTTCGTGAGCAGCGTGGCCCGTCCCGCGATGGTGTTCCCGGTTCCGTCATTGTCCGTGGTCGTGAGAGCGTCGGGCACGTAGCTGGCGAAGCGCGCCACGTCGTCCGAAGGCACGCCGGCGTTGCACGCATCCTTGAGAGCGGCGGGGATGAACACGGTGTTGAACAGCGGCTGTCCCATGCGCTCGAACTGCACGTAGGAATCGTCCACGTAAGGCGAGCTTACGGTGCCCCAGATATTGTAGATCCGGCTGGCGTTCTGGAAGAATCCCGGACCGACGGCGGCGAGCGGCACCTCCACCACGATATAGGAAACGTTGAAGCCGGCAAAGCTGTCGATTCCGCTCTGCCCGTTGGCCCCGACCGGGCGGCCGTGCAGCGGCCCGAGCGGGCTGGCCGGGATATCGCGGAACACGTCCTGCGTGCCTGCGATGATGCGGAAGTATTGCCCGTCCAGCACGAACGGGTCGTTACGCTGCCCGGCGAATACCTGTACTCCGCTGGGATCGTTGATGACCGTTTCGATCGGGCCGACGATATCGATCGCCGGGCTCGTCATCAGGGTATTGATGGCGCCCACGGAGGTGGGATCGGGCGCTCCGATTCGCACGTGGATATTTTGCGACGTGGCGGTGTTGCGGAACGAGACCTGCACGACCACGTCTTCTTTGTAGTCGCTGGTGTAATCGATCTTGAACTGGTAGAGAAACGCGTTCGAAAAGTGATAGGTTTGCAGCAGTGCCGGCACGGAGAACGGGTTTACCCCCATGGCCAGCACGAGCTTGGTTCGGTCGTTGGGATCCAGAAACGCAAAGATGTCGCTGATATCGCCCTCGCCCACGCCGTCGACCGCGGGGGCATCCCGGTGGTCGGCGGCTCGAGCGGGTGGCGGGTTCAAACAGGCGACCGTGGCGAACACAGCCGCGGCGGAAATGGCGAAGCCCAGTGAGAAACTACGCATTCGTGTCTCCTCGGAGTGAAATTTGGATACAAATACACTACGACATACTGGCAGAGGACGGATTGAAGGACAACATAATTCTTCGCGGCAGATGGGATAGAATGGATTCCGCCATCCGGATATTGTTATGAAAACCACCAAATCGATGCGCCGTGGCCTTCTCGCCACCTTTCTGTTACTCGCCGGGCTCGGCAGCCTGGTCTCTCAAAGCGCTGCGCAAAGCGCGCACGACGCCGTTCTCAAGAACCTGAAATTCCGCAACATCGGACCCGGTACCATGGGCGGACGAGTCGACGACTTCGCGGTCGTGGAGTCGGACCCGCGCGTCATCTACGTGGGCACCGCGGCCGGCGGAATCTTCAAGACGGTCAATGGAGGCAATACCTGGCAGCCGATCTTCGACGATCAGCCCAACCCCTCGATCGGCGACCTCGCCCTGGCGCCTTCGAATCCGGCGATTCTTTACGCCGGCACCGGAGAGGCCAACAACCGCCAGAGTTCCTCGTGGGGGAACGGAGTCTACAAGTCGATGGACGGCGGTACGACGTGGACCCACCTGGGCCTCGCCGAGACCCACCATATCGGGCGCATCGTGGTCCATCCCACGAACCCCGACATCGTGTACGTGGCGGCGCTGGGTGACCTCTGGGGACCGAACAAAGAGCGCGGCGTCTACAAGAGCACCGATGGCGGCGCCACCTGGACGCAAACCCTGGCCATCAACGAGAACACCGGCGCATCCGACATCGCTATCGATCCGCAGAGCCCCAACATCCTCTACGCCGCGGCCTATGAACGGCGGCGGACGGCCTTCGGGTACGATGGCGGCGGCCCGGATGGCGGTGTGTACCGGTCCACCGATAGCGGCTCGCACTGGACCAAGATGGCCGGCGGACTCCCGGCCACCGGCGACGTGGGCCGTTGCGCCATCGACATCTATCGCAAGAACTCGAACATCGTGTACGTGGAGTTCGAGCATGCGACCCTGGGCGGCGTCTACCGGTCGGAAGACAAAGGCGCGACCTGGACCCGGATGAGCGAAACCAATCCGCGGCCTTCGTACTTCAGCCAGATCCGCGTCGACCCCAACAACGACCAGAAGATCTGGCTTGGCGGCGTCAACATCTATATGTCCGAGGATGGCGGCCGCACCTTCGTGCAGACCCGCTTCCGCGACGTCCACAGCGACGTCCACGCCATCTGGATCGATCCGGCGAACTCCGACCACATGCTGTCGGGCAACGACGGCGGCGTTTGGCAGACCTGGGACAGCGGCCGCAACTGGCGGCACCTGAACAATATCGCCATCGGGCAGTTCTACGAAGTGGCGTACGACTTCCAGAAGCCCTACCACGTCTGCGGCGGCCTGCAGGACAACTACTCGTGGTGCGGCCCCAGCGCCAGCCTCCAAAATACCGGCATCGGAAACGAGGACTGGATTACCGTGCAGGGCGGCGACGGCTTCCACGCCCGCATCGACCCCACGGACGCCAACATCATCTATGCGGAATCGCAGGACGGCAACCTGTCGCGGCGCGATCTGAAGACCAGCGAATCGAAATCCATCCGGCCGCAGGAGGACAACGACGCCGCGCCACGCTACCGCTTCCAGTGGAATTCGCCGCTGATCATCTCACCGCACGACGCCAAGACCCTCTACTATGGCGGCAACCACCTCTTCAAATCGACCGACCGCGGCGACACATGGGTGCGGCTGGGCGAGGATCTGACTACCGGCGCGGACCGCAACCAGCAGTCCATCCTGGGAAAGGTTCCCAAGCGCGGAGAGACGCTTTCGATGCACGACGGCGTGGTGGCGTGGCCGTGCATCACGGCGATCGCCGAATCTCCCGTGCGCGCCGGCGTGCTGTATGCGGGCACCGATGACGGCAACCTGCAAGTCTCGCGCGATGGCGGCAAGAGTTGGAACAACGTGGTGAGCCACATGCCCGGCGTTCCCAAGGGCGCTTATGTGAGCCGTATCGAGGCTTCCCACAAAGAGGAAGGCACGGTCTATGTGACCTTCGACAACCATCGCAGCGGCGACTTCGCGATCTACATCTTCGCCTCGCGGAACCACGGCGATTCCTGGACCAAAATCACCAACGGGATCCCGCAGGGAGCGGGGACGGTGCACGTGATCCGCGAAGATCCGGCCAACGCGAACCTGCTGTTCGCGGGCACGGAATTCGGACTGTACCTCACCTTCAACCGCGGCCAGAACTGGGAGAAGATGAAGAACGGACTGCCCACGGTGCCGGTGTTCGACCTGCAGGTTCACCCGCGCGAGCACGACCTGATCCTGGCCACTCACGGCCGTTCCATCTGGATCATGGACAACATCACGGCGCTCGAAGAGATGGCGGGCAACGAGAGCGTACTCACTACCGACTTGCACGTCTTCACGCCCAAGCCGGGCATCGAGTGGAAGACGGCCAACTACCGGGGCTTTCTCGGCACCGGGCTGTTCTTCGCCGCCAATCCACAGGCGGGATTGGTGCTCGACTACTTCGCCAAGACCGGAGGCCAGGTGCGGGTGACCGTCAAGGACAAGGCCGGCGCCGACATTCGCCAGTTGACCGGACGCGCCGAGGCGGGCGCGGTGAACCGCATCGCGTGGGACATGCGGTCGGACGCTCCGATACGGCCCACGCCCGGGCAGACCCAGGCGGCCGGCGGTGGTGGTGGGCGTGGCGCGGGTGGTGGGCGCGGCGGGCGCGGCGGCGGAGGTGGCCGTGGTGCGGCAGCAGGCGCGGCGGCGGGGACTCCGGCTTTCGCCGCACCGGAAACCGGGGGCGGCGGGCCGGGTGAACCGGGCGCCGAGAATCCCGAAGCCGCAGGCGGCGGTGGCGGAGGAGGAGGCGGCGGAGGAGGTGGCGGTGGCGGTGGCGGCCGCGGATTTGGCGGCAATCGCGGCTACCTGGTGGATCCCGGCGAATATACGGTTACACTGACTGCGGCGGGCAAGACCGAAACCAAGATCGTCACGGTGGAGGACGACCCGCGGCTCAGCATCTCGCCGGACGATCGGACCAAGCGGCGGACGGCCATCACCAAGCTGTTCACCATGACTCGCCAGGCGGACGAAGGGCGGCGCAAGATCGTCGCCATGAACATTGCGGTAACCGGCGTGATCGACATTTGGAAGCGGCCTGGGGCGCCAGCGGTCCCCGACACCGTGAAGAAGGCGGCGGACGACACGCTGGCCAAGATCAAGGCGGTTCTCCCGACGTTTGAGAGCGCCAACCAGGGAGGCCGCGGAGGTGGCGGTGGCGGAGCCGGCGCTCCCCCGCCATACACGCCGCCGCCCGTAAACCAGAAGATCAGCCGCCTGATGGGGGTGATCGACGGCTACTCCGGGCCGCCTACTTCACGCCAGTTGGCCGACATCGAAGACTGTGCAACCCAACTCCAGCATGGTCTCGATGAAGTCAACAAACTGGACGGTGAAGTGCCGAAACTGAACAAGCTGATGCAGGACGCAGGTGTTCCCTATTTCACGGTAGACACCACGAACGTTCCTCCCGCGCAGGGCGGGCGGGGAGGCGGGAACTAGCAGTGAGTGGGCAGGCGGGCAACCGGCGCCGCCTGCCCTACTGACTAACTGGTGGCAGCTTCGGCAGCAGCCGGGGCCGAGGCCTTCTTCGCCGCGCGCTTGCCCTTCCTGGCCGGCTTGGCGGCTGAGGCTTTGGCCGCGCGGTACTCGATCCAACGCTTCCGCGTGGCGTCGGCGATGTGCTTTCGGGCTGCCGCGCTGAGGACGCGTTTGGCCTTCACTGCCTTCTTCGCCGCGGGCGCCGCGTGAGTCTTCTTGTACTCGGCCCAACGTTTCCTCTGGGCGGCCGCGATCCGGCGGCGAGCCGCGGCATTCATGGTTCGCTTCTTCACGGGCGCAGGGGCCGCAGCAGCAGTCGCAGCCGCGACCGCTGGCTTCGCGCCGATCTGGGTCCGGATCTCCGCTATCTTCGCTTCTATTTCATCTCTCTGCCGCTCGTATCCGAATAAAGCAGCTTCAAGGAGAGTTCGGTCTACTGTCACCATGTGCTGAGTCTATCACGATGTGACACTAACTTTGATACATTTATTTCGTGACCCGCCGGGAAATGATTGCGGTATTAGTAGCTTTGGGTAACTCAATCAGAGCCGGAGCCCGGTCCCAGGCGAGTCTAGACCGCCTGGTAGAGCCCGCGCAGGGTATCGCCCTGCTGGTGGATGTGCGGACCCGAAAGTCGCTGGGCGTGCACGGGGCCGCGGCTGCGGCGGCCCAGCTTGTTCCGCCGGGGTCCACGCTCAAGCCCTTCGTGCTGGCGGCACTCTTGAGGGCCGCTAAGATCGGTCCCCAGGAATCGTACCCGTGTCCGGGGAGACTCCGGATTGCGGGGCGTTCGTTCGATTGCTCACATCCGCGGCTAGCGGCGGCCCTGCAGGTATCGTCCGCACTGGCGTACTCGTGCAATTGCTTTGCGGCCCACTTCGCGGAACGTTTCGAGCGAGGAGAGTTGGCGGCGGCGCTGGAGCGCGCGGGCCTGGGCTCGCTGACCGGCCTGGTGGGCGCGGCGGAAGTAACGGGGCGGATACCCGTGGCGGCCGGGACGGAGGCCAACCAGTTGCAGGCGCTGGGCGAGGAGCCGCTGCTTGTCACTGCGGCGGAAATGGCGATGGGATACCGGACGTTGGCACTCAGCGCCGGCCATCCGGAAATGGCGCCGGTGGTGGAGGGACTGGAGGGTGCTGTAGAATACGGCACGGCGCAACTGGCGCATGTAGACGGAGTCAGGGTCGCTGGAAAGACGGGAAGTGTGCGTACCGCTTCGGGAGCGCGGATGGCCTGGTTCGCGGGCTTCGCGCCAAGCCGCGCACCGGAGGTGGTAGTGACCGTGATGCTCCAGGGGCGCTCGGGCGGAGCGGACGCAGCGCCAATCGCGGGGCGGATTTTGCAGGCCTGGCGGGCGGGGAAAATCGCATGAAGTGGGTTCTGGCGCTGGCCATTGCGGCTCAGCTTGGGGCGCAGACTATGCCTCAGGCAAAGACTGGGGTTCGCGTTCGCGTGGGCAGCACTACGGTCACGATGCCGCTGGAGCGCTATGTGGCCGGAGTCATGGCCGGCGAGAGCAGCGTGTTCCGGTCCGATGAGGCGCTTAAGGCCATGGCCGTGGCGGCACGAACTTATGCGGTGCGGCTGCGCGGCAGGCACTCGGCGGAGGGATTCGACTTCTGCGCAACCACGCATTGCCAGCGGGTGGAACCGGACGCGATCACGCCGCGGCTCGAAGCAATCGCGGCCGAGACCGCGGGTGAGCTGTTGTGGTTCGAAGGCAAGCCCGCATTCACACCGTACACCCGGGATTGCGGCGGGCGCACGGAAGATGGCGCGGCGGTATGGCCGGACGTGGCGGCGCCGTACCTGAAAAGCCGCGAGGACCCGCATGGCGCTTCGGCGTGGCAGTGGAGCGGCGATCCGGCACGGGTGGCCGAGGCGCTGCGCCGGTCGCAATTGCGGACGCCGCGGCGGGTGGAGCGCATCTCCATCTCCGAACGCACTGAGTCGGGACGCGCGCGCACTCTGGTGTTGTTTGGGGAGGGCGAGTCGGTGCGAATCAGTGCCGGGTCGTTTCGCTTTGCAGTGGGGCGCGAGCTGGGATGGAATACGGTCGAGAGCGACCGATACGAAATCCGGTCGGGAACGGTGTTTGAGGGTCGAGGGTCGGGGCACGGGGTAGGGCTGTGCCAGCGCGGCGCCGACCAGATGGGGCAAGCGGGCCGGACCTACCGTGAGATACTGGCGTACTATTATCCGGGAACGACTCACGGACTCACCGGCCGAGGCTTGTCGTGGCAGCGGCTGGGCGGCGACATGGTATCGCTGCTCTCGACGCGGCCGGACCGGGATCGCGGTGTGCTGGCGGTGGCGGATCGCGCAGCGCGGAGCGTATGCGCGCGGACCAACCTGAGTCTGCCCCGGAATGTGGAGATTCGGGTGTATCCGGATGTGGAGACGTTCCGCAATGCTACCGGGGAGCCGGGGTGGGTGGCGGCGTATACGGTGGGGCGGCGGATTCACTTGCAGCCGGCGACTTTGCTGCAAAGCCGCGGCGCTCAGGAGCAGACACTGCGGCACGAGTTGCTGCACGTGCTGGTGGAGGCGCAGGCGGCGCCGGGTCTGCCCTTGTGGTTCCGCGAAGGGTTGGTGGAGTATCTCGGTTGGGCTCGCGGCGCGGCGGGCGGGGCTGGCGGCGCTTCGAATTCCGGTGTGCCATCGGACTCCGCGCTGCGGCAGACGACCGACGAGGCGCGGGCGCGGCGCGCTTATGCGGACGCGGCGGGCGCCGTCGCTGCCCTGGTGAAGCGTCATGGCGAGACCGTGGTCTTGGAATGGCTCAAGACGGGTTTGCCCGCGGACGTCAAGAAGGCGAGCAGCAGCCAGGATGCGACGAAGAGTAAGTAGGCGAAAAGCAGGCGTGCGGCGAAGCTCAGAATCTCCATCACGAAACTGCCGGCTTGTGGGACCCAACCGAGCAGCTTAAACGGAAGCCAGAAGGCGCACAGAAGCAGGATGGGCGCCTGCAGCCAGTAGAGGGGCTTGACTTTGCAGAAGCGAGCGAAGCCGCGCCATCCGTTGGAAGCGACTCCGGAGAGCATGGGCAGGAACGGCACGGGGAGGATGACCCAGCGAAACAGCCAGGTCACGGCGCTGAAGACGCGGATGACGGTGGATGGCTTGACGGGTTTGCGGAATTTCAGAGTCAGCCAGGAGGCGAGCTTGAAGGCGGGCTGGGAACTGTAGTCGGCCCAGCGGTTGAGGAGGAGATAGAGGGCCAGGATGACTAACGCGGCGGCGAGGATTGCCGGGAGATTGCGGAGGGCGGTGCGGAAGGCTTGGGACAGCCGGGGCTGTTCCACGAAGTATACGAAGGTGGCGCCGTGGAGCACGGAGGCAGTGCAGACGATGAAGAGGGCGACGGACAGGCTCCAGAGGAGGGTGAGGGTTCGCGATTCGCCGATGCCCAGCCAGTAGTAGCCCAGCCAGAGTAGGAGGGCGTTGCCGGCGAGGTGGATGGCCACTAGAGATAGGTTGGGGCGGGTCATTGGACCTCCGGGGGGAAGAACGGGGCCAGGGCCGGGCATCGACACGAGTGTCGATGCGGCAGGCACGAGTGCCCGCGCCACAGGCGGCCCAGGCAGGTGGTCATCAAGTGGCGGCTTTGGGAGATGGGCTGAGTGAGGTAGGGGCGGGTCATTGGACCTCCGGGGGGAAGAACGGGGCCAGGGCCGGGCATCGACACGAGTGT
>OMOG01000248.1:0-22289 GCA_900290305.1 Candidatus Sulfopaludibacter sp. SbA4
GCCGAGACCCTCCCTTGCACCGCTACCGAAAGTCGTGGCTGCCGCGCCCGCCGCTCCGGCCCTATACGCCAAAGGGGTGACCGCCTATGTCAGGCCGGCGCCATCCTCGGGTATCCGGCACGCCCTTCACAAGATATTTGCCGGTTCCCCAAGCGCCGCAGGATTTGTACCGGCAAGCCCGGTGGACCACCCGCTTCCCGCTCTTCCGCGGGAGGAAATTCCCGAAGGCGATAGCAGCGTCGAATTGCTGGCCCGGATCGACCGCAGCGGTGCGGTGGCGCACGTCAAATTTGCCGACGGCAATAGCGATCTGACCGAACCATCGGCCAGCGCTCTGTCCCAGTGGCGATTCGAGCCCGCGCGCCAGAACGGCGCGCCCGTGGACAGCGATCTACTGGTGCGCTTCGAATTCCGGAAAAAGCCATGACCGACCACCCGCCCGTCGTTAAATACGCAAGCCGCGTGAAGGACGGAATCAGCCGCGAGATCCTCCAAGCTTCGGGGGTCGAAATCGGCGGCATCCTGCTGGGACGGCGCGCCGCGCACCAGATCCTCGTCGAGGATTTCGAGCCGGCGCCGTGCGAGCACCGCCTGGGCCGCTCGTACCTGCTCTCGGACGAGGATTTGCGCGGCCTCGCGGAATCCGTGGAGTGGTTCCGGGCGCTTCCCGCGAGCCAGGCGGGCGAGGGATTGGAAGTGCTGGGCTTCTACCGGTCTCGAGTGCGGACGGACTCCTCCTGGCACGAACGCGACGAAGACCTGATGCGGCGATTCTTCAGCGATTCGGGATCGCTGCTGGTGCTGTTGCGGCCCAATCCGAGTCAGACGTTCGACGCGGAGCTGTTCTTTTTCGATGGGGGAAGCCTGCGGCCGGCAAGTCCCCCCGCGAGTCCCCGGCCTGCGGTGCTTGCCGCCACGCGTCCGCGGCGTACGGAGCCGGAAGAAGCGCCGGACCGAAGCTGGTGGTGGGTGGGGGCTCTGGTGGCGCTCACACTGATCGGGGCGGTGCTGGGTTACCGGTCGGCCGCTCCGCCCGCCGTATCGCCGCCGGTCAAAGTGCAGCCGGCGGCACAGAGTCAGGCGGGACAGGCGGGGACGCCTGTCCCACAAGAAAGACAGGCCGGGAGGCCTGTCCCACTGCCTGTCCCACTGGAGCAAGGGATACAGGCGGCTATCGAGAAGTGGCAAGATGCCATTCTCTCGGGGGACGCCGACCTCATCGCCGCGTGCTACGCTCCGCGCGTGCAGAAGACCGCCATGCAGTCCTTTGAGCAGTACGGGAAACCGGCGATTCTGCGCATTTCCGGATTGACCATTCTCCCGGTGGGGCCGGACCGCGCCATCGCCACGTTTCGCAGTCACTGGCAGACGCGCGGTCCCAAAGTCTTTGCGGGCGAGGAACAGGAACGGCTGGCGTTGGTGCTGGCCGGCGACAGCCCGGCGGATTGGAAGATTGCTTCGGAAGAAGAGACCAAGGTGTACTGGACGCAGCAGCCGCGCACGCCAAAGACGCGCGGCCCGAGCAGAAGCCGATGATTGCTGATAGGCTGAGGCTCCAGGAGGTCTTCTTCCATGCACGCTCCGAACCGGCGGCGGTTCCTCGGCGCCGCGATCGCCACGGCCGCCTCGTATAGCCGCGTCTACGGCGCCAACGACCGCATTCGCATCGGCGCCATCGGCACCGGCAGCCGGGGCCAGTACCTGATGGGCAATGTCAAACAGATTGAGGGAACCGAGATCGTGGCGGTCTGCGATGTCTACGAGCCGAACCGCACGCGCGCCAAGAGCGGCCTCGGGCCGGGTGTCCGCGAATCGGTGGACCACCGCGAAGTGCTCGACCGGCAGGATGTGGACGCCGTGATCATCGCCACGCCGGATCACTGGCACGTGCCCATCACCATCGACGCGGTGGGCGCCGGCAAGGATGTGTACTGTGAAAAGCCGGTCACCCACACGCTGGCCGAAGAGGCGCCGCTCGCGGCCGCGGTCCGGGAATCGAAGCGCGTGGTGCAGACCGGCACGCAGCAGCGCAGTTGGGAGCACTACATTCATGCCAAGGATCTGATCGCATCGGGCACTCTGGGGCAGGTCACGCTGATTCGCACCTACTGGTATCAGAACCATATCGCCAACCAGGCCGCGGGGCCGGAGATCGACGTGGCGAAGCTCGACTGGAAGCGGTTTCTGGGCTCGGCGACGGACCGGCCCTTCGACGCCGACCAGTACGCGCACTGGCGCTGGTATTGGGATTTCGGCGGCGGCGCCATGACGGATCTCTTCATCCACTGGGTGGACGTGGCGCAGTGGTACATGGACGACGACCGGCCGTCGCGGGCCACCGCGAGCGGCGTGAAGGCGCTGCTGCAACAGCGGCAGACTCCGGACACGATGAGCGCCGCACTGACTTACTCCAAGGCGATTGTAGAGTTCGACAGCGCGCTGCTGGGGTATATCGAAGGCGGCGGCATCATGTTCCGCGGCACGAAGGCGGCCATGCGCCTCGATCGCAGCGGGTTCGAAGTCTACGAGGAGATTCCGCGGTACAGCGAAGCGTTCACGACCCCGGCACCCAAGTTGAAGGAGACATCGCCGCGCGATGGGGGCCTCGACCACATGAGGAACTTTCTGAACTGCGTGCGGTCGCGCAAGACGCCCAATGCGCCGATCGAGACCGGTATCGCCGCCGCGCACGCGGGCCACGTCGCGAATCTCGCGCTGCGCGGGAACGGGGTTTGGACGGCTTAGGCGGCGGGTTTCGGGTGACGCGTGGACGGGCGCGGCGCACCCATTGTTGTGTGCCAGCATAAGCTCCTTGGTTGCTTCAGGTTGCAGAGACGACTCGAAATCGGGAGACGCGTGGGGATGCTTTTTTTCTCGCCACGCGTCTCCCAAGTTCGTGGACAGGCGCCGGGAGAAGCAAAATGACACAAGTTGTGTCGCTTTGAAAATGCAAGTCGTTGAAAAACAGGGAAATTGCCCAAAAAAATGACGCAAGTTGCGTCATTTTGCCCTGTTTGGGAGTGTTTACACTGGCAAGAATGCCTGTGCTACGGCGCTAACTAATCCTCCCCTAGTTTTAATCTAGCATACAAGCATGGCGGGGATGGGGTAAAAGGGGGTTCCGGCGGCTTGATCGCAGTGAGTAAGTGGTTTTGAATGATAGAGTAAGTGCTGGTTGAAAAAATAGGTCGAAGATACGTGACCGTGATCCGCAGATACCCGAAGACCTGGGGCACGAGCTTGACCGTCCAGCCGGGGCCGAGCATAAGCGGAGAGCGACCTACGCCATCGATGTCTTATGGCGGGACGTACGGCGCAACAAACAGCGGGAGGCCCTTAAACTTTCCTCGGGTGCATGGAATACGGACGATCACCCGGAGCTAGCCCAGGGCGGGGCGGACTATGTTGAAAAGATCCGCGCCTGATGGCTCTGCTTGCATGGCACCCTTACGGTAGCGGCGTGCGACTCGGCGGCCAAACTCCAGAGACAGGCCAGGAGGCCTGTCCCACGTGAGATACTGGGTGTTACTTCAGGTTTCCAGATTATGCGCCTCAGTTTTCGTTGGGCGGCAATCAGCTTGTTAATGCTGTTTGTCGAGGGGCCGCTTGCGGCAGCCGCGCTGTTGAGTCCACCTCCAGGCAATTACACGGTAAGCCGCGTTGCCACGAACGCGGAGTTCGCCACCATCAACAACTCCGGCCAGGTAGCGGGCACGACCCCGGCCGTCACCGGATATTCGCTGTTTCTGTGGACACCGCTGGCCGTCAACGGCACGGTGGGAACCCTGACCGATTTGGGCGGCTTGCCGTTGCTCGCAAATCTGGATGCCGGTGTCTGGATCAATGACCGCGGCCAGGTGGTGAGCACCGCAGCCTTTCAGAACTTGGCCCGCCAGATTGTTTTGTGGTCGCCGGACACACCGAATGGAGCTTCCGGCAGTTATTCCCAGATCCCCATCGCTACATCCCCGCTCGCGTGCGGCGGGATCTCATGCAATCCGGATTTCGCAGTCGGCATCAACAATTTCGGGCAGGTGGCCGGTGCGTGGCAAATCTGGACGCCATCGTCCGCTAACGGAACGTCGGGGACTAACTTCACCGACAGCCGGTTCGATCTGATCAAGGCGATCAACGCCTTTGGGCAAACGATCAGCGGGTTTCCGCAAGCGTATCTGTTCACTCCGGCCGTTGCCAACGGCAATTCGGGAACCTTTACCCCGATAGGTCTGCCGGGCGCGGCCAGTACTTCCCTGGTCAGCATCAACAACAACGGCACGATCGTGGGCGTGAGCTGCGTGGGCGCGTCCAACGTCAATTGTCAAGGCCAAGCCTTTCTGTGGACTCCCAATTCCGCCAACGGCACAACCGGCACGACCGTGGCGATCCCCGGTCCCGCGTTTTCAGCTCGGTGAATCCGATCGCCTTGAATAACAACGGCCAGATGCTGGGTGAGCTGGACACGACGCCGTTCCTGTACAGCGGCGGCACGTTCTACGATCTCAGCTCCGTGGTGCCCCAGGGAGCGCGCTTGACGGCGATCAACGATTCCGGCCAGATCGTATTCATTTCCGACGGCGTGTATTTGATCTCGCCTGCGCCAGCGGCCACGCCTCCACCGCCGGGCGCCGTTCCAGTGAATATCGCCTCGCAGCCGTCCGGCCTGGCATTTGTGGTGACCGGCTCCAATTGCAGCGCGGGCAACTACACCGCTCCCCAGGCGGTGAGTTGGACGCCGGGTTCCAACTGCACGGTGGCATTCGTTTCGCCCAACAGCACGCAGGGCCGAGTGCGCTATGTGTTCGCCAACTGGCAGGACGGAACCGCTTCCAATTTGCGGGTGATCGCAGCGCCCGCGCAAACTGCCACTTACACCGCGAACTTCAGCACGCAGTATCCGCTGTATGCGATCGTGTTTCCGTTGGGGGCGGGGACGATTTCGAGCGCGGGCTGGTACGATGCCGGCAGCACGGCGACGATCACGGCGACGCCGGCGAGCGGGTACCGTTTGGCAGGGTGGGCGAACCAGGCGGTTGCCATACCGGGCACAAACTCGGCCACGGTGGCGATGACCGCGGCCGAACAGGCTGCGGCGATTTTCGTTCCGGCCCCGCCGGGCCTGCCGAATGCCTACGTGGTGACGCAGATCGCGACCAACTCCGTGGCCGCCTCCGGCAAGCCGATCAACAATTTCGGCCAGGTGGTGGGGGGTACCGTGACAGGACCCGCTGTTAGAGGGGGCGCGGCACCAACCACGGCGTTTCTGTGGACTCCGGCCAGCGCCAACGGCAATGTTGGAAGCGTGACGGACGTTGGCGGCGTGCCATCCAACAGCTCCGCGAACAGCATCAACGATCGCGGCCAGGTGGTGGGCACTTCCGATGCCTATGCGTTCTTGTGGTCGCCCACTGCGCCGAACAGCAACTCCGGAAGCGCCACGTCATTTCTGGGCGCTGCGGCAGTCGGGACGACCACCATCGCGACATCCATTAATTCGTCCGGCGAGATCGGAGGAGTGGACGAAGCCAAAGGCGCCTTTCTGTGGGTGCCATCGTCAGCCAATGGCGCCACGGGGACGCTAACAGACGATCAACGGTATGGCGCTCCCTATGGGATAGAGATCAACGATTTCGGCCAGGCCATCCTGGCGAGCTACCCCTCGGCGCAGCTTTTTACGCCGTCGGTAATGAACGGCGTTGCGGGAACCCTGACCACCATCGTCTCACCAGCCTCACCAGATGGCTTTTACCACCCCATCGTCGCCATCAACAATCAGGGCACGGTGCTGGGCTCCAATTTTGTGTGGACTCCGAGTGCGGCGAACGCCACCAGCGGGACGGTGACTTCGATACCAGTGCCGGCGGGCGTCAGCGCGGTCGNNGCGACGTGGTGGGGGCGCTCGACCTGGGCGGCGGGGTCACCACGCCTTTTCTTTACACGGGCGGAACGGTCTACGATCTCGGGGTGGTGAGCGGCGTGCCTGCGAGTGCGGCTGCCGTGGGCATCAACGATCACGGGCAGATCGTGCTGAATGCCGCCAACGGCGTTTACCTGCTTTCTCTCACTACGCCACTGCCGCCTCCGGGGCCCAATGATGTGCCGGTGACGATCGCTTCGACTGCGGCGGGCCGGGCATTTACGGTGACCGGCAGCGGATGCCGCCCCGGCGGGTACACCACGCCCCAGACACTGAGTTGGACTCCGGGGTCGAGTTGCACGGTGACGTTTGTGTCGCCGCACAGCACCGAGATTGGAACGCGCTACGTCTTTGCCAACTGGACGGATGGACCGGGTGCCAATCCGCGGGTGATCGCGACGCCGGCACAAGCTGCCACTTACACGGCCAGTTTCGGCTTGCAGTACTTCCTGACTGTGCTGGTGAGCCCGGCGGGCACCGGGACGGTGGGCGGCGCGGGGTGGTACAACGCCAATGCCAACGCCATACTGACCCCGGAGCCCTCGAGCGGTTTTCGCCTGGTGAGTTGGTTTGTGGCGTCGGCGTCCCTGTCCGGGTCACCGCTGAACGTGCCCGTGACGGCGCCCCTGACCGTCTCGGCGTTTTTCGCGGCCCTGATCGCCGCGCCGCCTGTCTCCTATACCGTTACGCAGATCGTGGCGAGCGGGAGCGCGGGTGGGCTCAACAACCTCGGGCAGGTAGTGGGCGCGAGAGTGCTTGGGGGCAGCCCGAGGATGGCGTTCCTCTGGACTCCGTCAGTGGCGAACGGAACGACGGGCAGCCTGAACACCGTGCCCGGGCTGCCCGCCGGAACCGGCGACAACGTGGCCAGCGGCATCAACGATCGTGGACAGGTGGTGGGGAATACGGGAAACTTGCCCTACACTCAACCCTTTCTTTGGACGCCCAACACGCCGAACGGGACGTCGGGCAGTACCATAGGTTTCTTAGGCGCCGCGCCGTTCGGGTCCAGTGCCGAATTCATCAATGGCTTCGGGCAGATCCTGGGGCCGAACGACGGGCACGGGCAGAGCTTTCTTTGGACGCCGTCTGCTCCCAACGGAAGCACCGGGACCATCAACAGCGGCATCGTGTCAGGCTTTTCGGGGTTGAACGACTTCGGAGAGATTCCTTTCACTTCTGAAATCGGCGACGGGGATGAGCCCCCGTTGCCTCAGCCCGAATTGTTCATACCCACGGTGGCTAACGGAACTACCGGAACAGAAGGAGCGCTCGGCTCTTATGGCACAGCCGCGGGCATAAACAACTATGGCGCCGTCGTGGGAGCGAACTTTAGCGGGGGATTCGTATTTAGGCCCGACACGCCGAACGGCAGGGCCGGAACGACAACTCCGATTCCTGCACCGGCGGGCTGGCAAATGTTTCCGCTCACCTTGAACGACAGCGGGCAGGTAATCGGGTTACTGATCGGGCCGGGCAGTATCCAATCGCCGTTTTTGTATGCCGGGGGAACGTTCTATGACTTGAGCCAGGTAAGCGGGTTGGCGACGGGAGTAAGTCCGGTTGGCATCAACGATCACGGACAGATCCTGGTGTCGGCCTCTGGCGGCGGGGTCTACCTGCTCACGCCACAAGTCCCGGCGCCTGTGTCCGTGAGCCCGGCGTCCGGAAGTGCATTCGGCCAAACCATGGTGTTCACGTTCAGTGATCCTCGGGGATGGCGAGATCTGAGTGTGGCGAACATCCTGATCAACAGTGCCCTGGATGGCCGGAGCGCTTGTTATCTGGCCTACAGCCAGCCGCTCAACGTGCTGTACCTAGTGAACGATGCCGGGACGGCGCTGCTACCGGGCCTGGCAATGAACGGGTCCGGCAGCGTTGCCAACAGTCAGTGCATGGTAAGCGGCGCTGGCTCGTCGGCCATCGGCGGAGGGGATACACTGACTCTCACGCTGAATCTGACTTTCGGAACGGGCTTCGCGGGAAACAAGATAGTGTACCTGGCAGCGGGCGACGCCGCGCAGGACAATTCGGGCTGGCAGGCGCTGGGCACGTGGAGTGTGCCGGGAAGCGCGGTATTCCCGTCGGTAGGCGGAGTGAGTCCGGCATCCGGCGCCGGTTCGGCGGAGATCTTCACCTTCACTTTCGGGGATACGAAGGGCTACCAGGATCTCGGCGTGGTGGATATCCTGATCAACAACTTCCTCGACGGCCGACAGGCTTGCTACCTGGCGTACAGCCGGCCGTTGAATGTGCTGTACGTGGTGAACGACGCGGGCACGGGGTTGTCGAACGGCCTCGCACTGAATGGGTCGGGATCGATCGGCAACAGCCAATGCACGGTGAGCTCGGCTGGGTCGTCGGCGACGGGGAGCGGGAACACGTTGACGCTGGTGCTGAACATGAGCTTCACGGCGGCGTTCGACGGGAATCGCGTGATCTACATGGCGGCGCGGGACTCTACCGATGCCAATAACTCGGGGTGGCAGGCGATGGGGTCGTGGAGTGTACAGTGAAGCCAGTCGCATCATCGCAGGCTGCGCTCAGGCCTATCCGCCAAGGGGGTTGGAGTGGTCTTTGCACGCTTGCCGGTGGCCGAAGACCTTGTCTACGCAAGATTCCAAGTATACTGGCAACAGGCACACATGGATCAGGTAGCAACCGCCGACACGCCTGCCTTCGACAGACGGCAGATCTACAGGCCGTTCCTGGAACGTCTGAATCCGATTGCCTTGAGCCGGACGGTCATCGAGCAGGAACTGATTGTTCCGCCAAAGTCCGACCCTCGCGACCCGGATCAACCGCCGATCCATGAGGCTTTTGCGAGTGCGGCGGAACTGAATCGGGGCAGTCAAATGGCCCTGGTCGGGGGAATCGGGTCGGGCAAGACGACTGAGCTCTTATTGACGTTGAATCGCCTGAAGCGCCATGAAGACGCCGTGAACATTTTCCTGGAGGCCGCCGAGTTCACGGATTTTTCGGAGACCAATCCGGGGGCTATGATCGCGGCCATCGGATTGCGGCTGTTCTTCCGGCTTCGCAAGTCTTTTGAGAAGCCATCTGAAGAGATTGAGGCGGCGCATTCCAAGCTGCGTGGATTGGCATGGGGCAAGACCGAGTGGAACCGGGAGGCCCCCGACTTTGACGACGAGGATGGCGCGGTTCGGGTCGATATTCCCGGGTTGATGAAGCCCCGCTTTCCGCATATGGAGGAGTCAGTCGCTGAGGTCAAGGACCTGTTGAGTACCATCCTGTTGCCGTTCGTCGAACATGACAGCCAAGTGACGGTGATTGTGGACGGACTGGACCGGCTCATTGAGCCCGCTCGGTTTCGGGTTTTCGCGGAGCAGGATTTGAGAGCGATGCGCGGAATGAAGGTCACTATTACAGTAGCCGCGCCGCTGCTGTTGTGGTACGACAAGACGCGATTCCTGCAGGATTATTTTGACCTCGTCAAGCACATTCCTGTTGTTGCGGCCGATCCGAAAGAATCGGGTTTTCTGAAAGACGTCCTGAAGCGCCGCGGAGCCAGCGAGCTGATGAGTGACAGGTCGATGAATGAGATCTCCCAGTTTTCTGGAGGCGTGATGCGCGATCTGCTGTCGCTGGCAAAATCGGCGGCGCAGTACGCCTATCGGGACGCAAAAGACCGGATCGGCGGGAAACACGTGCAGGCCGCCATCCGGCAGCTCGGAAACCGATATCTAGTAGGCCTGGGAGCGAATCAAAGGATGTACATCCGTCGACTTCAGAAGGGCGGCCCGTTCTCTCCGGAGGGTTCGATATCCAGGGAACTGCTGGTAAATCGGCAGGTGCTGGAGTATTCCAAGAGCGGACGGGATTACTTCAAAGTCCACCCCGCGCTTGCCGAGGTCTTGATTCAAAAGGCATGATCGAATTTTCCGCCGTAACGCCATTTCGCTTGGTTAGGGGCATGGCCGCTGCCGGGCGGATGAATCCCGCAATCTATTTCTGATCTGCGAATCCGCAGCGGTCCAAGCGGTCGAGGGCGATCTTCTAGGCGAAATCGATGCCCAACTCGGCGCCCCGGTCCACGTCGAGACAGGCTCTCAATGGCTCGCCGCGGGCGCGCCGGTCCCGGCAAATGGATCCATCCGGGTAGTCCATCTCGATCAGTGGCTCCCCCAACTGGTGGATTCGATCGACCGCTATGCCCCTTTTCTGGTCCAAGATGGGGGTCAACTCGTGCTGATCGCGGATCAGGGATTGGCGGAACGGATTCTTCGAAGTGCGCCCAACCTCCGCAATCGGCTCACCGATATTTTTCAGGTCGAGCCAGATGACATGTCCGCGGGAGACGCCGCTTGAACATCAACCGCGAACTGGAGAAATTGGCAGCCGAGCGAGAGAAAGCCTACGAGGCCGCCGTCCAGGCGATGAACCTGAATCCATCCGAGCAACTTCGCCAGATGCGGGCGTACTTGGCGCGACAAGAGGACTACAGGCGCATCAAGAAACTACGCGACAAGATCGTCCAACTACGCCAGCAGGCGGGCGGTGCCTGCGAGTTGGAGTGTCCGTCGGTCGAGTTCGTCTCCGGGACGAGCCTGGAGTTCACCATACGGATGGAGCCGCAGCCACCTGGGTGGCGGATCCGTTCGTTCCAATTCCATCTGCGGATGCCGAAGCGCGCGGTCGATATGGTTCGTATCCATCTGAACGCGCAGCCGGGGCGCGATCATATGCGGGTTCCGCGATGCCACTTGCACGTTGGCCGAGGGGCAAAGGAGGGCGACGCGCACATACCGTTTCCGGTCACGAGCCCCCTTCTCCTCCTGCACCTGCTATGTGAGGTCATGAGGTCATCGAGCCGGATTTCGGCGGGTGAATCAATGGGCCCTGTTCCTGCCGGGCACAAAGAGCGGGTCCAGGGGGACCCGCGCGGACGAGAGCGTCCGCCCCACAGAGAAGGAGATACCTGCTTGATGCTGTTTGCCTGGAAAGACAGGCCAGGAGGCCTGTCCCACTAATCGCCGAAGCTGCCGACTTCTTCGCGCTCCTCTACGGGCTTGGCGACGGGCGTCGGGGTGGGCGCGATCTGCACCAGCGCCGGACCGGGCTGTTCCTTGAGCACGTGCTCGCGATACAGCTTCATCATGCGCTCGTTCTCCGCTTGCTCCTTGTTGCGGGCGTCGCGCGCGCGCATCTTTTCCTCGCGGGCGTTCTTGGCGATCCCCAAACGGTCGAGGTCGTGCTGCTCTTCGTTGGTGACGATCTCCTCGCGCAGCACCAGGGAGTGGTCCTTGCTGCGCAAGGGGACGGTCTTGCCGCCGGCGAAGATTTCGTGGCGGCCGTGCTCGTCGTACCACTTGGTGAGCGTGGCGGTCATGTGCATCTTTTCGATGATGTTGCGCCAGCCCACGCCGGTGTTGTAGGCGCAGAAGGAAATCTCGCCCTCCTGCGTGGCGTACGGAATGATGCACTGCTCGGTGCGGCGGAAATCGTAGTTGAACAGATCCTGGAACCACATGCCGGCGATGAAGAGGAAGTTCCAGCGGTCGCGCCGGCGCTTCTCGATATCGTCCATGGTGCGGTCTTTGCCCACCTTGCCGTAGCTCTTGCCGGTGGCGCCGAAGGTCTTGTCCAGCTTCTGGAACAGGTCGCGCAGCTTGAAATGCGTGGGCGCCTCGAAGGGATCGTAATTGCGCGCCGCGGCCAGCGCCATCCCGATAATCGATAGCCACTTGCCGCGCGCCGCGTCGTTGACCCGCGCCACATCGCGAGCCAGTTGGTCGGCGTTCCAGAACGAAGTCACGGGCTTGGCTTCCCTGGTTTCCTTGTCCACCATCACGGCCATACCGACGCCGCAATTGGGGTGGCAGCCGCAGCTCAACTGGCCCCAGTTGTATTGGGGCCCGTGCACCAGGTCGCTCCAGTCGGAAAAGGTGGAGATGAACGAAATGGGGAACCAGTCGCGAGCCGGTTCGCCCAGGCCGGTCTGGTTCTTCACGTCGTGCGCCAGGTGCGAGAGCGTGTACCGCTGGGCGGCGCGGCGCTCGTCGGTGACCGCCTCGTCGCGGCCCGTGAAGGACACCGGCTGGAACGAGAGGAAGGGAATCTTCTTGGGGTTATCGAGCGCGAACTGCACGATGCGCCCCACCTGCTCGTTGTTAATCCCGTTGATGATGGTGATGACCGGGATGATGTCCACCCCGTTCGCATAGAGATTCTCGATAGCCCGCAGCTTCACGTCGAACAGGTTGCCGACCTTGCGGTGCGCGTTGGCCGCGTTGCCGATGCCGTCGAATTGCAGGTAGGCATAGCGCAGGCCGGCTTCCGCGGCCTTGCGGCAGAACTCGGGATCCTTGGCGAACTCGATGCCGTTGGTGGCCGCTTGCACGGAGGTGTAGCCCACTTCACGCGCGTAGCTGACGGCCTTCAGGAAGTAGGGCGAAATGGTAGGCTCGCCGCCCGAGAACTGCACCGACATCTGGCGTTTGGGCTTGATGGTGATGGCGTTGTTGAGCAGCGTCTGGATATCTTCCCAGCTCAATTCGTGGACGAAGCCGACCTGGTTGGCGTCCATGAAGCAGGGGTCGCACATCATGTTGCAGCGGTTGGTGAGGTCCACGGTGAGGACCGATCCGCGGCCGTGGGTGATGGTGCTCGATCCATGCTTGTGCAGGCGGGAATCGTTGTGGGCGCGGATATCGCGCCCGGGGAAGACGTCTTCGAGGTGCTTGAAGAACGCGGTGTCGATGGCCATCACGTCCTCGAAGTGGCCGTGAATCGGGCAGTCTTTGACCATGAGGATTTTGCCATCGCGCTCGATCACCTTGGCCTTGATCTCGCCCGGCTTGTCGGTATAGAGGACTTCGAGGGGGGCCTTGCCGTCGAGGATCTGCTGGCGGATTTCCGGTACGCAGCGGGGGCACAGGGAATCGGTGTCGCGCGGCCAGCCCAGGGGAGGCTTGGTTTTCTCCCACGATTTGAGCAGAGGCTTGTCCGACCATTTCGGCACGAAGCCGGGGTTCTGGCCAATCTGATTGAGCTTATCGAAGACCACCCATGCCGCACCGGCGGCGTAGGTGAGGGCTTTCTCTACGTATTTGACAGGCTTGTGCATGATTTTCCGGCTCCTCGACGTTTACCCAGAATGATGAACGCGGCGCCGCCTCACGAGAGACGTGCACTTGTCCAAAGTATAGGGAATGGCGCTGCCGGGGGACTACCGATTGCCATTAAAACGCTGAAATGATTGGTTGTACGGCGATTGAACGGGTTGAGCGGGGGAGGCGGGGTTGGCAGGCGGAAGCGCCTGCCCCACTATTGCGGGGTCCAGGTGCCCATGGCGTGCCAGTCGGTGTTGTTGGCGTCGTTGAGGTCCCGCGCGGCCATATAGATGACCCGGTTGCCCGCGAAGGCCGCGGTGAACGCGATGTTCAGGGTCAGGGATAGGTTGTTGCCTGTAGTGTTGACCGCCGTGGCGCCCCAACTCACGGTGCACTGACTGTTCTGGATGGTGCCCGCCGCGGCCAAGGAAGCGCTGCCCGCGAATGGTCCGCCGCCGTCTCCGGCATCGTCCACCAGGAACAGCGTATTCGACGGCCGGCTGAAGGCCAGGTAGCAGGCGTGGCGGCCATCCAGGAAATTGTCGATCAGGATGTTCTCCACTCCCAGATCGGCAAACCCTTTTGTGTCGGACCAGTTGAAGGTGAACTGCGTGGGGCCGAGGCCGGTTCCCCGATTGGGCGTCATCGACACTACCGCGGTGGTCGTGGTGGGCGTGCCTCCCGGCGCACGCGCGACGCCCAACGGATACCACCCCGAGTTGTTCGACGACACGTCGCCGGCCGACATGTAGACGATCTTGTCGCCGGCAAAGCTGTTGGTCCATGCGATAGTCAGTACCAGAGTCAGTGTGTTGCCGCTGCCAGTGGCCGATACCAGGGTCGCCGCGCACTGACTATTCTGAATGGCTGCGGAGTTGCCCAGCTTCACATTTCCTGCGTACGGCCCGCCGGCATCTCCGCCGTCATCGACGAGAATCAGGGTGCTCGATCCGACAATGTAAGCCAGGTAACAGGCATGGCGGCCATCGAGGAAGTTGTTCACCAGAATGTCGACCACGTTCAGGTCGAGGTAGCCGCGCGGATCGGAGTAAATAAAGGTGTAAGTGGGGTTCGGCGCGTTCCCGCCCGGCGGGGTGACCGACACTGGCGACGGCGGGACGGCGGCCGTGGTTGTGACCACGATCGCGGCGGAGGTTCCAGTGATGGATGCGGCCGCGGTGTCGGTCGCGGTGATGGTCTGGCTGGCCGCGGTATTGAGCGTCGCGGCGAAGGTGGCGGTTCCGTTGGTGAGGGTGGCGTTGGCCGGGAGGGCCGCGGCGCTGTCGGTGCTGCTGAAGTGCACGGTGCCGGAGTAGGTGGGCACGGTGTGGTTGGAGGAATCGAGCGCAGCCACGGTGAAGTTGAAGGTGGTTCCGGCGGTGGCCGACGCGGGCGCCGAGACAGTGAAGTGGGTCGCCGCCGGGTTGACCGCAATCGTGCTCGAAGTCCCTGTGATGGTGGCCACGGCGGTGTCGGCAGCCGTGATGGTCTGGTTGCCCGCGGTTGGGAGGGTCGCCGGGAAGCCGCCCGTTCCGTTGACCAGAGTTGCGTCGGCAGGCAGTTGGGGGCGGATGTGGGCGCCGAGACGGCGAAATGCGTGGTTGCAGGCTGGGTGAACACCCACACCGCTCCCACGAAGCTATTGTCGCTGGGTCCGCCTATGAGAGCCGTGCTGCCATCGGCCGAGAGCCCCAGCACATCTTGCGCCGATCCGCCAAACGGTCCGTTCACGGAGCCGCTGCCGACCAGCTTGTTGCCTTCCTGGCTCCAGAGCCCGTTGCGGCGGGTGAAGACCCAGTTCGCGCCAGTGCCTTCGCAATCTCCCCCCGGTTGAGCGTCATCGGGTCCTCCGAGAAGCGCCAGATTGCCATCGGCGGAGAGCGCGACCGCAGTCCCTTGATGCGCAACGCCTGCGACGGCGCCGGTACCGACCAGTTTGCTGCCTTGCTGGCTCCAGGAACCGTTCGTGCGCGTGAAAACCCACGCCGCCCCGACGGCGGCCACATGGTCTATTTGCACCCCTCCATAGTTGCAGTGTTCGTCCTGCCCTGGCGAGTCTGATGGTCCGCCGACGACGGCTGTGTTCCCGTCGGCGGAAAGGGCTACGGAAAAGCCCTGGCCCGCTCCGATCGCTCCGTCTATCGCTCCGGTACCGACCAGTTTGGGGCCCTGCTGGCTCCAGACCCCGTTACTGCGCGTGAATACCCACGCGGCGCCGGCGAAAGTGGCAGTCCCGTCCTCAGGTCCACCCAGCAACGCCGTATTCCCGTCAGCGGAAAGCGCTACAGAGGAGCCTTGATTCGCGCTGCCGGAGGAGGCGCCAGCGCCGACCAGTTTGGCGCCTTGTTGGCTCCAGACGCCGTTGGTTCGGGTGAATACCCACGCGGCTCCGGCCCCGTTGCTATCAAAGCGACCGCCGATGAGCGCTGTATTCCCGTCGGCCGAGAGGGCGACTGAGCAGCCCACTTGCGTATGGGAGCCCGACACGTCGGAGGGGACCAGTTTGTTGCCTTGCTGGCTCCAGACCCCGTTCGCGCGCGTGAACACCCAGGCAGCTCCACCGGTGAGGGAGGCATCGAAAGGCCCACCCGCAATGGCCGTATTGCCGTCCGCGGAAAGGGCGACGGAGTAGCCGAGTTCCGCGTTCGCGCCGCCAGTAGCAAGCAGTTTGGGGCCTTGCTGCACCCATACGCCGTTGCTGCGAATGTAAATCCAGAGCGCCCCTGGAGCGCCTATTTCCCCCCCAATGGCGGCATCCTGTGGCCCTCCCACGATCGCCGTGTTCCCGTCCGCCGAGAGCGCGCCGGAAGTGCCCTGCAGGGCAACTGCCGAGCCGCTGGCGCCGATCAGTTTGTGCCCTGCTGGGTGAACTGCGCCCGGGCAGGCGGAGAGACGGCGAGCACCAGGGAGAACAGCGGGAAAAGTATCGCGCTTCGAGCTGGGCCCTGCGGCACCACTGGCGATATCGGATTTTTCATTGAACCCACCCTCGATTTCTGATTGGTTGCCTGACGATTCGGCCCTAAATTGTATCGCGTAATCTCGAGGAAAAATGACTCACCGCGCGGCCTGCGCACACCCAGTAGCCCGCGGCAGGTGAGGGTTATCGGGCCGCCAGCTTCGCCGCGCTGATGGCCTGCCCCACGTGCCGCTGGGTGTGCTCGGCGATGTGGGTGAGGAGGCCGATCACGGTGGTCGGCAATTGCTTGCGGCCTACCGTCCGCGGCTCCGCGAGCGTCGCGGGATCGATCGCCCGCACCACCGCTTCGGCATCGCGAAAGGCCCGGTCCATCAGCGCGAGCAATGCGTCGCGGCCCGCTCCGGCAGGCTCGTGCTCGGCGGCCAGGGCGGACAATTGCCCGGCGCTAAGGGCGCGGCCTTGCAGGTAGGTCATGAGGCGTTCGGTGCTTCCCGCGATGTGACGCAAGTGGAAGCCCACCGATCCGAGACCGTGCGGAGTGGCCCAGATCTGCTCGGGCGTGAGCCCCGCGGTATACTGCGCCAGGTCTTCGCGCGCCTGCTGGAACGCGTACAGAATGGCGGCGGCGAGCGGGTGTACGCCCGCGATGGGTCCGCGCAGCCAAGGTTCGGTGCTCACTTCGGCCCTCGTGCGGTTGACCTGGCGATCGTTCCGGTGGAAGCCAAGTCCCATTTATAGTGTAGTAGAGGACACCATGCACATACGACAGTTCGCAATCGCCGGGCTGGTTGCCCTGGCAAGTTTTGAGGTCAAAGGTCACGCTGCCGCCACAGCCACCTCTATCCTGATAGGGATCCTGCAATCGCTGCTGTGCCTCGCGGTGCTCACCCTGCCACTACGCGCAGCCGACCCGCACATCTCCGCGGAGGAACGAACGCAAGTCCTCAAATGGCTGGACGAATCGCATCAGGAATTTTTCGCGGCCATCGACGGCGTCTCCGACGCTCAGTGGAAATGGAAGCCTGCGCCCGAGCGATGGTCGGTAGGTGAGACGGCAGAGCATATCGTCCTGGCCGAAGCTCTGCTCTTTGCCTCTGTCCGAAAGGCTGCGGCAAGCCCGCCAAATCCAGCTTGGGAGGAGCAGACGAAAGGCAAGACCGAATTCATCATCCGGGTGATGCCGTCGCGACAGGGCAAGGCGGTGGCGCCCGAGCCGATCGTGCCGCACGAGGGGCTGACACGGGCTCAAGTCAAGGAGCGGTTTGAGAAGCAGCGCGTGGACATCGTAAAGTTTGCCGGCGAGACCCAGGTGGCCTTGAAGGAGCATACGGTGGTGCACCCGTTCCCGGTTTTCGGCACGCTCAACGCTTATCAGTGGCTCATTTACGTTCCCCTGCACACGATTCGGCACGACAAACAGATTGCGGAAGTCAAATCGACTCCGGGGTATCCGGCAAACTAGGGCTGGGTCGAGACGAGTCTCGACCCGGCACGCACGAGTGCGTGCGCCACGGTACTGCTAACATAGTAGTTACCCCGAAAATGGATTCGCCAAACGTAGACCTGAAGCAGACTGTCAATCTGCCGAAAACCGCCTTCTCCATGAAGGCCAACCTTCCGCAGACCGAGCCCAAGATGGTGGAGCGGTGGGAGAAGGAGAACCTTTACGCGCGCATTCGCGCGTCGCGCGCGGGCCGTCCCACGTACATTCTGCACGATGGGCCGCCGTACGCCAACGGGCGCATTCACCTGGGCACCGCGTTCAACAAAATCCTGAAGGATTTCTTCGTCAAATCGAAGACTATGGCGGGCTTCGATTCGCCCTACGTGCCGGGGTGGGACTGCCACGGGCTGCCCATCGAGATCAAGGTGGATAGCGAGCTGGGGGCGAAGAAGGCGCAGATGCCGGCCATCGCGATCCGGCGAGCCTGCCGCAAGTACGCGGAGAAATATATCGACTTGCAGCGGCAGGATTTCAAGCGCCTGGGCGTCCTCGGACAATGGGACGATCCGTACCTCACGATGAGCGCGCACTACGAATCGGTGATCGCGGGCGCGTTCGTGGATTTTCTGGATCGCGGCTATGTGTACAAGGGCCTGAAGCCGGTGCATTGGTGCATCAAGGACCGCACCGCGCTGGCCGAGGCCGAGGTGGAATACAAGGACCATACCAGCCCTTCGATCTGGGTGCGGTTTCGGCTGACGTCGGACCCGGCGAAGATTCACCCGGCTTTGGGAAACACAGGCACGAATGCCTGTGCCACGGAAGTGTACGGCGTCATCTGGACCACGACTCCGTGGACCATGCCGGCGAACATGGCCATCGCCTACAACCCTAAGTTCGAGTACGTGGCGGTGGATGTGGGGGGTGCGGTGTACATCGTGGCCTCGGAGCTATTGAAGGCGACGGCCGAGAAATGCGGCTGGAGCGATACCTCCGTGGTGGCGACATTCGCGGGCGAGAAGATGGAAGGGACGGTATTCCGCCATCCGTTTCTGGAGCGCGATTCGCTGGGCATTCTGGCGGACCACGTGACGCTGGAGCAGGGCACCGGGGCGGTACACACCGCACCGGGTCACGGGCAGGAAGACTACGTCAGCGGGCGGCAGTACGGCATCGAGACCTACTGTCCGGTGGATGGCGCGGGGCGGTTCTTCCATGCCACGGGCGCGGCGGGACGGCTGCCGGAAGAGATCATCGGCAAGACGGTGTGGGAAGCCAATCCGCTGGTGGTGGAGATTCTCAAGTCGGCGGGCGCGCTGCTGGGATTGGAAAAGATGGCGCACTCCTATCCGCATTGCTGGCGGTGCCACCATCCGGTGATCTTCCGGGCCACCGAGCAGTGGTTCATCGGAATGGAGCTCAACAATTTCCGGCAGGACGCGCTGGCGGCGGTGCACCGAACGAAATGGATGCCGACGTGGGGCGAGGAGCGCATCGCCAACATGATCAGCACGCGCCCCGACTGGTGCATCTCGCGGCAGCGCATCTGGGGCGTGCCGATCATCGTCTTTTATTGCGAGAAGTGCCGCGAGCCGATCACGGATCGCACCATCCTGGACGGCATTGTGGAGCTGTTCCGCGAACACACGGCGGACGTGTGGTACGAGCGCAGCGCGGCCGATCTGCTGCCGGCCGGGATCGAGTGCGCGAAGTGCGGCGGCTCGGAATTCAGCAAGGAGACGGACATTCTGGACGTGTGGTTCGATTCCGGATCGAGCCACCTGGCGGTGCTCAACGAGCGCTTCGGGCTGACGTGGCCGGCGGACGTGTATATGGAAGGCGGCGACCAGTATCGGGGTTGGTTCCACAGCTCGCTGCTGGTGGGCACCGGGTTAAAGGGCGGCTCGCCTTACCGCTTCTGCGCCTTGAACGGATGGGTGCTGGATGGCGAGGGCAAGGCGATGCACAAATCGCTGGGCAACTCGATCGAGCCGGACGAGGTGTGGAAGCATCACGGGGCGGAGATTCTGCGGCTGTGGTCGGCGTCGGTGGAGTTCAACGAGGATGTGCGCTTCTCGGAGACGATCCAGACGCGGCTGGTGGACGCGTACCGGAAATTGCGCAATACGTTTCGCTACCTGCTGGGCAACACCTCGGATTTCGATCCGCAGAAGGACGCGGTGCCAGCCGGTGAATTGACGGAGTTGGACCAGTGGGCGCTGCTGCGCGCCGAAGACCTGGTGGCGCGGTGCCGCGGCTGGTATGACAATTTCGAATTTCACAAGGTGTACCACGCCCTCTATGCCTTCGCCACGGTGGACCTGAGCAACGTGTACTTCGATGTGCTGAAGGACCGGCTGTACACTTCGGCCACGAAGTCACAGGCGCGGCGCGGCGCGCAGACCGCGCTCTACCGTCTGCTGGACGCGCTGGTGCGGCTCATCGCGCCCATCATGTCTTTCACGGCGGAAGAGGTTTGGGGGCATATGGGACGAGCGGAGAGCGTCCACATGGCCTATTTCCCGGAGCCCGCGGAACTGACCGCGGGCCTGGATGACGCCGCGCGGAAACGGGGCGCCGATTGGGATCGTCTAATGGAAGTGAGGGGCGACGTCCTGAAGAGCCTGGAAACGGCGCGCAACGAAAAGCTGATCGGCGCCCCGCTGGAGGCTCGGGTTCGTCTTTCGGCTAATGGCGATCTGTATCCGCTGCTGGAGCAGTACGCGGCGCAGTTGCCGGGGCTATTCATTGTTTCCCAAGTGGATTTGGAACGGGTGGCCGAAGGTTCACTGGGGGTGAAAGTGGAGCGCGCGCTGGGGCAGAAGTGCGAGCGGTGCTGGAAGTATACGACCGATGTCGGCTCGGATGCGAAGTTCCCCACGATCTGCGGCGGCTGCGTGGACGCGGTCAATGAGATGTTGAATGGCTGATCTCCGGCTCAAGGCTTACGGCGCCGCGGCGGTGGTGTTCGCGCTCGACCGCCTGACGAAATGGATCATCGAAACACGGGTGTCGTTTTTCGACAGCTACCCGATCATTCCCGGATTCTTCGACATTGTGCGCTCGCAGAACCGCGGCGTGGCTTTTGGGCTGTTCAACAACTCGACTTCCGAGTGGCGGACCACGATCCTGGTGGCGGCGTCGGTGGCGGCGGTGGGGCTGGTGAGCGCGATGCTCTGGAATACGCAGCGGCTGGACCGGCTGGCGATCACCGGGTTGTCCTTGATCCTGGGCGGGGCCGCGGGCAACGTGTTCGACCGGATCGTGTGGGGGCAGGTGACCGATTTTCTGGATTTCTATATCGGCAACTACCACTGGTACACGTTCAACCTGGGAGACTCGGCGATTGTGATCGGCAGCGGGCTGCTGCTGCTGCATCTCTTCCGGCCGAAGGAGCAGGCGGCAAATGTACCCTGAGATCTTCCACATTTCGTTTCTCCACACGTATGGAGTGCTGGTGGCGCTGGCGTTTCTGGCGGCCCTGTGGATGACCTCGCGGCTGGCGAAGGAGGCCAAGCTCGACCCCGAGACGGTGACCAACCTGGGAATCTACTGCGCGCTGGCGGCGATTGCGGGCGCGAAGGTGATGATGTTCCTGGTGGACATGCGGTACTACCTGGATCATCCGGGTGAGTTCTTCTCGCTGGCCACGCTGCAGGCCGGCGGGATCTTCTATGGAGGCTTGATCGCCGCGCTGGGAGTCTCCTGGTGGTACATGCGGCGGACACGGCTGCCGCTGCTGAAGACGGCGGATGTGTTCGCGCCGGCGATCGCGCTGGGGCACGGGATCGGGCGGCTGGGCTGCTTTTCGGCGGGCTGCTGCTGGGGCATCGAGTGCCACCGCTCGTGGGCGGTGACGTTCACCAATCCGGTGGCCAACGAGCTGGTGGGGGTGCCGTTGAATCGGCCGCTGCATCCGACGCAGTTGTACGAGGCCTTTGCGGAATTCGCGATTTTTGGGGTGTTGTACTGGCGGGTGCGCAAGCCGCACGACACGGGGGCGATTATCAGTTTGTATTTGATGCTGTATTCGACCGCGCGGTTTGTGGTGGAGTTCTTCCGGTACCACGAACAGGGGAATTTGTGGGGCGGCCCGCTCGACACTTCGCAATGGATTTCGCTGTTATTGTTCGGGCTGGGGGCTTCGTACTTCGTGCGGGCGCGTGTGGTGGCGCGGCCGGCGGCTCCGGTGCAGGGGTAGTCACCAGTTAGCTTTCGATATCTTTCCCTCCCGGCGGCGCGGATGTCAGCATGGGTGTATGAATTCGCCGAGACAGACCTTGGAGAGCTTCGAGGCCAGCCTGGTCCCGATTTTCGTGCCGTCCGCATTCTTCGCCGACGGTAGCTGGTTCGGACCGTACCAGCGTTTGCGTGCGCGCCAAATCGGGCTTACGTGGGCTGTGATGCGACCCAACAACATGCAGTTATATGTCAATCAAGCCCTGCAGGCGTGTTGGGCAAAACAGGGACTCGACTGGCAGGCGCTGGCTCTTCGCAATCTTTCGGAGCACACCGGAGACCCTCCGGCCACGCATGCCCTCCGCCGCGACAATGGTGAGATCTATTCGGTCGCCTTCATGCATTCCGATGCACTCGGGCCATCGCGCCTCCTTCTTCGCGACCGGCTGTCGGCGATCTTTCCCGCGGGATATCGGGTGGCAATCCCGGAAATGAGCTGCGGCTTCGCCATGTCGCTGGAGTTGGAGAAGAAAGAAATGGCTGAGCTGCAGGATCTCATTGAGGGCTGTCATCGGAAGGGAACGCGGCCGCTCGCTCCCGGCATATTCGATTCGGACGACCTGTTGCCGGAATTGGGCGCTGGGGATCGAGTGCCATCGATCATGGGCGGTGACGTTTACCAATCCGGTGGCCAATGAGCTGGTGGGGGTGCCGTTGAATCGGCCGCTGCATCCGACGCAGTTGTACGAGGCCTTTGCG
>OMOG01000248.1:22299-24596 GCA_900290305.1 Candidatus Sulfopaludibacter sp. SbA4
TTGTACGAGGCCTTTGCGGAGTTCGCGATTTTTGGCGTGGTGTACTGGCGGATCCGCAAGCCGCACGACGCGGGCGCGATCATCAGTTTGTACCTGATGCTGTATTCGCCCGCGCGATTTGTGGTGGAGTTTTTCCGGTATCACGAGCAGGGGAATTTGTGGGGCGGTCCGCTGGATACGTCGCAGTGGATTTCGCTGGTGTTGTTCGGGCTGGGGGCTTCGTACTTCGCGCGGGCGCATGTGGCGGCTCCGGTTCAGGGGTGATGGCACCGGCCCTATGGCACGGTGACCGAACCAACCGCTTGCCAGTCCGAGTTCAGTGTGTTGCTTCGGGCGGCCAAATAGAAGATCTGGTTGCCAACGAAGTTCTGGCTGAAAGTCATCGCCAGCGTTAGCGTCAGCGTAGTTCCATTTCCGGTAATCGAGCTTCCCGTGCCGTTTATGCTGCACTGACTATTGGTCACAGACCCCGACCCGGGCAGAACCATCCCCGAGTATGGACCTGCCGCATCGCCCGCATCATCCACCAGGAATAACGAAGCCCCCGATGCGCTCGACGGGACGATCGCGACATAACAGGCGTGTCGCCCGTCGATGGCGCTGTTGATCAGGATATCCGCCACCGCGATATCCTGCCATCCGTTCGTGTCGGTGAAGGTAAACGTGTAGGTCGGGCCGAAACTGGTCAGGGCCATGCCCCTTACCGACGGGCCGGAGATAGCCGGGCCAGGCACATTCCACGTTCCCAGCGCCTGCCATCCCGAGTTACCTCCTTCCAGATCGCGCGCCGCCAGGTACATCACCTTGTTGCCGGCGAAACTGGCGCCGAAGGTCAGGCTCAGCGTCAAGGTTAGAGTGTTGCCACTGCCGGACGCGGCGGAGCCTGCGCCGGTGACTGTGCACTGGCTGTTGCCGGTAATGCCTGAGGCATTCAGCACCAATCCGGGGAGTAACGCCGTGCCGGGATCGTTTACCAGGTACAGGGCGCCTGCGGAGCGGCTGTATGCCAGATAGCAGGCATTGCGGCCATCGAGGTAGTTGTTGATCAGGATGTCGACTACCTCCAGGTCCTGCCAGCCGTTCTGGTCGGAGAAGGTGAAGACAAAGGTCTGGCTTGTACCAGCCCCCGCGCTGGGACTGAGCGAATCGGGCGATGGCGGTGGATTTCCGGATTGGCTAATCGGCGTGGCAGTGAAGTTGGCCGTCTGGTTGGCGCTTAAGTTGTTGAACGTCTGCGGGGAAGTGAAGGTGTAGCCGCTGCGCGTGGGCGTCACAGTGTAATTGCCGCCCGCCGCCAGGCCTGTGAAGCTGTAGTTGCCTGAGCTGTCCGTGGTGGTCGCGCCGGTCTGCGACCCGCTCAGCGTCATCGTCACTCCGGTCAGCCCGGCGCCCGACGCGGTCACTTGGCCCGAAATGGTGTAGGTGATCGGCGTCGCGGTGAAGTTGGCCGTCTGGTTGGCGCTGAGGTTATTAAACGTCTGCGGGGCGCTGAAGGTGTAGCCGGTGCGCGAGGGTGTCACCGTGTAGTTGCCGCCTGCCGCCAGGGCTGTGAAGCTGTAGTTGCCCGAATTGTCCGTAGTCGCGGAGCCGGGCTGCGACCCGGTCAGCGTCACCGTCACCCCGGGCAGCCCAGTGCCCGACACGGTCATTTGGCCGGAAATGGTGTAGGTGATCGGCGTCGCGGTGAAGTTGGCCGTCTGGTTGGCGCTGAGGTTATTAAACGTCTGCGGGGCGCTGAAGGTGTAGCCGGTGCGCGTGGGCGTCACCGTGTAGTTGCCAACCGCCGCAAGGGCGGTGAAGCTGTAGTTGCCTGAGTTGTCCGTGGTCGCGGAGCCGGTCTGCGACCCGGTCAGCGTCACCGTCACCCCGGGCAGCCCGGTGCCCGACAGCGTCATTTGGCCGGAAATGGTGTAGGTGATCGGCGTCGCGGTGAAGTTGGCCGTTTGGTTGGTGCTCAGGCCGTTGAACGTCTGCGGGGCACTGAAGGCGTAGCCGGTGCGCGTGGGCGTCACCGTGTAGTTGCCAGCAGGGGCCAAGGCTGTGAAGGTGTAGTTGCCCGAATTGTCCGTGGTGGTCGCACCGGTCTGCGATCCGCTCAGCGTCACCGTCACTCCGGCCAGAGCGGCGCCCGACGCGGTCACTTGGCCCGAAATGGTGTACGTGATCGGCGTGGCGGTGAAGTTGGCCGTCTGGTTGGCGCTGAGGTTGTTGAACGTCTGCGGGGCGCTGAAGGTGTAGCCGGTGCGCGTGGGCGTCACCGTGTAGTTGCCAGCAGGGGCCAAGGCTGTGAAGGTGTA
>OMOG01000385.1 GCA_900290305.1 Candidatus Sulfopaludibacter sp. SbA4
GGAGCAGCCCGGCCGCCTCAACTGGGGCGATGCCGCAAAAGCGCTGGCCGCCATCGGCTACCCCGGATGGCTGGTGTTCGAGACCTCGCATTCCGGGCCACAGCAGTGTATCGAGGCTACCCAGAAGAACATCGCTTTTGTGGCGCGCCACTTTACGTCGTAGGCTTGTGGCGACCTCCGGTGGGTAGCATTCCTGTGCTCGAATTCATCGAGAACGTACGTCGCTAAGTACTCCATTTCATACTGTCGACGCCTGGAGTTTGTACATTTGTGGTACGAAAAGTGGGGCGGGCAATCCTGCCCGCCGCCGCCTTCAGGCGGCGTGCTCCGTTTTTTGGCGAGAATTCCTCCCTATGGCGTCCACATCTCAAATGGTATGGCGTCAAAATCAACCACACCTCAGGACTGCTACGCTGGAAACAAGCCACGTTGACCACGATGAAAACCTTGTTGAGCGTTCGCAATGGTACAATTTTGGCCGTGGCGTTCGACTTTACAGCCTTTGCTCAGAAGATCTACTCCGAAAACCCCGAGGCTCACAAGCAAGAGTTTCTTTTGCCCGCGCTATATGGTGGTGAGATCGACCACGGGGACACGAGCAGCAAGTTCAAGGCTTTGGTCATACTCATAGCGCCGTCAGTTTCGTTCACGGCAGACCGATGGACAACACAATGCACTACTGTGGAGAAGGCGATCACCCGGCATCGGGAGATTTTCTTTGACTGGGCTTTCAGTGAACCGAAACAAGCCGAGCTAGCTCAGCTATTCCGCGGCCTCATAAGCGCTTCAGCTTGTGCTTGCGCCCAAGACTTCTTCCGGCGTGTGTACATCACTGACATCTGGAAGGATACGGCCAACGAGACGAAGCTCAAATTAAATAACCCCGATTGTCGACGGTATGGACGCTACTGGCGATCACAGCTTGAGAACGAGATTAAGAGCGTACCCACCGAACGCGTGATATTCGTCGGCAAGCCCGCGCGTGCGGCTGGCTGGCGGCACGTCCCCGACGGCACGCCCCGTCACTGGCTCGACTTCCTCACCCGGTGGAACGAGGAAGCTTTCAAAGCACAAGTTCAGCAACTCCTATCGGAAATTCAAAAGGAGCGAAAGCGATGATCACGGATGAAGAATTCCAGTTATTCAAGGTCCTTGTGGAAAGGGCCGACAACAGCTTTGATGGCCACTTGACAGTGATGAAATTCACGACAAATTGGCGTGTCAGTTTCTTGGCCCCCGGAGATCGTGACGATGTCCACGATATGCATGAGGGGAAAACACTTGGTGAGGCCGCGCGGAAAGCGCTCGACCAAGTTTAGCCACCACAGGTTGCGTCAAAAGCGGAGAGGCTGCAAAGATGGGATTTGCCCAGACAAGGCGGAGTGGAGACTACTAGAACCTCTAGAGGCGACCATGAGAAGCAAGGTGCTGGCAACAATCGTCGTAGTCCAATTCGTCGTTATTTGTGCTCTTGGTTTCCTACTGTTCCAGGGGGGGCGTCCAGCGGCGGAACGGGAGAGAGTAGAGGCGGCGCTTACGGATATCCACGGCACACTATCAGTCGGGGCGAACTTCACGCAGCTGCAAGGAGAAGGTCCAGGCGCTTGCCGCTGCCGTCGAAGCTTTCCGGGCCAAGGGTGGACGCGGAAGCGAGCTGGTTCGATTCGAGCAGTCACTAAAACTCTACAAGGACAGCGTCGACCTTTGGAGTGACAAATTGAGCTATTCGTGGAGGTATGAAAGAAAAGTTGGAGACAGGTTCGGGCATGCCCCAGCAACACTGGAGCGCATCGCGAAGGAGCAGAGCTTCGATATATCGTACTCCGGAATTTCCTGTAACATTTTTGCCGACGACTTGTTGCAGCAGCTCTGGGCGAAGGCGGAAGAGGCCGGGGGCGGAGTGAAAACCGAGAAAGAACAGCCCAAGAAATAGCCGAGGCTCGCTAGAGGTTGCGCGGCACACTCTCGGTGAGGTTGGCGTAAAATGGGGCTTCGCAAGGCGAATGCGATCCTGTGCGGGGTCTACCACAAAGGTCATGAATAAGAAACTTGAATGACTGATTGCGGCGATTCAGTCCAACCCTGAGCCCTTCGATACCGCATCGGGAAATCCTTTCGAAGTTGGCTTTTCCAGGGAGATCAGGGCTGTCGGCGGTATAGCTGTCAAAGACGGCTGGCCAGATTTTGGAGTGTATGGAAGAGACCGTCGTCTCAAGGCGGCAGTTGAGACTAAGCCTGAAGACGCGAACTGGGCACATCCTCTGCAACGCCATCAGCTGACGAGGCTCATCGGCCTTGCGTCTTTACGTGTGCCGTCCTTCATTCGGTGCGGGTCGTTCTTAATCCAAATCGATGAGAACGGCAACGCAGGGCAAGTTGAGATGGATGTTCTAACCCGGCTTCTCTGAACAGCCAGCCATCTTGTCGGGCGTTTTTGGTTTTTAGCAAACGTTGCACAAAGGACCATTTACGCAACGTGATGTGCCTCCATTTGGACGTATCATCCGCAGCCTGGGATGGTGGGTCATCGGCGCGTCCATCTTCGCCTCCGACATCGGCCGGCGCCACCGTGCTTGGCCTGTGGATGATTTGGCAGCTTTGGGTGCTTTCTGGGAGTGAGAGTGCGGGAGGCCACGGCGCAGGATTCGGCAAATCGCGAGCGGCGTCGCCACGGCGCACTAACGAGGCGAACGCTCTTTTCTCTTACACTCGATCGCGATCCGGTTTCCAAAGTTTCCCAGGTTTTTCAAGTAGCGCTTTTTGCTGAATTCTCTCCTATAATACATAACATGCCCGCGAACAAAAAGGCCGCCAGGACTCGCTCCACCGCCGCGCCACGGCCATCCGCCATGGATGAGCCGCGGGATACACCAGAATGGATCGGCCGACTCCGGCAGCGCATCCAGGCGGAAGTTCCCGCAAAACGAGAGTGGGCGGAAAAGGCCGTAAATCTGATCCTGGAGTTGATGGATCTCTCCGAATCTGCCTTGTCTGACGCCGCCAAAGCTCCCGACAACTGGCACGCCATGTTCCGCGCCATGCGCAACGCGGAGGTATTAGAGCAAATCCAGAAATCCGATCCGCTCGCTCGCGCCTTTCTCGATGGCTTGCACGCCAAGGCCCGGCTCATTGAGGAAAACGGAGGGGTCTTCAAAACAGACCAGGTCGCTGAATACCTGGGCGTTACCCCACAGGCGGTAAACAAGCGGCGCGCGCTCCGGCAACTGGTCGGAATTACCTTTCGGAAGCGCGGGTACGTGTTCCCTGCCTGGCAATTCACGGATCGCGGAACCGTCGCGGGTCTGGAACAGGTGCTGCTGGCCCTTGCGAACTACGATGAATGGATGCAAAATGTCTTTTTCATCAACCCCAACACCCGGTTGGGCGGTCGGCGGCCGCTTGACCTCCTCCGCGAAGGAGAGATACAGGAAGTGCTCGATGCGGCCAGAGAGTTCGGACAACACGGAGCTGCATGACTTCTGAACCGGGCCCGCACCCGGAACCGCCGGCGGATTTTCATCGCAGGAACCTCCCGATCGCTACGCACGGCGGGAGTCTTTTTCGCACCCATCTGCACAGCGATGCCCTTTGTACTTCGGGCGGACGGGCCGGAATCGATTTGACGACCCACTGGGGAGATATGCCGTCCTGTACGCAGCGCGCGACCAATTTGGCGCCTTCATTGAGACTTTCGGGCAAGAAACGGGGAACCGGACCGTCGGCGTCGGAGAACTCAAGATGCGCTGCCTCACGGAGTTTTATCCGGCCATGCCCCTTTCGCTGATTGACCTGGCCGGCCAGGGGTGTCTCGCTCGAATTGGGGCGGACAGCCGCTTGTTCGCGGGGAGCCGTTCTATCGCCCAGCGCTGGTCGCGAGCCATCTACGAGCATCCGGATCACCTGAAAGTTCACGGCATTCTCTATCCAGCGCGGCACAATCATACGCGTTTGGCCGTTGCCCTCTTCGACCGCGAGGGTCTTCCGCGGCTCGAAGCGAACCGGACTGTCTCGTGGTACTCGCCGGAGGGCGACATGCGTTCGACACTGGCCGCCATTCTCAACCTGTACTGGTTCAACATCGTCGAAACGGAGACGCGCCCAGACAAGAAGAACCCCGGAACCGCCGGCGAGTCCTCCCAGTTCGATCTGTTCGACCCGTGACCGGCGGCACAACTCCCAAAATAGCCCGCGCGCAACCCTCACATTTTTCACCCACTTACGCCGCCGTCCCCAAAAACCCGCCCTCCCCGCTCGTCTCAGTACCGATTTTCGAACTTTATTTTTCGTTGATTCTAAACCCCTTCCCCGCTCAAAACCCACTCCGCCCCTTGTCTTCACTGGCCTTCATGCTAAGTGTAAATTGAGGGAGAAAAACGCCCCCCAGCCTCTCGGTCTCTACCGGCCGAGAGGCTTTTTTAGGTCCACACCATGACTTCCGACAAACAAACCGAGGCCAACCGCCTCAACGCGCAGCACTCCACGGGCCCCCGCTCCGACGAGGGTAAGGCCCGCTCCTCCAGGAATGCCCTGAAAACCGGCATCGACTCCGAATCCCTGATCCTTCCCGGCGAAGATCCCGCCGAATTGGAAGCTCTCCGCGCCGAATACTACGCTCTTCACCAGCCCGTCACCCCCGAAGAGCGTGACACCGTCGACGCCGCCGTCGTCGCCGTCTGGCTGATGCGCCGCTTCCGCCGCATGGAAGCCCAACTCACCCAGCACGAAATCGACACCACCGAAAAGCTCGATACCGCCAACCCCCTGGGCCACATCTTCAGCCAGGCCAGCGGCAAATTCCTCCGCCTCCAGACCCGCATGAATGCCGCCGAGCGCTCCTTCCACCGCAACAGCGACCGCCTAGCCATCCTGAAATCCCGCCGCGTGCCCGCCGAACCCGTAGTCGAACCCCAGCCCGACCCGCCGTCCCCCGACCCCGAGCCCGCC
>OMOG01000348.1:0-2259 GCA_900290305.1 Candidatus Sulfopaludibacter sp. SbA4
GCGCTCCCATGGAAAATCCAAACCGGGATGCCCGCTACCTTGTCGGCGACGGCCATGTAAGGCTCCTCCCGCCTGATCTTGTGCGGCGCCGGCCATTGTATCCCGCCGCAGACCACGACGAGGGCTGCGAAGCGCGTTGGATGCCTCGCACCAATCAACCATGTGCCGTAGCCGCCCATTGAGAATCCAGTCAGATAGGTTCGTTGCGGGTCGCCGTTGAATTCCTTCGCGCTCGCGTCGAGGGCCGCCATTATTTGAGCCTCCATGGCTGGAGCCTCCCACGAAACCTTCAGCCGGCATTGTGGCATCACCACAATGGCGGGAAAATGGCCGGCATGATTTCGCACGGCGTTCGCCAGTCCTGCTTTGGACTGAGCCACGCCGTCGTCGCCGCGCTCTTCCGAGCCATGCAGAAACAGCACGATAGGCCATGTCTTGGCCGCAGTCCAGTCTCCAGGAACGGATACCACGTAGCGGTACTCGGTGCCGTTCACCGTGACGGTGCGGTTGAGGAAGTGCGCCTCCGTCGCGGCGTTAGCTGCCAGCGCAGCCAGATAGAGGGCGAAGATCCGCTGCCACATGTTCACGATATTACCTCGGGAGAGCACAGCCCAAAATTGGGACAGACCGCTTTTCAGCATCCCAAGTCGCCCAGCGGTGGTCCAGGGGGCCGGCACTCGCGGTTTATACTCAGTGCCGTTGTTATCTGCACGCCTGCCCATTCAGCGGTCTCTCCGTCGGAAATCTCGCGCCGCCTGGCCGCCCCACCGGCCGCAGTCGCAACTTGCAGGACAATGGATCGGGAGGTGCGAAAATGCCAGCCGCGACAGCGTCGGCGGACCGGCGGCGGTCCCTGATCGTTCCCCGTGAACACGGAGCGTGGGGAATACTGCTGGTCCCGTTGGTGACTGGCGCAGCCGTGGGCCTTTGGGCGGGTGGAGGAGCAGGCGGTCTTGCACCCTTCATCGTCGTGGCCCTCGCGCTATTCTGGTTGCGAACGCCCGTCGAAAGCTGGATCGGAACGGCGCCGATTCGCGCACGAACGCCGGACGAATTGCGGCTCGTGCGGAATTCCGCGCTCGCCTTAGCGGTACTTTCGTCGAGCGGATTGATCTGGCTATTCTGGGGAGGGCAGCACCGATCTTTGCTGTGGATCGGCGCCGCCGCAGGAATCGCATTCCTCATTCAGGCCGCCCTCAAGCCGATTTGGCGAAGTGCGCGGGCGGCGTCACAGATGATTGGGGCCTCGGGACTGACGTCCGCGGCGCCCGCTGCCTATTATGTTGTCACCGGGCATTTGGAGACAACCGCCTGGTCCCTATGGGCCGCCAATCTCCTGTTCGCCATCAACCAGATCCAGTTCGTGCAGCTTCGGATCCATGCGGCACATGCCGAGAATCGTAGCGAGAAGCTATCGGCCGGGCGCTGGTTCTTGATCGGGCAAGTCATCCTGATGGCCTTGCTGGCGGCCGCCTGCCTTGGGCACTACTTCCGCTGGTACGCTGCGGTTGCTTTCCTGCCGGTCTTGTTACGAGGATTTGCTTGGTTTGCCGGTAGCTCTAAAGCGCTTGCGATTCAAGCGTTGGGGAAGAGCGAGCTGGTCTACGCATGTGCATTCGGCGTACTGCTCGTGCTGGGGATGCACCTGCCGTGACTTGTGTCAAATCCCTGAGTTCCATCGGAACCATAATCTGAAGGCATGTCGGCAACAGGAAACCGCCCGCGAATAATCGGGCACTCGATGCCCCGTTCGCGCAATCGAGCCGGAGCCAGGGTGAACGTTGCCCGCGACACATTGAACGCCAGATGCTCCACCGAACCAGGCTCCCGTGGCGCTTGTCGCCTGGCGTCTTTCCTGGACTCGTCGGTGAACACGGTAGGAGATGTTATTGCAGCCTGAAACGGTGAAAGGCACCCAGACGGCAGAGGAAACGGCCCAAAAACCGGATCCTCTCGCTATCGTGGGCTAATGTGGGTTTGAGGAATGCGCTTAGTAGCTCGTAAACCCTCTAGAATCTTGGTTGCGGGGGGTGGATTTGAACCACCCGACCTTTGGGTTATGAGCCCAACGAGCTACCAGACTGCTCCACCCCGCACTTCTATCCTACCGTATGGCCCCCCACCGGTCAACGTCGCAAATTCCATCGCCCCACGCGGGTACACAATAGGATTCTGCCGGCTTCCTCGTCCCGGCGGCCCTCGCCCCGGCCGTCACTCTGTCCGCGCAAACCGCCTTCTTCCCCCAGAAGCGCAAAGGCC
>OMOG01000348.1:2269-2395 GCA_900290305.1 Candidatus Sulfopaludibacter sp. SbA4
TTGCGCGAGTTCCTCAAAAGCGCAAAGGCCGCGGCGCGGCACCATACGGGACAGGAACTGATCCGCGCGGCGGCCGTTTTGCGCGAGTTCCTCAAAAGCGCAAAGGCCGCGGCGCGGCACCATACG
>OMOG01000726.1 GCA_900290305.1 Candidatus Sulfopaludibacter sp. SbA4
ATTGACGGGAACGGTGGAATGGAGCATCGGATCGGGCTTCTGCTGGCCGTGTGCGGTCTACGTGATTGGCCGCTGAGCCACCCACAACCACGCGCTGAGATCGCGGTCCAGCAAAGCAGCGAGCTTCAGAATGTCTTCCCGGTAGTAATCCACCAGGTACTGGCGGTCTTTCGGGTCCATCACCAGCGACTGGCCCCGCCGAAAGGCAATCTTACTCAGAGACGGCTGCCACTGCGGGGGCACCAACGCCCGCAGCGGGTACCACACGTTGTATTTTTTCAGGAAGTAGCTCAGGCCGGGCCAACGCGGCGCGCGGCGCTCCAGGCTCTTGCGCGAGATGTCCGGCTGAAAGGACGGGTCGACGTCGAGGAATTGGAAGAGGTCCGCCAGCAGCCGCAAGGGCTGCCGCCAGTCCTGCTCGTACCAGTAAATGCGAATGTGGTCCCGGGGAAACCGGTCGAGGTAGCGCTTCACCTGCTGGTGGTACAGGCCGATCTCGAGGAACGGATACAGTGTGCCGATGGTTCGATGCCCGCCGCGTGCGCACGCTTCGATGTGCTCCCGGAAAGTCGCTTTGGTCAGCCCCACCGCCAGTTGATGCAGATAGTGCGAGAAGGCCCGCTCGGCGGGATCGCGCAAGACCATCGCGATCCGGGCCTCCGGCACGCGCGACCAGATGTTCTGCGCCGCGGTCTCGGACCACAGGTACGACGGGGAGGCATCCCCGATGGCGGTCTCGTCCCGTACGCCCTGGAACAGCCGCAGGTAGTCTTCCCATTCGAACGCCAGCCAGCCGAGCGGCTTCACCGGCAGGCCGTCTTTGAGGCGTTTCGGCAGCTCCCGCGATTGCTTCTGTACGTGCCGCTGGAACTGCCCGCTGAGATTCGCGGCGCGGATCTCGGAGGCGAAATAGCTGGGCTCCTTGACCGGGCTCATGTAGATCTGGGGATGCTGCCCCAGGTAATCGTGCAGCGAAGTAGTGCCCGCCTTGCCCGTACCCACGATGAAGAAATTCGGCAGTGGCGGCCGCGTAGGATCCATCACGTTTGCCCCATTGTACAGGCAAAGCCGGTGTAGAATACGTAGGACGAAGGGGGGACATTTCATGACGCTCTCTCGCTTGGTGGGACAGATAGCTTGCCCGTGCAAAGCCGGGATCGGTTTGTGTCGTCTGTTTCCATGGCCGGGACCGGCCACCAAAGCCGACGAAAAATTCGCTCAGCTCGTGGGGCAGGCAATCCTGCCAGCAGCCGCCTTTCAGGCGGCTCTTCGACCTCGTACATTTTGTCGAACCAGGGGCGCATCTTTTTCGAGAGTGTCAACCGCGCTCACTCGCTTGGCGGCGGCTTTGGCGCCGTTGGCCCTGGCAGGCGCGCTGGCCGCGCAGGGGCCCTCGCTGGACTTCGAGTTCTTCAAGACCCGCGTTCAGCCGATCTTACTGTTGAAGCGGCCCGGACACGCGCGCTGCTACGTGTGCCATTCCACCGGCACCACGTTCCGCATCGAGCGCCTGTCCGCGGGCGCTACCTCGTGGAACGACGAGCAGTCGCGCCGCAACTTCGATTCCGTCAAGCGCCTGGTGGTCCCGGGCGACCCCCTGGCCAGCCGGCTTCTCACGCATCCGCTCACGCCGGAAGCCGGGGGCGATCCCTTCCATTCCGGAGGCAAACACTGGGACTCGCAGAGCAATCCCGAATGGCAGACGCTGGCGGACTGGGTCCGCGGGAAGAAGGCCGCGGCGAAGTAGTGCGCCCGGTGCCGATCGGCGATAACATGTCTGCATGCCGTTCCACCGCCTGTGCCCGATTGCAACCTCCATCGCCGCGGCCATCCTGACCTGCTGCACCGCGAATGCCCAAGCCGGCCGGCCCCCCGCCCCG
>OMOG01000350.1 GCA_900290305.1 Candidatus Sulfopaludibacter sp. SbA4
CCCCGAGACCCCGCCCGACACCATTCCGGTGTGCCGCCAGATCGCGAACGACATACGGGCGCGCTACACCATAGGGTTCGTTCCACAGGCGGGAAATGGCGCCGATGCCGTGCGGCATATTCGCGTCCGGGCCGAAGCGCCGGAGCACGGCAAACTGAGCGCCATCACTCGCAGCAGCTACCGCTATGACGAGATACCGAGCCAGAAGAAGTCGAACCCGGCGTTGGATTGAAAGAATCCTTCTGCTGGCGGGTGTGGCCGCACTCGGTGTCTGGGGGTGGTCGGTCGCCAGTAAAGCGGTCTACCACTACCAGGATTGGGGAAACTGGGCCTTCGACCGCCANNGAGTACCTGCGCGGCAAGCTGGGCCTTCGCTCCGCGGAGCCGGAGCCGGCGAAATCCGCGCTGCCACCGATGGCTCCAACGGCTCCTGCGCCGCCACCCCCCATCGAAAATAACGCCCTGCTGGGCCGCCTTTCGATTCCACGGCTGGATCTGCATGCCATGGTCCGCGAGGGCGTCGACGAGAAGACCCTCGGTCTGGCTCTCGGCCACATTCCCGGCACCGCACTGCCGGGGCAGAGCGGAAACGTGGGCGTGGCCGGCCATCGCGATACGCTCTTTCGCGGCCTGCGCGAGATCCATCGGAACGACCTGATCCGGTTTGAGACGTCCGCGGGAAGCCATGAGTATCGGGTGGAGAGCACCAAGGTCGTGAGTCCCCAAGACGTGAGCGTGCTGGCTGCCCACCAGTCGCCCGAGCTTACGCTCGTGACCTGCTATCCGTTCTATTACGTAGGCGCCGCGCCCGACCGGTTCATCGTGAAGGCGCGCGAGGTGCTCGCGCCGAGTGCGGAAGCACCCGCGGCGGTTGCGGAAGCGCCCGCGGAGGTTGCGGAAGCGCCCGCGGCGAGTCCACCCGCACCAGAGGCCAGTGTCGCGGAAGAACATCGCGCCCGCGCCCGAAGCCCGGTAGAAGCGCGGCGTCGCGGCATCGAGCATAAGCCCGAGGTAGGTCGAGTCGCCTTCGAAATCGACAAAAACCACAGCCGGCAACTGGCTCCCGGAATCTCCATGGGGGTGACCGCCACCGACGCGGCCAGCCGCCGCGTGGACGGCTGGATGTGGGTGATGCCCGAGCGCCGTACCATCTGGCTGCGCAACCACAGCGCCCACGAGCCTGTAATCTTCTACGGCCGCCTGGATGGCAAGATGCACGAGCTGGTGATTACCAGCGTGGCCCGGAACTCGGTAAGAGGCTATTTACGATAGTTTCTGCCGCGAAAAGTGGGGCAGGCGCTTTCGCCTGCCAACCGATTTTTTCTCAGCTTCTCACGGTCGTGGCTCCGGTCGGAGCCGGGCCCGGAGGGCACCCCGTCAGCAAGCGGTTGGTCGCCAGCAACGCTTATTTTCCTACGTGTGAATTCGCCCCATCTGGTAGAATTCCGGGTGATGTCCCAACTCTTTCAGCGGAAGCCGATCGCGGCGCTGGTGTCGGATACGGAAGGCTCCAAGGGCCTCAAGCGAACCCTCCGTGCCGGCGACCTGATCATGCTGGCGATCGGCGCGATCGGCGCCGTGATCGGCGCCGGCATCTTCGGCGCCATCGGCACGGCGGCCGCCGGTCAAATCGGTCCACACGGCGAAGTCATCCGGACCGGCGCGGGCCCCGCATTGATCTTCTCGTTCCTGCTCTCGGCAGGCGCCTGCGCGTTGGCGGGGCTCTGCTATGCGGAGCTGGCATCCATGATTCCCCAGGCCGGCAGTGCGTACGCTTACTCCTACGCGACGCTCGGCGAGATCGTCGCCTGGATCATCGGTTGGGACCTCATTCTGGAGTACGCGGTGGGCAACGTGGCGGTGGCCATTTCCTGGGGCGATTATTTCAACACGCTCTTGCGCGGATTCGGGGTGACCCTGCCCTACTGGATCTCGACCGGCTATCGCCGGGCGCTGCTCAGCGCCGACCCCCAGCTCCACGGAATGATCGGTACCGCGCCGCACATCGCCGGGATTCCCATCCTGGTCGACCTGCCGGCCTTCGCCATCGTGATGCTCATCACCTGGCTGCTGCTCCGCGGGGCGCGGGAAAGCGCCACCGCCAACAACATCATGGTCGCCATCAAGCTGGTGGTGCTGTCGCTGTTCGTGGTGGTCGGCGCGACCCACTTGAAGGCAGCCAACTACCATCCGTTCGCCCCCAACGGTTTCACCCCCAACGGTTTCACCGGCATCCACCAGGGCGCGGCGATTGTCTTCTTCGCGTATATCGGCTTCGACGCGATTTCCACCGCCGCCGAGGAGACCTTGAACCCGCAGCGCAACCTCCCCATCGGCATCCTGGGCGGCCTCGGCATCTGCACCGTGATCTACATGATCGTGGGAGCCGTGCTCACCGGCATGGTGCCCTACAAGGAACTCGCGGTGGCCGATCCGCTGGCGCGCGCGCTCGAGCTGACCGGATTCAAGGCCGTCGGCTGGATCGTCGCGCTGGGCGCTACCGTATCGATGTCCGCCGTGTTGCTGGTGTTTCAGTACGGCCAGCCGCGCATCTTCTTCGCCATGGCCCGCGATGGCCTGTTGCCGCAGTGGGCGGCCAAGATTCATCCGCGCACGCGCATCCCCTGGGCGACCACGCTGCTGACCGGGATTTTCGTGGCGCTGTGGTCGCTGGTGGGCGACGACGCGGAGACCTACGATCTGACCAACATCGGCACCTTGTTCGCATTTATCCTGGTCAGCCTGGGCGTGCTGGTTCTGCGATACAAGGAGCCGGAGAGGCACAGGCCCTTCAGGGTCCCGCTGGTCTGGCCCGTGAGCGTGCTCTCGGCGGCCGGTTGCCTGTTCCTCATGAAAGGTCTTCCGGACGCGGCGTGGGAGCGTTTCGGCTTCTGGCTGGTAATCGGCCTGGCGCTGTACTTCGCGTACGGATACAAGCACAGCGGCCTGCGCCGCTCCGGCATTCCGCTGAAGTAGCGCGTCACAACGGCGAACAGGTCGCACTGAACCGTGGCGCACGCTCTCAGCGTGCCGTGCCGGCACTCTTGCCGGCATATCTTGGCCGCGACCCCCAAGAAATCCGGATTCTCGCCGAGCGGCTAAAACATAATTGGGCTAAAATGATTTTGGGCGATTTTTTCCGCGAAGGAGGAATCCGATGCCCGGAAGATACGTTTCGATGCTGGCCGCGCTCATCTGTACGGCCGCGCCGGTTCAAGCACAGTTCTCACAAGCCGGCAATAAACTGGTGGGCGCCGGCAGCGTAGGCGCTCCCCTGCAAGGCACGTCGGTAGCGGTATCCGCGGATGGCAGCACCGTGGTGGTGGGCGGGCCCGCCGACAGTAACGGCGCGGGCGCGGCGTGGGTGTACACCAGAACCAACGGTGCGCAGGGCGTCAAGCTGCCGTTGGGCACCCCCATCGCGGGGTTTACGCCGGTCGCGGGACAGGGCAGCTCCGTGGCGGTCTCCGCCGACGGCACTACGGTCGTCGTGGGCGGCATGAACGACAACGGCGGTACCGGCGCCATGTGGATGTACTCCCTGGTCAACGGTGTGTGGACCCAGCAGGCCAAGCTCTGGGGAACCGTCCTGGCGGGCATCTCCCATCAGGGTATTTCGGTCTCCCTCTCGGCGGACGGAAACACCGCGCTCATCGGCGGCGACCTGTACAACAATGAGACCGGCGGAGCATGGGTGTTCTCGCGCTTTAACGGCGCATGGAGCAAATTTTCCGACGAGCCGCAAAATTGCGGGGGATGCCCGGTGCCGACCATGCAGGGCATCGGCACGCTGGGCACGGCGCACCTGGGCGCATCGGTGGCCCTGTCGGCCGACGGCAACACCGCTCTTCTGGGCGCGCCGGGCGATAACTCCGGGGCTGGCGCCGCGTGGATCTTCACGCGCGCCGGAGTGGGGTCGCCCTGGATCCAGCAGGGCAACAAGCTCACCGGTTCCGGCGCGATCGGCAATGCGGCCCAGGGCTCTTCCGTGGCGCTGTCGACCGATGGAAGCACCGCGCTGATCGGTGGCTCCGGCGACAACAACAATGCCGGCGCCGTGTGGGTGTTCACGCGCTCCAACGGCCAGTGGACCCAGCAGGGCGGCAAGCTGGTGGGCACGGACTCCGCCCCTTCCCGGTACCTGGGCCAGTCGGCCGCGCTCTCCGCCGATGGCAACACGGCGGTGGTGGGCGGGCCGGGTGCGCTGGTCAGCACATTCAGCAGGCCGCACGCCATCGGCAGCACCTGGGTGTTCATGCGCAACAACGGCGTCTGGACCCAGCAGGGCCTGGAATTCCAGGGATCCGGGGCCGCCACCAACGATGCCCTGCAAGGCTCGGCCGTGGCGATTTCTTCCGATGGCCGGACCGCGGTCGTCGGCGGGCCGGTCGACAACAACAATACCGGCGCTGCCTGGGTGTTCACGCAGCCGGTGGTAACGTCCCCACCCGTGATCACTACTCAGCCGGCCAGCACCACCATTGCGAGCGGGCAGACCGCAACCCTCAACGTTGCAGCCGGCGGGACGGCGCCGCTCGCGTATCAGTGGTATCAAGGCGCGTCCGGCAACATCTCCACCCCGGTAGGGACGAATTCCAGCACTTACATGACCCCTGCACTGACTTCGACCACCAGTTACTGGGTGCTGGTGACCAATCCTTATGGCAGTGTGAACAGCAGCACCGCGGTGGTGACGGTGCCGGTGAGTGCGCCGGTGATAACCCAGGTCTCCAATGCCGCAAG
>OMOG01000241.1 GCA_900290305.1 Candidatus Sulfopaludibacter sp. SbA4
CCCCCGTGCTTCTTGCCGTCTGCTCCCCAACCCGTTACATCCACTCGAAAGCCCGAATTCCCTATCAAAGCGTGAACCCATCGAACGGAGAGCTGCTGCGCACCTTCGACGAACACACCGATCAACAGATGGAAGAGATGCTCGTAACCGCCGAGCAGACATTTCGTGAGGTTTGGTCCAGGAAATCCATCCGCGAAAGGGCACAGGTGGTCGGCAAGGCCGCTTCGCTGATGCTCGAACAGAAGGAGAAGTTCGCGCGACTCGCGACGCTCGAGATGGGGAAGCGGATCGCCGAGAGCCGGGGAGAGGTGGAACTTAGCGCCTCGATTCTCCAATATTACGCCGACCATGCAGAGACGTTTCTGGCAACTCGCCCTCTCAATTCGATCGCCGGCGATGCGTACATCGAGTACTCCCCGCTCGGAGTGCTAGTCGGCGTGCAGCCGTGGAACTATCCCTATTACCAACTCGCGCGCTTCGCCGCCCCGCATCTCACCTCGGGAAACGTGATGCTGGTGAAGCATGCACCCGGTGTGCCGCAGTGCGCAGTCGCGTTTGAACAGCTTTTGATCGAGGCGGGCGCGCCACGCGGCGCGTATACCAATGTATTTCTTTCCAACGATCGGGTCGCGAAGCTCATCGACGATCCACGTACCAGAGGAGTTGCATTGACGGGATCCGAGCGGGCGGGCGAATCTCTTGCATCGCGTGCCGGCAAGAATCTGAAGAAATCGACAATGGAACTGGGCGGAAGCGATGCGTTCATCGTCCTGGAAGATTATGAGTTGGAGGACGCGGTGAAGATGGCCGTCGTAGGACGGATCGGCAATGCCGGACAAACCTGCATCGGCGCGAAACGATTCATTTTCGTCGGACCCAGGCTTAACGAGTTCCTCAAAATGTTTCGCGGCGCGCTGGAGTCGCTCAAAATCGGCGACCCCTTCGATGAGACCGTGACGCTTGGGCCCCTCGCATCAGAGGCCGCCCTTACCCTCCTGTTAAAGCAGGTGAATGAGGCGGTTGCTCACGGCGCGAAGATCTTGACCGGAGGTAAGCGAGTGAACCGCAAGGGCTCATTTATGCAGCCGACCATTCTTACCGATTTAGCGCCCGACAACCCCGCGTATAGACAGGAGTTCTTTGGCCCTGTCGCTCTCATCTTGTCAGCCAAGGATGAAGAGGAAGCGATCGCGATCGCTAACGATTCTCCCTTCGGTTTGGGCGGCTCCATTTACACCAAGGACATCGAGCTGGGCAAACGGGTTGCCAGCAGAATTGAGACCGGCATGGTCTTTATCAACTATCCGTCGGTAAGCACAGCGGATCTGCCCTTCGGCGGGATCAAGAGGTCCGGTTATGGAAAGGAGCTTTCCGATCTCGGAATTCAGGAATTCGTCAACAAGAAGCTGATCTGCGCCTCTAACGGGATGTCTCTGGTCGCGTAGTCTGCTGGAAAGGCTGACGACATGAAACAACCCATCGGACACTTCTTGCTCCGCCGGCTTCATGAGGCAGGCATCCGGCACATCTTCGGCGTTCCTGGCGATTACAACCTGGAATTCATGCAGCAATTGGAAGACCGGGGCGACCCGGCCTGGATTGGCACTTGCAACGAGCTCAACGGCTCCTATGCCGCCGATGGTTACGCTCGAATTCGCGGCCTCGCCGTTGGTTTCTTCGGTCATAATTCACTACTTCACGCCGGTTTATCCCGACGCTATCCAGGCGAAAGCGCCTGCCCCACCAACGCTGAGAGCGTGCAGCCATTTCGCCAGATCCTCCGCAGTCGCAGGCTGCGCGGCTGGCAAGCACCCAGTCCCAAAACCGTCCGAGGTATAATCACAAAACCAATCTAAGGAGGCTTTACCTTGGGAACCGCACCACAACCGGCAGGCACACCCCTGCCCGGACTGGTTTTTGAAACGCTGCTGGCCTACGAGCGCACCGCCGCTCTGCGCGCCGCCATCGAGCTGGATCTGTTTCGCGCCATAGGCGAGGGGCTGGACGACGTGGATTCGCTGGCGCAGCGCTGTTCCGCGTCCCCGCGCGGCATCCGCATTCTGTGCGATTACCTGACCATCATCGAGCTGCTCACCAAGAAGGATGGCCGATACGGCCACACCCCGACCAGCGCCGCCTTCCTCGACCCGCGCTCTCCGTCCTGCATCGCCTCGATTTCGCGCTTTCTCGGCAATTCGACCATGGTGTCTTCGTTCCAGAACCTGGCCGAGGTGATTCGCAACGGCCGCACGCTGCTCCCCGGCGAAGGCAGCGTGGAACCGGAAAACCCCGTCTGGGTGGAGTTCGCCCACAGCATGGCGCCCATGATGGCGCCCGTGGCGGCGCCGCTGGGAGGCATCGTGCTGGAAGGACTCTCCGGCCCGGTGCGCGTGCTCGACATCGCCGCCGGTCACGGCCTGTTCGGCATCGAGGTGGCCAGGCAGCATCCGGAGGCGCGCATCGTGGCGGTCGATTGGGCTCCGGTGCTCGAGGTGGCGAAAGCCAACGCCCGCAAAGCCGGAGTCGAAGCTCGCTTCGATGCCCTGCCCGGCAGCGCCTTCGACGTGGACTACGGCGGGCCGTACGACATCGCGCTGCTCACCAATTTCCTGCACCACTTCGACACGCCCACCTGCATCGGGCTGCTCCAGAAGGTGCACCGCGCGATGAAGCCCGGCGGGCGCGTGGCGGTGCTGGAATTCGTCCCCAACGAAGACCGCGTCTCGCCGCCCATGGCCGCGGCTTTCAGCCTCGTGATGCTGGCCACCACCCCATCCGGCGACGCCTACACCTTCCGCCAGCTCGAGGCCATGTTGCACGAGGCCGGTTTTGAGGGCGTGGCCGCACACCCCGTGCCCAAGAGCCCCCACACCGTGGTGACCGGCACGGCGAAGTGAACCGATCGCTCCCTGCCGGCACGCGGTCAGGGAGCGGTCCAGAATGTCGCGGTCTGTCTACTTGGCGTTCTTGTTGGCCGCCTCGGCTGCCAGTTTCAGCTCTCTGTTGACTTGATCCAGCAGCTCTTTGGCCTTTTGGGCATGACCCTGCATATCCCACTCGTTGGCCTGCTGTGCCTGCATGATCCTGTTATAGGCTCGCTGGCTGAGGTCCTGTGCGGCCGCGAGATTCGGATGGCGTGCGGCCGAGACATTCTTCTTAGGCGGTTGCGCAATGGCAAGCCCCCCGGCAAGGAGGGCGGTTCCAAGGACAGCACCGAGAAAACGTGTTTTGATCATGAGTCAGATTTTACCCCTGCCCGCCCTGAGCGCAACCGTTGTTAATTGGATGTTAATATAAGCGCACGTTAATGATGGCCGCTTCCAAGTGTAGTTGAACCCAACCGGTTCCGAGTCTTTGAATTGGGGAACATGGGCACATCAGCCTCGAAGGGCCGGACCCGGCGTACGCTCCGGATCCTCCTGTTCGGCGCCGGAACATCGGCCTGTGCATTCGCCCAGTTCTCCAGCTTGTCGACCCCGGGCGACGGATCGGTTCTCTTCTTTGCCACGCCGCTCGCCGAGAAGAACACCGCGGAACCCGCCTATGGGAAAATCTTCCAGTTCGATTCCTCGGGCCTCCACCTTTTGTATTCGCGGGATATCGCGAACCAGGACCAACCGTGCAGCAGTGCATACGACCTGACCGCCCTCCGCGCCGCATCGGAGGGCTCGGTGTGGGCCGTCGTCGGCCAGTGCTCCTGCCTCGACGGCAATGCGGCCGATGTATACAACTGCGTGAAGATCGATCGCTACACCAGCACCGTCGTCACCGAAGGTCAATCCCGCGACTACCCCGGTGAGTTCTGGCTCAGCCGAAACGGGAAACTGGCCCTCAACCGGCGGGGAGCATATATCATTCGGCCCCTACGCTGGATATGCGATCGACCTCGGTACCGGCCAGATCCTGGCCTCATACGGCAACGCGGACGGCTCATCCAACCGCTTCATTCTGCTGGACAGTACCGCCTCGGCAACGGGACAACTGGTGGCCGACAACGGAACGGCGGTTCTCACCAGCGACGGGGCCCTGTTGATCCTGGCTGGAGGAACCATCCAGCAGGTCCCGCCCCCATCCGGTCAGGTCCTCTTCGCTGACGCCACCATCGATGCCAGCGGCCAAACCATCCTCCTCACGGCGCACGACCCCGTTACCAACAAGAACTCAGTGCGCGTCGCCAGCCCCGGCCTGCCTACCACCAGCCTGTTCGTCGCCGACGGCTACTTCCCATCCATGACGGACGACGGGCGCCAAGTCCTATACCTATCCAATCGCACGGGGACGCCGCAAGCCTGGCTGGCAGGCATCGAGGGCGATGGCAATCGGGATGTCACCAGTGAACCCGATGGCCTCGCGGAGGCCATCCTATCCGGCGATGGCACGGTAGCATATGCGTTAACCCTGGGCGGCCGGCTGCTCAGGATCTCCGTGAGTTCGGGCCAGGTGCAGGAACTGATCCCGCGAACGCCCTTCCTGAACCTGATGTTTCCCTCGCCAACTCCCTACCTCGTGCCATTCCCGCCGGGCCTCGCTCCGGGCAAACGCGTCGTGCTTACCGGCGGCGGCCTGTCATCCGCCAGTTTCTCCGCAGTGCCGCCTTTGCCGGAATCCCTGGGCGGCGTCAGCGTCTCGATTCAAGGCCGACCGGCGCCCATCCTGAACGTGGACCCGGCTGGCATTGATCTACTGGTACCCGCTGACGCCACCACGGGCGACTATGGAGATTATCAGGCGCCGCTCCACGTGGTAGCGAGCTCACCTTCGCCGTTTGAAGCACAATTCGATCTGGTTACGGCGGTCCTCACTGGTGCGCCCGAGGCGGTAAATACTGTCCATGAAGACTGGAGCGCGCTGGTCACCATCGACAATCCAGCCCACGCCGGCGAAATCCTCCACACCTATGCGGTCGGCCTCGATCCGACCCGCCCCGCCGTTCCCTTTGGCGAGGCCGCGCCGTCAACTGAGCCTTTGGCCCGCATTTCGCCGCAGCCGGCCTGTGTTGATGTTACTGACGTCAGCTCGCCCTCCTATGACAAATCCCCAGTCGAGCTCACGTTTGCCGGGCTGGCCCCAGGGATGGTCGCCGTCTATCAGGTGGACTGGCGTGTTCCGCTGAGCGCGGCTGGCCAATTCAGTATGAGCTGTCCAACCAGCGTCGGTTTCACTTGGGGTGTGATGGTCCCGCTGGCAACCGGAAATTAATGCCGGCAGAACCGCCCGCGGAGCCCAGCCGTGCCGCGTGCTATAAAAGAAATTCCGTCCGCTTCACCTTAGGAGCAACCGCATGGAACCAACCGCAGATATCGCATTGATCGGCCTCGCCGTCATGGGCCAGAACCTGATCATGAACATGAACGACCACGGATACACGGTGGTGGCCTACAACCGCACCGCATCCAAGGTCGACGAATTCCTGAACGACGCCGCCAAGGGCCGCAAGACCATCATCGGCGCACACTCGATCGAAGAGATGGTGAGCCTGCTGAAGCGGCCGCGCAAGATTATGCTCATGGTCAAGGCCGGCCAGGCGGTCGACGACTTCATCGAACTGCTGCTTCCCCACCTCGATCCCGGCGACCTGCTCATCGATGGCGGCAACACGCATTTCCCCGATTCCATCCGCCGCACCAAATACCTGGAGAGCAAGGGCCTGCTCTACGTCGGCACGGGCGTCTCCGGCGGCGAGGAGGGCGCGCGCTACGGCCCCTCGATGATGCCCGGCGGCAGCGCGAAGGCGTGGCCCCTCGTCAAGGACATCTTCCAGGCTATCTGCGCCCGCACTCCGGACGGCGCGCCGTGCTGCGACTGGATGGGCGAGGATGGCGCCGGCCACTACGTCAAGATGGTCCACAACGGCATCGAGTACGGCGACATGCAGCTCATCTGCGAGGCCTATCAGCTCCTCAAGGAAGGGCTCGGCATGAGCAACGACCAGATGCACAACGTCTTCGGCGAGTGGAACAAGGGCGAGCTCGACAGCTACCTCATCGAGATCAGCCGCGACATCCTGGCCTACAAGGACGAGCAGGGCGAATACGTGGTCGACAAGATCCTGGACACCGCCGGGCAGAAGGGCACCGGCAAGTGGACCAGCGTCAACTCCCTCGATCTCGGCATGCCGCTCACCCTGATCGGCGAAGCCGTGTACGCGCGCTGCCTGAGCGCTATGAAGACCGACCGCGTGGCCGCCTCCAAGATTCTCTCCGGCCCGAAATACCAGTTCTCAGGCGACCGCGAAGCGTTCGTCGAAGACACGCGCCGCGCCTTGCTGGCCTCCAAGGTCGTATCCTACGCGCAGGGATTCATGATGCTGCGCGAGGCCGCCAAGGAGTATCACTGGAATCTCAATTACGGCGGCATCGCCCTGGTGTGGCGCGCCGGATGCATCATCCGCTCCGCCTTCCTGTCTAAGATCAAGGAAGCTTTCGACCGCGACCCCGGCCTCACCAACCTGCTGCTCGACCCGTATTTCCACGACGTCATCGACCGCTGCCAGCCATCGTGGCGGCGTGTTGTGGCCATGGCTGTCGAAGCCGGCGTGCCCGTCCCCGCCTTCACCACCGCGCTTTCGTTCTACGACGGGTACCGCAGCGGGCGCCTGCCCGCGAACCTGCTGCAGGCCCAGCGCGACTACTTCGGCGCCCACACCTACGAACGCGTGGATCGCCCCCGCGGCCAGTTCTTCCACACCAACTGGACCGGCAAAGGCGGCAGCGTGTCGGCCGGCACTTACACGGTCTAGCACAATGGCCGCAGACGTAACCCAACTGGCCGCCGGAATCCGCCTGCTCCTGATGGACGTGGATGGCGTGCTCACCGATGGCAAGCTCTACAACGTGCCCGGGCCCGACGGCAACATGGTGGAGACCAAAGGCTTCGATTCCCAGGATGGCATCGGCCTGCAATGGCTGGCGCGCCTGGGAATTCCCACGGGCCTGATCAGCGGCCGCGTGTCGCCGGCCACCATCGAGCGCGCCAAACAGTGCAAGCTCAAATACGTGTACCAGGGGCACACCGAAAAGATCCCCATCCTCGAGGAGATTCTCGCCGACGCCAGGATCGCTCCCGCCGAAGTCGCCTATATCGGCGACGACCTCACCGACGTGGTGGTGATGCGGCGTGTCGGCCTGGCCATCGCCACGGCCAACGCCCGGCCCGAAGTCAAAGCGATCGCGCATTACACCACCCGCGTTCCCGGCGGCCAGGGTGCGGTCCGCGAAGCCATCGAACTGCTTCTGCAGGCGCAGGGACGCTGGTCCGAAATCCTCAAGCACTATGAAGTCAGTTGACTATTTTATGAACCATGGTCTGAATATCCCCCAACATGGCGCCCTGGACTTCGTCTCCCTAGGCGCCATGGTCCACCGCCTGGACCCCGGCATCATTCCTTTCCGCAAGGCCACCAAGTGCCACCTCCACGTCAGCGGCGGCGAATTCAATTGCGCCGCCAACCTGTCGGACTGCTTCGGCCTACAGACCGGCATCGTCAGCGCAATGGTCGATTACCCCATTGGCGACCTGATCCATGAGCGCGTCCGGGCCATGGGTGTGAAGCCGTTCTACAAGCGCTTCAAGCACGACGGTGTCACTGGCCCCAACATGGCTACTGTGTACAGCGACCGTGGCCACGGCGTGCGCGGCCCGGTGGTCTTCTACAACCGCTCGAACGAGGCTGCGGCACGGCTCAAGCCCGGCGATTTCGATTGGAACGCCATCTTCGCGGGCGGCGTGCGCTGGTTCCACAGCGGTGGAATCTTCGCGGCGCTGTCGCCCACCACCGCCGAGGTGATCATCGAGGGCATGCAGGCGGCCAAGGCTGCTGGAGCCGTAGTGTCGTTCGACTTGAACTACCGCGCCAAGCTGTGGGGCATCTCCGGCGGCGAAGAGCGGGCGGTCGCGGTGGTCGACCGCATCGTGAAGAACGTGGACGTGCTGGTGGGCAACGAGGAAGACCTGCAAAAGGGCCTTGGCATCCCCGGTCCGGAGGTCGCCGCCAAGTCCAAGCTCGACCCCAGCGCCTTTTTCGGCATGATCGGCCAGGTGGTGAAGAAGCATCCGCAGGTGAAGATCGTCGCCACGACGCTCCGCGAAGTGGTTTCCACCAACCGGCACGGCTGGAGCGCGGTGGCGTGGATCAACGGGGAGACTCACCACGCCCCCACCGCCGAGTTGGACGTCCACGACCGCGTGGGCGGCGGCGACGGATTCGCCTCCGGTTTCTTCTACGGCCTGCTCACCGGCGAATCGCCGCAGGAATCGGTGAAGCTGGGCTGGGCTCACGGCGCGCTGTTGACGACGTTCCCCGGCGATACCACCATGGCGACCGTGGACCAGGTGCGCGCATTTGCCAAAGGCGGATCGGCGCGAATTCAGCGGTGACGCCGGACCAAAAGGGTACGCCGTTGCCGCCGGCACTCTTCACAAGAGGTTGAACGGAAAGCGGCGGGCACCGTGAATGAAGCCCAGGATCACGGTGCCGTCCTGCCTGATCTCATAGATCAGCCGATAGCTCTTGACGAACACTTCTCGCACGCGGTCGTCTCCAACCTCCGGTACAACCCGCCCCCGCCTGGGGAACTTGCGAAGTGATCTGGCGGCAGATCTCGCCTCATCCACAAGGGCAACGGCGTACCGAGGGGAGTCCCTGGCAACGAAACTGGCCGCGCACTCCAATTCCTGCCATGCAGAGTCTGTCCAGGTTACTCGTCGAGCCACGGCTTCATCCGGAGCTCGATTTCGTCCTGATCAATCAACTTTCCTTGATCCGCTTCGCGCCGGCCCCGTTCAACGCGCTCGCGGACGTAGATTGAATATTGAACGTCCTCCCAGCTTGCATCGTCTGGAAGCGTATCGAGCATCCTGCGAATCTCTTCTTTAGCGGTCGCCATGGTGATTGTCCAATTTCTAGTATATGCGTAGGTAGAGCGGCACGGCTTCACGCAGAACTTCGTCCCGAATGAACCAGTGGAGTCCGCCCTCCGAGCCGATATCAACGGCCACTCCCAGCAGATCCTCCAGATCCTGCTTCAGACCCACCACATCCAGCAGGCTGCGATCCGGCTCCCATTCCAAGAGTGGTCCAGGTCGCTCGTGTCCGTAGCCTGCCCACGTGCCACGGAACCGTACACCCGGATGCTTCGGGCCCCGTGCCGCCGGGCCAGATCGAGGATTGCCGCGCGTTTCTCCAGCCGCAGATCGTCCAGGGACACCATATGCACCTCTATTCTCGCATCCTCAGGTAGAATTGACGTGTCATGAAACGCCTCGCGCTCTCTGCCCTCCTCTTCGCCGCGGCGCTCGCCGCCCAGATGGTGCCCGCCGCCAACAAGCCCGAGCGCCTCGAGTGGTTTCGCGACCAGGGCTTCGGCCTCTTCATTCACTGGAGCGTCGACAGCCAGCTCGGCGTGGTGATCAGCCACTCGCTCGTCGGAGCCTCGGACGATTTCACACGCCGCTTCTTCACCGAACTGCCGTCCACCTTCAACCCCCGCAAATTTCACCCGCAGGATTGGGCCGCGCTGGCCAAGCTCGCCGGCGTGAAGTACGTGGTCTTCACCACCAAGCACCACTCGGGATTCGCCATGTGGGACACCGCCACCACGGGGTTCGGCATCAACCACACGCCCTTAAAACGCGACATCTTCGCCGACGTCCTGGCCGGCTTTCGCGAACAGGGCATCGCCCCCGGCATCTACTTCTCTCCCGACGATTTTCACTGGCTCCACTCCAACGGCGTCATCGTCGACCGCCGCCGCCCGGAAACCATGCCCATCCACAACCCCGGCCTGATGGCGCTCGACAAGGCGCAGGTCAAGGAGCTGCTGACCAAGTACGGACCCATCTCCATCGCCTTCTTCGACGGGCCGCCCGAGGGCCTGCGCGAGGAGGCCTGGGAGTTGCAGCCCGATATCGTGGTGACCCGCGGCGCCATATCGACGCCCGAGCAAAACGTCCCCGGCGTGCCGCTCGACGAGGCGTGGGAAGCCTGCATCACCATGGGCACCGCGTGGCAATACCAGCCGCAGAACGAGCGCTACAAGTCCGGCGGCCAGCTCATTTCCCTGCTCGTGGAAACGCGCGCCAAGGGCGGCAACCTGCTGCTGAACGTCGGACCGAAACCCGATGGTGAGCTGCCGATCGAGCAGGAGGAGCGCCTCCGCGAGCTGGCCCTCTGGATGTTCGTGAACGGCGAGGCGATCTACAGCGTCCGCCCCTGGGTGATCACCAACGAGCAGGACATCTGGTTCACCAAAAAGAAAAACGAGGACACCGTCTACGCCATCGTGAAGGAGCCGCAGCGCTGGACGCGCGGCACGTGGAAGGAATTCGTGCTCCACTCCCTGCGCGCCACGGACCAGACGCAAGTCACGGTACTCGGCCAGAACGACCGCGTGCTGGAGTACCAGGAGAAAGTGGTTCCCAAGAGCACTTTCCAGCAGGCGCCCGACGGCCTCCACATCCGTGCCATGCACGCCCAACGCCTGCAGGACAACAGCCAGTGGCCGAACCCCGTCGTTTTGAAGATCGCGCACGTGAAGCCGGCCCTCACGCCGCCCCGCGTGGAGACGGGCCGCGCCGTCCGCAACGCCGCCGGCGTGACTCTGAGTGCGACCCTCGGCGCGCTGGGCGATGCGCCATCCGTGGAAGTGGGATTCGAATACCGCTCGCTCAAAGGCCTCGATTCCAACGAGCGCATCGGCGAGTGGCGCCGAACGCCGCTCCAGCGCATGACGGCCCCCGGCGCATTCTCCGCGTCGGTGAACGACTGGGCGCCGGGCGAACCCTACGAATTCCGCGCCGTTGTGAAGCACCCCTCGCTCACCATGTACGGAGAGGCTAAGCGGACCACGCTTCCGTAGCATCGAGTCCACGACTCTGGCAGGGTAACCGCGTATTGGTGGGGCGGACCCCCAGGTCCTGGGGTCCCCTCTGGGGACGGACGCCCTCATCCCGCCTCTTTGTTTTTCTCCGCGCTTGTCTCCGCTTCTTCGCGTCTCCGCGGTTCGCTCCTGCCCTACGCCACGATATTTTTAGCCGCCGGCATCGACGAGGGCTCCAGGCTCCGCAGCACCCGCTCCAACTCCGCCTCCTGCACCGGCTTCGCCAGCACGAACCGCCCTTCGCCCTCGAAATCCGCCGCCAGCTCGCTGTCGTACCCGTCGGAAAGCAGAATGAAACAGCCCACCCGCGAATACATCCGCTCCGATAATTCCACCCAGTTCAGCCCCGGCGCATGCACCGAGCACAACGCGATGTCGAACCGCATCCGCTGCGCCAGGTCCAGCCCCGTATCGGAATTGTTGACCGGAACCACGCGGCAGCCCCGCGTGGCTAGCAGCGCCAGAACCTGCCGCTGCGCCGAATCGTCCGGCTCGATCACCAGCACCGTCATATGGCGTGAGATCTCCTGCGGGTGGCCGTTTCCCCCAGCGATGGCCGTGGCGCCCATCCGCTCCTTGGCGATCACCGGCAGCTCCACCTCGAAACGCGGGTCCGCGTTGTTCTTCTCGATCAGCCGCACTTCGCCGCCGTGCCCCGCAATGACACTGCGCGTCAGCCCCAGCACGGCCGCCACTTCCTCGGGATTGCGCGATTGCGGCGGCGCCGTAAACGCGATCTCCACCAGCAGCCGCTTGGCGAGAATGCTCGCCCGGATGGTGATGGACTTTTGCACGGCATCCGCCAGCGACTGCTCCGCATGAACCAGAAGACTGAGGAATACCTGCTCCAACTGGCCCTGCGAGCCCAGCACGTTCATGGGCTCGCGCGTGGTCAGGTCGCGCACCCGAATGCCCGTCGCCTTCCAGTCGCCCTCTCGGAATTCGATCAGCGTGCGCAGCAATGCCGTGATCGAAACCGCACGCGCCTCCTGTTCCGCCGCGGCGAAGGAGACGAGCCGCGCCACCATCCCCGCCGCCTTCTTGGCTTCGGCATCGATGGCCAGCACTTCGCGCTCCCCGGAGCCCACGTGCAAGCGGTCCAAAGCGCGGGTCGCCAGGTCCGAAATCGACGAGAGGGGCGTTTGCAGCTCGTTCACTACGCCCGAAATCAACCGTCCCACCGCCGCCAGTTTCTCCGACCGGAAGAGCTGCTCCTGCACCGACCGCTGATCCAGAAGCCGCAGCGCCACGCCAATCTGGTTGCCCAGGTGCTGGGCCAGTTCCTGCTCGTCGGCGGAAAAATCGCGCAGTCGGTCGTCCTGGTCCAGTTCGAGCACTCCAATTACCTGGCTTTGCGCGTGCATCGGCACGAAGAGCAGCGACCGGGGCGCCGGGGTGGAGTCCTCGGCTGCCATGGGGAATGGACTGCGATCGATGTCGGGGATCACCAGCAATGTTCGATAGTGGTAGCACGCCACCGCCCCGGCCTGCGGTCCGCCGGGCGGAGACGAGAGCGAAATCGAGATCGGCTCCATGCCCTCGTCGGCAATTGTCTCCAGCGTTTTGCTGGCCCGGTTGTACACGTACAGATGAACCCGCGTGATCCCGAGAATTCCGGGCAGCGATTCCGCCAGCCGTTTCAGAATCCCCTGGGCGGACGAAGCGCCCAGAATCTCCTCGCCCAGCTTGTACGTCTTGCGCAGGAGTTCCCGCTGGTTGGTGAGCCGGCGCTCGCGGCTCCACAGCAGGAAGCCGACCAACAGCATCAGGCCGAGTGCCGTGGCCAGCGTGATGGGCGACGGGAAGCGGTTCGCCTCCTTGGGAATGACCGTGCCCAGATCGCTCACCAGCAGTTGAAAATTGTGGTTGTACGGAGGCCGCTTGCAAAACTGATAGGCCACCCCCGTCGCCGTAACCGTTTTGCCCCGGAATTCGTTCAGCCTGGCGGCCATGGCCAGCGGGCTGGGGATGAATATCTTGTACGAACTCGATGCCTCGGCCACCAGGTAGCCCCCGTTGGCGGCGTCGCCGGCGTCGATGACCTGGCACTCCGTACGCACCAGGCGCCCCAGGTATTGGAATCCCAGGAGGTCTCTCAGAGGGACCGCTCGAGGAGGCGGTGGTTGCGTCTGTCCCAACGGCGTCAACTTCTCGGCACGGATCACCACCGTGCCATCCAGCGCCGCCACCGTGCCCTTCGCCTCCACCACGTTGCCGGGCCGGTAGGCGTCGGCCTCGAAATCGTTCCCGTTCAATTGCAGAATCGCGCCGAACTCCCCGTCCTCTATCGCCAGCAGGCTGTAGCCGGGAAAGTGAAACGCCACGGAATTGACCGTTCCGCGAACGATCGTTTTCTCGCCCAGGTGGGCAGGCGCAAAATCGGCCGACGCGTTACGCAGTCCGGCCTCCTGGAGCGTAAGCCTGGTCTGAGCCGACACAGGCAGGCAGCCAAGCGCCATCAACAGCGCAAGCGTCCGTCTCCGAGGCTGCCTCAGATCGCCCGCTCTTGGGACAGCCATATACTCAGGTCCCCACCAAGGAAATTATCGATGGTAATGGTACTGACAGGCAAGTCCTCATAAGTAGTACTAACTCCTACTACCCTCATGCCAGCCGCCCGTGCCGCTTGCACGCCGGAATATGAATCTTCAAAAACTATACAGTTCACGGGCGCAATATTCAATATTTTAGCAGTTCGCAGATAGATCTCCGGATCTGGCTTCGGATGGCGGACCTGGTGCCCGTCCACCACAGCCCGGAAATAGCCGCGAAGTCCCGCCCGATCCAGCAGAAAATCGATATTCTCGCGCTCCGCATTGCTGGCGAGCCCCATGGACACCTGGCGGTACCGCTCCAGAAACTGCCGCACTCCGGGCACCAGGATTTCGTCGATCCTGTCCCCGAGCATTTGCCGGTACAACTCCTCCTTATCGGCGCCGCGGGCAGCCACCTCTTCCGGCGACAGTCCGTCGCCGTAAAAATCGCGGACGATATCGTCATTCCGCCGGCCGTACATACGCTCCTGCATGGCCTCGGTGGTTTCCAGGCCGAAACGCCGGTTGTACGCCGCCCAAGCCTCCCGATGGACGGGGTTGGAGTCCACAATCACGCCGTCCATGTCGAAAATGAACGCCAAGCCCGGGTCGATCAAGATTCACCCTCGTGCCCCCGCAGATTGGTGGTCATCCACTCCAAGTAATTAGCCGCGCCTTCGACTACCGGCAGGGCCACCACTTCGGGCACTTCGTATGAATGGACTTTCTCCAATGCGGCTTTCAGTTCCCCGAACAGTCCGCGGGAGGACTTGATGAGAAGCAGGCACTCGTCTCCGGATTCGATCGCGCCCTTCCAACGGTAGAAGCTGCGCACGCGCGGAATCACGTTGATGCACGCGGCCAGGCGCGCATCCAGCAAAACGCGGGCCAGGCGCTCGGCTTCTTCCTCTGTGGCGCAGGTGCTGAGAATCACAATCTTGTCGGTCATTTGAAAAAGTTGAATCGAATTGGCGAAGCAATGTTACCATTATCTTCCAGGCAACAAGTTGTATGAAATCCAGTGTCGCCCGATTCGCTTACGTTGTCGTCTTTATTCTGGTGGCGGCGTATGCCCTCGTCACGTTGCGCGGCCCGCGGGGTGTCCACGCGCTGGTCGAGAAGCAGGCGCAGATCCAGGAACAGGAGAAGCGCAACGCCGAACTGACTCGCGACCTGGAGCGCGAGCGCGAGCGCATCAAGCGCCTGACCGACAACCCGGCGGACCAGGACCTGGAAATCCGCGAACGCCTGAAACTGGTGCATCCGGGCGAGAAGGTCTACATCACCGGACCCCAGTAACGCCGGCGGTCTTTGCCGCCGGTGATTCCCGCCCTTCACACCCGCAACACCGCCCCGCCCCTGATCGCGTCGTTCTTGAGCGCGTTTAACGCCTGATTCGCCTCCTCCAGCGCGAATTCCCGCACCTCCGTGTGGATCGGAATCTCGCTCGCGATCTTCAGAAAATCCTCGCCGTCGCGGCGCGTATTGTTGGCCACGCTGCGGATCGCCCGCTCGTGGTACAGCAGGTTGTAGTCGATCTCCGGTATCGGACTCATGTGAATGCCCCCGATGGCCACCGTGCCTCCACGCTTGAGCGCCCGCAGCGCGGAGACCACCAGTTCGCCGGCCGGGGCGAAGATCAGCGCGCCATCGAGTTTCACGGGCGGATCGTCATTCGATCCGCCGGCCCACACCGCGCCCAGGTCCCGCGCCAGTTGCTGGTGGCGGGCGTCGCGGGAAATCGCGTACACCGAGATCCCCCAGTGTCGCGCCACTTGAATCGCCACGTGCGCGGCCGCGCCGAACCCGTACATGGCCAGGCTTCCACCAGGCTGGACGCCCGAGAGCCGCAGCGTGCGGAAACCGATGATGCCGGCGCACAGCAGCGGCGCCACGTGTATGTCGCCGAAGCCCTCCGGCAGCGCGTAGACGAAATCCTCGGGCGCCACTACGTACTCGGCGTAGCCGCCATCCACCATCCATCCCGTAAAGACGGCGCGCTCGCACAGGTTTTCGCGCCCCGAGCGGCAGTACTCGCAGACCCCGCAGGTGCGGTGCAGCCACGGGACTCCTACCCGCGTGCCCGTCCGGAACCGCGAGGCGCCGGAGCCGGGCCCTTCAATCGTGCCTACCACCTGGTGGCCCGGAACGATGGGAGATTTCCGCGACTCCAGTTCGCCTTCGATCACGTGCAGATCGGTGCGGCACACCCCGCAGGCATGCACCCGGATGAGCACCTCTCCAGGACCCGGCAGGGGCTTGGGCAGATCCTCGATGCGCAGCGGATTGGATTCGATGGAAGCGGGAGACAAAAGTACGCAGGCCTTCATGACTCGATTGTCGCGCCTCCGAGCTACAATGGAACCGCCTGCGTCTCCCGGGACCGGGAACCTGGAACCATATGGGTAAGAGGATCATGATCGCCGTGGTGGGAGCCGGCATCGGCTCGCTGGTTGGCTTGCTGGTCTCCTTCCTGGGCGCGGGGAATCCGGCTCTGATTGTGGGGGCCATCGCGGGCGCGGTCATCCCCCTGGTAGTCCTCGGCCAGCCCGGCAAATGACGCGGATTCTCCGAGATGTGCGGTTTGATACCAAGGGCTGGTATCATTGACGGTCGTTTCCGATTCCCGTGCTACAATCCCACACGTAATTGGAGAAGGGAGGATTGAGATGGCATTTTGTGCAACCTGCGGTTCCCAGGTGGAAGGCAAATTCTGTGCGAAGTGCGGTAGTCCAGTGGCTGCCGCAAGCCCCGGCCCAGCCGGGCCCGGACCCCAACCCCAACCTATGGCCCAGCCTATGGTAGCTTCCGGCGCCATGGCCGATAACGTAGCTTCGGCATTGTGCTACCTCCTCGGCTTCATCACAGGCATTATTTTTCTCGTGATTGCGCCGTACAACCAGAACAAGACGGTGCGCTTCCACGCCTTCCAGTCGATTTTCGCGAACGTGGCGCTCATCGCGATCGAGATCGCGCTCAGCATCGTGTTCAGCATCATGTACCACCTGGTGAGCTTCCTGGCGCTCCTCGGCGCGGTCTTCTTCCCAGTCTTAGGCCTGGGATGCTTTCTCCTTTGGCTCTACCTGATGTTTTCGGCCTACCAGGGCAAGATGGTGGTCCTGCCGATCATCGGGCCCTTCGCCCAGCAGCAGGCCTGAAGATCTCTCCTGCGCACTATCGGAGGTCCCCCTGGACCGCCCGCTGGTCGACCGGCAAGCGTCGGCCGCATTGCGGATATCGTCGGGTACGTCGGCGACCCGCTGAGCGACACCGGCGAGTTGCGCAAGGTCCGCTTCGCGATGAAGGGCAGCCAGGTGATCCGCCAGCCCTAGCCATAGCTAGCTAGGCATTGCCTCAGGTTCTTGGCTTGGTTTTCTCAGCGCCCTCCGCCTCCTCGGCGTCCTCAGGTTTTGACTTCGCTCTTCTCCGCGTCTCCGCGCGCTCCGCGTCTCCGCGGTTAATTGTCTTTTCCTCTAAAGCGTCCGAATCTTGATGTTGCGAAACCACGTCTCCGACGAGTGGTTCTGCAAACTGATCGGACCCGATTCCACGAGCCTCTCCGAGCCCTTCGGCAGATTGCTCCGCAGCAGCTTCTGCACCTCCGCCGCATCGGTTTCAAATTCCACTACCTTGGCGCCGTTCAGCCAGTGCTCCACGTGATGCCCCTTCACCACCAGCCGCGAATGGTTGAACTCGCCGATCCTGGGCGCGATCCGCGGCACAGGCGCGATCAGCGAATACAGGGAGCCGGCCACGCGGCGCGGGTCCGACGCCGCATCCGCATTTTGATCGTCGGCCAACTGGTATTCGAGGCCCCTGGCCCGCGCCTCGCGCCCCGCCGCATTGGTCCACTCATCCACTCTCTGGATCAGGTACTTCACGCCGGAGTTGCCGTCTTTCAAAATCTTCCAGTCGAACTGCAGATCGAAGGAGCCGAAAACTTCCACCGTGCGAATGTCCTGAAAACCGTCGGAACGAACCAGCGCCTTCAGAGAGGCGTCTTCGATGGTCCAGCAATTCGCCGGGAACGGCTTCCCCGTGATCTCTTCCCAGCCCGCGGTAGTCTTGCCGTCGAACAGCAGGCGCCAGCCCTGCCGACGTTCGGCATCGGTTAACTGGTTCGGCTCCGCCCCGCGCCCCAGCGACAGGACAACCAGCAGAAGGACGCAACATCTTGCGGCAGTCGTCGGCACGTCAGCGTTCCAGCTCGGCGGCCAAGCGAAGGATCTCGCGGGCGTCTTCCGCGTCGTCCTCGACTACCTGCAGCGTCACCGCGCCCAGTGCATGCGTCAGGTGCACGGCCATCCCTCCATCCTTGAGAAAAGCCGGGATCCCGGCGGCCTGCAGGCACCCCTTGGCCAAATTCCCTTCCACCGCAGTCGTGAAAGTTGCCACCGTCACCAACGGTTGATTCATCTCTCGATCATAGCCCCGAGCCAAATCCCCCCTGGCACTGGCAAAACCCTCCCGCCCCACAGGCTCAGGTTTTTCCCAGCGCTTCTCCGTTTCCTCCGTTTCTCAGCTTTTGATTCTCTCTTGGGTCTCTCCGCGATCTTCCTCAGCGTCTCGGCGCCTCCGCGTCAAAATACGCCACCCTACTCCACCACCATAGGCCCCTCACCCTTCGAAAGCTCCTGCAGAATCTCCTCCCGGCGCCTCCCCGCGGTACTCGCAGCCGACTCCATCGCGGTGCCATACAGCACGCCGCCCAAAATCGCCGCTACCGCGATCCCCATGGCAAATACCGCCTCGCTCTGAAATGCATAGCGGGCCAGGTATGCCAGAAACACCGGCAGCAGCGCCAGCGGATAGAGCATGAAGATCAGGCCCTGGAACCGGCCGGACGCGCCACCCTGCGACACCCGCTCCGGCCGCAACCCGCGCGGATAGTGCACCGAGCTGATGTTGCCCAGCGCCAGCAGATACAGCGAGCAGACTCCCACCACCAGCAGGGTCTCCCCTACCGTCCGCCATCCCCCGCTCAACCGCAGCGCCATCGTGACGCCGCTGAGGATCAGCACCTCCAGGTAGATGAAGAACAGCGATGCGATATTCTTGCCCACGAGCGTCTTGCGGAGCGGTTGCGGCGCGGCGAAATAGATTACCGCGGCGGAGCGGTCGAACCCGAAGCAGTTCCAGTACGTCACCTGCCCCAGCAGCGTCAAGGCATAGACGCAAACCACAATCAGGAAATAGGGGGAGCCCATCGCGGAGTGTCCCGCGCGGCGCCCCACCAGCGCGGGAAACCACACCATCAGTCCGAAGGTGAAGCCCATGATGAACACCATGCGGAAGCGCGGTGTACGGGCCAGCGAACGCAGCTCCTTTTCGATAATGGCCGCCAGCGGGTCTCGCCATATCAGCGAGGGGACGCGGTAGAGGCGGTCCTTCCACACCTGCCACCGCGACACGCCGGCGCGCAGGGGAGTGGCTTGTGCGGCGACCACATCGTATCGCAGGTTGCGCTCGAACTGGGTACGGCCGAACCACAGTGCGATGAGCGTCCAGCCGCCCAGGGAGAGCAGGGCCAGCCACTCGAACTGGCCGGCCGCCGGCACCGCCGCGCGCGCGGCCGCACTCCACGGGAAACCGAGCGCCTGCGCCGCCGTGCTCATGCCGCTGAGACTCTTGGGACGGGCGCCGGACTGCATCATGATCACGCGCGGAACCACGTACAGCATGAGCAGGAAAAAGCTCAGCGCCTCGCGCACCTTGCGGCGCGTCAGCAACCGCTCGAGCAGGCTGCGCATGCCGGATGCCAGCAGCAGGTTGAACAGCACGAAAATCAGGACCGCGGCCGCGAGCCTGGGTGCCCCGCTCCATCCCCCGGCCGCCCGGTTGAACAGCAGCCCCATGGCTCCGCCTGCCAGCACCATCACCATTTCCGCCCCCGTGATGAGCCGCAGCAGAATCTCCACCAAAAACAGCTTCCCGTGCGCCACGGGGTAGAGCAGCAGCTTCCGCATGTCCAGCCCCGCCCCCATGCTCGCCGACAGAACCGGGATGATCTGCCAGTAGCCGCAGATCCCCAGGAAGGCCAGGGGCAGGTAGGTGTGCAACTGGGAGGCGCTGGCCGCCAACGCCAGGGCACAGGCCGCCGCCGCGGCGCCGGCCCAGAGACCGTACCAGATCACGCCCGTGAGGACGCTGAATATCGCGCCCCTGTTTGCGCCCGAACGCACGCCCGCGCTCCAGCGCATGCTGAGCAACTGCGCCCGCAGAATCGCCGCGATCATAACCAGTCCAGCCGCTCCATCTGGTGGCCCGCGCCCACGATGCGCACGAAAGCGTCCTCCAGCGATTCGCCCCCGGCCCGCAGATCTTCGAGCGTGCCGCTGTTGACGATCCTGCCGTCATTGATGATCGCCACGCGGTCGCAGAGCCGCTCCACCACTTCCAAAACGTGCGAAGTCAGAAAGATCGTGGCGCCGCGTTTCACCTGGTCGATGAGGATGTCCTTCATCAGCCGCGCGCCCACCGCGTCCACGCCTTCGAACGGCTCGTCCATGAGGAACAGCTCGGGATGATGGATGAGCGATGCCGCCATGGCCACGCGCTTGCGCATGCCCTTGGAGTATTCGCCGATCATCTTGCGGTCCGCCTGAAGCTGAAACAATTCCAGCAGGTCGCCCGCCCGTTCGATGGCGGTAGGGCGGTTGAGCCCGTACATGCGGCCGACGAATTCCAGGAACTCGGCGCCCGTGAGGCGGTCGAAGAGCAGCGATTCGTCCGGCACCAGTCCGATGCGCCGCTTGATTTCCAGGTCCTGTTCCGGCAGGCGGAAACCCAGGATCTCGATGGAGCCGCTGTCGGCCGGAATCAGGCCGGTGAGCATCCGGATGGTGGTGGACTTCCCGGCGCCATTGGGGCCCAGGAAGCCGAAGAACGATCCGCGCGGAACCTCCAGGTCCACGCCATCGACCGCGGCCTTCGACCCGTAATACTTTCTCAGTTCGCGTACCAGGATCGCGGGCGTGGACATCCCTACCAGTGTACGTGCTTTACGTGGCCCGGACCCTGAGAGTAACCGGGAGGGGCGCGCGGCCTGCGGGGAGCGCGGAAATCGAGGCTAGACGTTATGCCCGCGCGGCAGGGCGGAAGACAAAAACCCACGGTGTGAGCCGTGTGGTTCGGGAGCCGAACCACGCCCAGCCCTGGCAAAGGCGTAAGATCGGGCATCCGAACAGAAGAACCCGCCTCCCTGCGGCATTGTCACCCCAGGAATTTATGACTCAGTCCGTGCATCGTGATCAGGGACTCGGGCTCTGCCGGCAACCGCTCGATTTTCTGACGTAGCTTGGCTATGTGGTTATCGGCAGTCCGGCTGAGTTTACCAGTGAAGGTTGCGGAGCACCTCGGGATCCGCGCGGCAGCGCCTCGGCGTGCTTGGCGGTGCTGCCAGCAGGACACGCGAAGGCCCGTCTGGATGTGAGATACAATGTATCTCAGAGATCGAATCATGGCGACGACGATGGTTCACGTTCGCGTGGATGAGAAGACGAAGCAGAGGGCCGCGAAAACACTGGCCGGTATGGGGATCTCCGTGTCCGACGCCGTACGCATGCTGCTGGTCCGTGTGGCCGCGGAGAAGGCCCTTCCCTTCGATGTCAAGGTCCCGAACGCGACGACCGTGAAAGCGATGCGCGCCGCCGACAGGGGCAAGGGAAAGCGTCTGACCTCCGCGGGCGCACTGTTCAACGACCTGGGAATCTGATCCGTTGCGCAACCCGGTAGAAGGCGCCCAGTTCCGCCGAGATGTGAAACTTGCCCAGAAGCGCGGCAAAGACATGGCCAAGTTGCGCGAGGCGATCCTGCTGCTGATCGAGGGCAGTCCGTTGCCGCCGCGCTATAAGGACCACCCGCTCGGCGGCGACCGGAAACACTTCCGCGATTGCCACATCGGGCCGGATTGGCTGCTGATTTACAAAATCAACGGCGACGACCTGCACCTCGTCCGCACCGGAACGCACTCGGATCTGTTCTGAAGGCCCACTCCGTTCGGGTTCCTCAGCGCCCTCTCAGCGTGGTCCGGGCACTATCCGCTTTCAGCGAACGGGATGAGCATCGAAACCCATCCATCGACCGCGGCCTTCGACCCGTAATACTTTCTCAGTTCGCGTACCAGGATCGCGGGCGTGGACATCCCTACCAGTGTACGTTGCTTCGGATGGCCGGCTTGGTCGGGCAGGCGCTTTCGCCTGCCAACCTACCGCTCCGTCTTCCGCCAATAACGGGGCAAATCATCCTTGGTCTGCCGCAAGATACTCAGAATCGCCTCCCGGTCGGACTTCGTGAGAGCCGCGAATGCATCATCCGTATCTTTTCCACTCAGCACGTCCCACAGCCTGCGGTAGAACCGGTCCCGTGCCGCCTTCGGCAAGGCGTCGAAGGCTTCGGAATAGATCAGGAAACTGCACGGATACCGGAACATCCGGCGGTTCAAATCCAGGTCCCTCAGCGAGCGGCCGGCGCTGTCCTTGGGACCGGCCGCCGCAAATTCCCTGGCGAAAGTAGAGGTGCCCTGCACGGGTGCCTCCAGGCGGGCTTCGCCAATGAAAAGCATGTAGCGCAGCAGAGCTTCTACCGCGTCGTAGATACGATGGCGCGTTGCGTCGGACCAGGTGTCCGCTGGAACGCCGAGCGCCTTGTTCCTGGATGCCTGCTGGTCGAGCGCCAGCCGGGTCTCCCAGTTCACCCGGCTGATCAGGTCGTGCAGGCGCGTCTGGTGTGCCAGGATCATGAGAGCCACCAGGTCGCTGTGCGGAGTTGCATAGGCGGTCAGATCGAAGCGCCCCTTGAGCGAAGTGACATTGGCGCCGCCCTCCGGATCGAGCCTGTCGGGATGCTCCTTGTCCTGGATCCAAACGTTTCCCATGTGGCGCTGGTTGCCGTGGGTTCCCGTGACATACCATCCGCCCCAGCGCTCCCTTAAGGGACTGCTCTGGTCGGTCACGAATGAGTCCACCTGAAGCTGCGGAACACCGTCTGCCGCGGGAAATACCGAACGCACGAGCAGCCCGGGCACGCCGAGCGTGTTGGGAGTAGCGTGACACTGGAGGCACTCCGCCCGGCGTACGAATTTCGGTTGGGCCAGGCGGCGTTGATCCAGCGTGTAGAACATGGTTCCCTGGGACGGGTCGACCGCGGCTAACTCCACGAAGTCCCCGCCTTGCACCCATCCAACGTAAACACTGTCATTGAAATACAGCGCCCGCGGCGTGGCTGGCCCGATCCGGTGCTGCTGGAAGCTGGTCTTGGAGAAGACCAGCGTTTGTGACGAAAGCGGCACGTTCAACAGTTGGAGCACGGAGAGCAGATACCCTTGTGGTTCCTGCAAGCTGAGCGCTGCCTCGCCTTGGTCAAGGCGGCGCTGCAAACGGGCGACTAAATCATTCGGGGGCGTACTCTCGTAGCGGATCACATCGCCGTCCAGAAGGGGGTAGGATCCGGAGAATAAGGACTGCGCCGGCGACCCTGGCGGCAAAGCGGCTAGCAGGGCCGGCAGCACGACCCAGAACGCCGCGTTCCCCATTGAACCAGTTGACATCGCTTCAATTCACCGTCTGGACCAGCACCGGCGAAGTGCTTGTCAGGAAATCGGAGCTGCCTCCGTACACAACGGTGATCTGATGTGTGCCCCTGGACAGGGTTGAGGTACGATGGGTGGCTTTGCCGGCACTCAGGGTGCCGGTACCCAGGGTCTTGGTTCCGTCCTTGAAGGTAACCGTGCCGGTGGGAGTAGCTGCGCCCGGCGCGGTGGCGGCCACTGTGGCCGTGAAAGTGACCGATTGACCATGTGTCGATGGGTTGAGAGAGGAAGTCACCGTGCTGGTGGTGGCGTCTTTATTCACCGTCTGAGTCAAGACCGGGGAAGTGCTGGTGTTGAAGCTCGTGCTGCCACCGTAAACCGCCGTGATGGAGAGTGATCCCACGGCCAGGGTCGAGGTGGTGAAGGTTGCGATACCGCTTCCATTCAGCGATCCGGTCCCCAGCGTAGAGCTGCCGTTCTTGAAGGTGACCGTGCCCGTGGGCACGCCGCTGCCCGGAGCCGTGGCTGTGACGGTCGCCGTAAATGTGACCGGCTGGCTGTACACCGAGGGGTTGGCGGAGGAACGCACTGCCGTGGAGGTGGCGGCTTTATTCACTACCTGAGGCGCAGCGTTTCCGCTGCTGTTCCCCCATCCGGAGGTCCCGGTGAAGGTGGCGGTGATGGTGTGGCTGCCTGCCGCCAGCGCCGCCGTGCTGAACGAAGCGTGGCCCGAGCCATTCACGGGAACGTTGGATGCCCATACCGTGGACCCTTCCGTGAAGGTTACCGAACCCACCGGCACGCCCCCGCTGGAAGTGGTGGTCGAGGTGAAGGTCACAGACTGGCCAAACACCGAGGGGTTCGGTGAAGAAGTCGCTGTTGTGGCCGTGGTGTTGAGGTTCTGTACCGACTGGACCGTGCTTCCACTGCTGGCGGCAAAATTCGTGTCTGACGCATAGATCGCGGTCACGGTATGGCTGCCCAGCGCCAGGCCTGAAGTGCTGAAGGAAGCAACGCCGCTGCCGTTGAGCGGAACCTGCCCGAGAACGGTGGTAGTTCCATCCCGGAAGGTCACCTGGCCGGTGGGTGTTCCCGAACCCGGCGGGACTGCGGCCACCGTGGCCGTAAAGACTACCGTCTGGCCCGCATTCGACGGATTCGGCGCAGAAGCCAGCGCCGTGGTGGTCCCGCTGGCGTGGACAAACTGGATCAGCGAAGAATTGCCGGGGCTGAAGTTTGTGTCCCCGCTATAGCTCACGGTGATGAAGTGCTTGTCGGCGGTCAGCGCCGAAGTGGTTACGGTCGCGTGACCGGTTCCATCCAGGGGAAGGTTGGAGGCGAGTGTAATGGTCGTGCTGTTCAGAACGTTGGGGCTGGGCACGTAGTAGACGGTGTCCGTAAGCGTGACCGTTCCGGAGGGCGTGACACCGGAAGTCCCGGTGTTGGTCACCGCCACCGTGAAAGTGAGCGATTGTCCGGTCACCACGTTGCGGACATCCGGCGCGGAAGAGGTGAGTGCGATGCCCACGCCGCCGATGTTGCCGATTGCCGACAACGTGCCGCCGTTAAGCGTGTACACCTGGCCATCCGGACCAATGATCGTCGGGACGTAAGGCAGGCCGATGCCGGCGTTGAGTTGCAGGAACTGGTCCAGGGAGTTGCTGGCCAGGTTCCAGCGATAGATATGGCCGTCTTCGCTGGGAAAGAAGACGCTGTTGGTCGCCGGGTTGATGGCCGCCGTGTCGATGCACCATTCGCGCACCGCGTAAGGCAAGCTGGCCGAGCGGTTTTCCTTGTCGGCCGTTGGGCCGATCACGGTCAGCACCTCGCGCATGATCGGCATACCGTTGGAAGACGCATGCGCATCTACTTGGGTAGCGTTGGGATCGAGCAGCGCGACCCGGTTCACTCCGTCGGCGCTGTCGTTGCCGGCGTTCGCGTAGTTGTTGTATTTCGTTAACAGCAGATACGTCGACGTGCCCGTATAAGAGGGAACCATGCTGGCCGGCACGACGCCCGTCGTGTTGTCCCATCCGAAGCCGCCGGGAGCTTTCTCCACCGTCAGGTCGCTGCTGAAGTGCAGCATGAAGCCGCGCGAGCCGTTGGCCGGATTGCCATAGATGCCGAAGTAAACCTCATCGTCGGGGCCCACCATGGGCGATGCCGTGCTCTCATCCAGAATCGTAGCGTTGTTGGCGTTGTTGCCGCGCGGGTCCTTCAGGAAGACTTTATACTTGGTCGCCAGGGTGGTGGAACTCAGGCCGAGCAGGTAGCCGTAAGAAGCATCCAAGCTGGGCGATTTCACCGCCACGTACACGGTGGCCTGATCGTTGCTCAGGGCCGGGGCGGAGTTGTCGGTATCGTACCCGATACTGACGTCGCTGGCAGCCGTACCCGCCAGCACGTAGGTCGCGGTGCCGTTGGGGTCGATGCGCGCAAAGCCGCTCTGCGTAGTGTTCAGCGGGGCCGGAGCCGTGCCATTCACGCGGAAGCCGAAGAACACGTTGCCGCTGCTGTCGGCCGTGATGGGAGTGTTGATGAACACCGTGGAATTGAAGGCGGCAGCGTTGGCCTGGTAGTTGGCCAGCGTCGTGTAAAACACCTGCTGCACCGGCGCGCCATGGCTGGTCGAATCGACATTGTTGATGTAATAGATCGTCCCGCCGTTTCCCGGATAATAAAGGCGCGTCTCGGAACTGGTCGCCAGAACGGGCTGATAAGCCGGAATCCAGCTATACGCCGGCAGAGTGTAGTCGGTGCTCAGGGAATACATCGCGGCGCCGCTGGCCGCGGCGAAGACCTTGATCTCAAACCCGCCGCTGGCGCCGGTCTTCACCGGAACGAAAATGGTGTTGGCGGGCGTGATCAATGGGGCCCCGTAATGCGCGTAGCCCCCGGTGTTGTTCAGGTCGACGGAGGTCGACCAGTGAAGCGCATTCAGTCCCTGCGCCGTCGGGCTGTAGTTGGCAGTGTGCTGAGCGTTGCCGCCGAAGGTTGTCTGCGCCCCTGCCTCGCCCATCAACAGAAATGCGAGGCCCAGGCTCGCGGTGAGCAGGCCCAGTTTTCCCGGATCATGCCGGTGCGGATTCATGATGTGGTTCCTTTCAGACTTCTGGGGGGCGACAGCAGCCAAAACCCAGCCCCCCGATGTTTCCGCAGGTGTCGCCAGCCGAGGATACTAAATCACGCAGGATTAACTGGTAGGTTAGATAGCCCAGCCCTTTGGCGGTCCAGAGCGCGGGTAAAGAATAACATGATGAGGTAACATAAGCAAATCTATTCTTGAAGTTTCAATTGAAGTTTCATTGAAGCGCAAAGGCCGCGGCGCGGTTACCATACAGCACAGGAACTTGTTCGCGCCGCGGCCGTTTTGCGCGAGTTCCTAGGAGTTTCTGAGGTCTTGGAGGCTTACTATTTTCACTATTTTCCCGGCGCCATTATGGGGCCCAGGAATCCGAAGAACGATCCACGCCGAACCTCCAGGTCCACCCCATCGACCGCGGCCTTCGACCCGTAATACTTTCTCAGTTCGCGTACCAGGATCGCGGGCGTGGACATCCATACCAGTCTACGTTGCTTGCGCTCTCAACCCAACGGCACTCCGCACTGCCGATTTCAACCACCCCTCTAATTCTCCGTCGGCGCCTTTTCAATATGGTCAACTACCAGGATCTCGGCCGGTCCCTTCCGGCCCTCCAGTTTGAGCCCCAATTGCTCCTGGAGAGCCGCGAAGAGGGAAGGTCCCGTGGCCGCGCCATCATCGGGCATCGGCGACTTCTGCGTCTCGTCCGGCGACCACTTCAAGGTGAAATCGAATACGCCCTTGAGGCCGGTCTCGTCCACTACCCGCTCGCCCGTCATGCGGGCCAGGAGGTCGGCCAGCTTTTGCATCGTGATCCTGGTTGCTTCCAGCTTCCCCGGCCCGCCCGAAGTCCGCGCCTGGCCGTCTTCCGCGGCATGTATCTTCGGCCCGTTCTTCTCTACCACCAGGACGTAGAGCGGCAGTAGCCTGGTCTCCGGGTGCAGCGCCAGTTTGAAGCGCTCCGCCAGCAGCGTCTGCGTCATCAACCGCACCTGCTGCGGCGGAGTATCGGCCGGGAACGTCGCCTGAATATCGAAACGTTCGGTCGAGAGCCAATCCGGGCCGGCGAGCGCGTACTCGCGATCGTCCGGGATGCCGTAGGCCCACAACGTGACCTTCTTCACGGGAACGTTTTCCATGGTGAGCCGGCCCATCGAACCACGAATCGAACTCATCCCGGACCCCGACCGGTTGGGCTTGATCGAAGCCACCTCGAACGCCGGCGTCTGCGCGCCGAGTGCCAGCGCGACGGAAAATGACAGCAGCGGTTTTTTCATACTTCATGGCCCTACGCAACGGGCTCGAGATTGGTTCCGTCCCAGGGGCAGCAAGCGGCCCTATCGCTGCAGGTCCCCGGGCCGCTCCGGAATGCCCGGCTCATCGAGGAATTGCGCGGTGGTGGCAGGGCCGAGATTTTTCCAGTCCTGAAGCACCCACACAACCTTCTTGTCCGGCGTGACTTCCAGGGCTTGAATGATACCGGGGCGCTCCTCGGCCTTGGTCCCGCCCGTGGAGCTGAAAATCACGGTGTTGCCGCTGGCCAGCCGGTCGGCGGTCTGGATGTTGTGCAGCACGATTCCCGGCGGCAGGTCGGACTGCTTGAGCTCCCAAACCGTTTCACCCTTGGGACTCACTTCCCGGACCAGGCGGTCGTGTTCGTCGTCTATGAGCGTGTTGCCGTTGCGCAGGCGCACGGCGGCCCAGGGAGTGGGGATCTCGTAGGTCCAAACGGGCTTGAAGTCCCGATCGTACTCGACAACCTTATTCATCTTCAGGAACGGGGCGAGGTAGGTGCCTTTGGCCGTGATGCGCAGGCGGCGGAACTGTGGATGAACGGTCTTCTGGTCGGTGAGGCTCTCGGCGGGGAGCGCGTGTTCCACTTCCACCGCGCCGGTCTTCTTATTGATGATCATCAGCTTGGGGGGAAGGCCATTCTGCACCAGCAGGACTTTGTCGAGGCCGATAGGCTGGCAACTGTGGACCTCCGTGCCTGCAGGTGGGTCGTAGTGCCAGACGATCTCTTTTTGCGGCGTCACTTCCTCCACGTGAAATTGGCGCGCGAAGAGGATATGCCCGTTGGTCATCATCCAGACATCGTCGATTTCGCCGCCCCGCCCGGTGGAATAGGTCCAGATGACCTTGCCGTGGTTGACCAGGAAGATGGTATTGTACCCCTCGCCGGCGTAGAGCATGGGATGCTGGGCGATGCCACGGCCGGGCAGTTCAGGAATGCCGGCAGGCTCCGGCCAGTTGCGGGGAGTGGGCCCAGGTTCCGATGGCCCGAGCGCCGGGACGTTGGGCGCGATGAATTGGTCGAGAATGCCAATCAGGGGCGCTGCCGGCATCGCCTCGGCATTAAGCGCTGCGACATGGGTAGAGCGAACGCAGCCCCCAGCCGACAGCGCCATTGCCGCCGCGAGCACGATTGCGCCCGATTCGCGTCGCGGCCGTAAAAGAGTGATCTTGCCGTCGGCGAAATTCATCTGTCTGCACCTGACAAATTATAATGCCTGATTCGCGCATTTCCCACGGTAGTGCCATGACCGTGAAATTCCGTGCGGCCGTGAAGCGCTCTCACGGGGCGCCAGCTCTGGTCGGAGCCCCGACCGTAAGGGAGGGGTTCCTGGCGGCAGTTGCCCCCCACCGGGCTAAGAGCCAGGCGATTGGCGGTCCCAGGCGGTGCGCGTCTCGAAGCGGCGCAGTTGCGTGTCGAAGCCGGCGGTAGTGGCGATCAACGAACTACCGTCGGCCGATACCACGTAGCTGCCCTGTCCGACGATCGACCCATCCTCCCTCCGCACCTCCGCCTGGAGCGTGTGGGGATCGGGGCGGGCTGTGACCGCGGTCAGGCCGGGGAAGTCCGGGAAGGGATATGGCTGGCCGTCGGGGATCAATATTTGCGGCCGTTCGGCGACTTTCCGGCCTTGGGCGTCGATGCCCTCGGCCTGCGTCAGGTAGCGGCCCTGCGGGTCGAGCTCGAAGACCATGGTGCCGGCCGAAGGGCGATGATTCGGATCGAACTGAGAGTTCGACGGGTTGAGTTTCCAGGTTCCAACGAAAGGATCGTTCATTTTCCTCTCCTGTTTGTGCAAGAAGCGACACAGGCAGGAATCCGGCTTCGCACGGACAAGTTGCCTGTGCTACCTACGGTACTCGCGGCGGCGCCGGTGAGTCCCGAAGATTCTGCTAAGATTCGCTTAAGCTTCATGGCCGGCCGGGACATTTTTGAGTTCGCGGAATTCATGCTCGACCCTCAGGAGCGGCGGCTCACGCGAGGCGGCGAGCCGGTGGCCTTGGAGCCCAAGGCCTACGACGTGCTGGCCGGCCTGGTTCGCAACGCGGGACGATTGGTCACGAAACAGGAACTGCTGGAACTGGTCTGGCCAGGGGCCTTTGTCGAAGAGGGAATTCTGGCGGTGCACGTCTCGAGCCTGCGCAAGGCGCTCAGCGATGGCGACCGCAAGCGGCGGTACATCGAGACGGTTTCCCGATCGGGCTATCGCTTCGTGAGCGAGGTCACGCGGCGCACGGTGGAGCGGCCGTCCCTGGCCGTGCTGCCGTCCGTGCCCGTATCGACCGAGATTTTTTCGGCGCGCGACCGGTCCATCGGCCTCGCGCTTGCCGACGCCGTGATCGACCGGCTGGGGCGATTCCCGGAAATCGTCGTGCGGCCGACGAGAGCGGTCCACACGTACATGCATGCCGCGGAAGATCCCGCCGCGGTAGGGCGGTCCCTGCACGTGGATGCGGTGATCGATTCGCACATGCTGAGGACGGTGCAGGGCGTGCGCGTGTCCGCGCAGATGCTGGTCTCCGAGGATGGCGAACGAATGTGGAGCGGCGAGTTCGACGAGGCGGCCACGGACTTCTCGGCGATTGCGGATGCCGTAGCGGGATCGGTCGCCCGGCACCTCGGATTGAGCCCGGCGTACGATTCCGGCGCGGCTCGCACTCGCGGGCGGCCGGAGTTGTACGAGCTGTTCGGCCGCGGGCGGTCACACTTGCTGGCGGCCTCGCTGTACGAGGTGCCGAAAGCGGTGGCGGCGTTTCGGGCGGCCATCGAGCTGGAACCGGGTTATGCGGCGGCGCACGCCGGCCTGGCTCTGGCATGCTGCGCCCAGGCCGAATTTCGCGTGGCGCCTCCGGCCGAAGCGTACCACGAGGCGAAGGCCGCGGCCCTGCGCGCGCTGGCCATGGACGACGCGTGCGCCGACGCGCAAGTGGCGCTGGGCGCCGTTCTGTTTCTGAGCGAATGGGACTGGGTGGGAGCCGAGATGAGCCTGCGGCGGGCCACGGAGATCAATCCCAATCACACCGAAGCGTACCTGCTGTACGGACGCCTGCTGGAAGCGCTAGGACGTCTGGAGGCGGGGCTCGCTATGAAGCTGAGGGCGCTCGAGCGGGACCCGTTCTCGCCGCTGGTGCACCTGCAGATCGCGATGTCGTACTTCCTCCAGCGGCGGTATGACGACTCCATCGAGTGGGCCAACAAGACGCTGGAACTGGATCCTCGGCACCTGCTGGCCCGCGAGCAGCTTGCGGGAGCGTACTGGAAGAAGGGCGATTACGACCGCCACATGGCGGAAACCATCCTGCATGCCGAATCGTATGGGGTGCCGGGGGAGGCGCTGGAACCGCTGAAGCGCGCCTACGCGACGGGCGGCCGCGCGGGCGTGGTGAAGTTCGTGTTGCAGAGCGCTTCCCCTCAGGAATCGGGCGCCCGCGCCGTGATGTTGGCGGTGTATTCGGGCGAGGCAGGCGACCTGGATGCGGCCTTCCGCCACCTGGACTGCGCGATCTCGAGCCACGACCCGGCCCTGGTAAACCTGGCGGTGGGGCCGCAGTGGGACTGCCTGCGCGGAGATCCGCGGTATCGGCAGTGCCTCGCGCGAATGAGGCTCCCGAATTTCTCTTGACATCCTGCCCCAAACTGTCCTATAGCTAGCTATAGGAAACCTGAGGCAAGCATGAACAGGCACGGCAATGACCGCCTGTAGGGGACGCTCAACCTGCTGGTTCTCAAAACCCTGGCGGCGCGGGGAACCATGCACGGCTACGCGATCACGCTGCACATCGGGAAGATCTCCGAGGAGATCCTGCGCGTGGAAGAGGGCTCGCTCTACCCCGCGCTGCACCGCATGACGCAATCCGGCTGGATGCGCGCCGAGTGGGGCGCGTCGGAGAACAATCGCCGCGCGCGCTACTACTCCATCACCGCGGCGGGCCGCAAACAACTGGCGGAAGAAGAAAGGAACTGGGAGCAGCTCACGGGCGCCGTGGCGCGCCTGCTGCGATTTGCATAGGGCGGCGATTGCGGATGCCGTGGCGGGATCGGTCGCCCGGCACCTCGGATTGAGCCCGGCATACGATTCCGGCGCGGCTCGCATTCGCGGGCGGCCGGAGTTGTACGAGCTGTTCGGCCGCGGGCGGCCGCACTTGCTGGCGGCCTCGCTGTACGAGGTGCCGCAAGCGGTGGCGGCGTTTCGGACGGCCATCGAGCTGGAACCGGGTTATGCGGCGGCGCACGCCGGCCTGGCTCTGGCATGGCTGCGCCCAGGCCGAATTTCGGGTGGCGCCTCCGGCGGAAGCGTACCACGAGGCGAAGGCCGCGGCCCCGCGCGCGCTGGCCATGGACGACGCGTGCGCCGACGTGCAGGTAGCGCTGGGCGCCGTTCTGTTCCTGAAGCGAATCAACCAGTAATCTTGCAATTCTTGCGTTGCTTGGGTGAAGATTTTTATGGATGGCTTGAGAAGCGCAGGGGTAGCGGCGTTTTGCGCGACTTCCTCAAGAGCGAAATGCGGCAAGCCGATGCGGCGAAGATCATGCAAAACGCCGCGGAAGAATCGGCCGGGCGGCCGGCCGCGGGGGCTGGAGAAGTTTGGTATGACTGAACTGTGGCGGATGAGATCACCTTCGAATAGGACGAATCGAACCTGGAGCACATCGCCCGCCACAAGGTGACGTCGGAAGAAGCCGAACAGGTCCTGACCAATGAACCCACGGACGCGGGCTTTGAAGCGCAAAGGCCGCGGCGCGGCACCATACAGGACAGGAACTGATCGCGCCGTGGCCGTTTTGCGCGGTTCCCCAAAAGTTGTTGGCGGCGAGACCCGCTGGGCTTCGGTTGGCCACACGAACAAGCTCCGCATCCTCAAGGTGTTTTGGACGGTTCGTCATGAGGACAAGGTGCGCGTGATTACAGCGTTCGATGCATCCCGGAGCCACGCGTGCGAATATCTCCGGGGAGAAGGTGGGGTTATGAAGAGGCTGGTTGTGCCGAAATTTGAAACCGAGGCCGAGGAGGCCCAGTGGTGGTACGACAACCGGGATGCGGTTGATAAGAACTTTGTCGAGGCCATCAAGAACGGGACTATCCATCGAGGCGGCCCGGCGGCCCTTCTCCGGGAAACGCGCATGGTTCAGGTTCGTTTACCGAACACCGATCTCGATCGCATCGAGAAGCTCGCCGGCGAAAAGGGGTTCACCAGTATCCAGGGCTGCATTTCCGCACTGCTTCACGATGCTCTCGACCGCGAAGACGCGAAGAAAGCCAAGAAACGGAAGAGCGCGTGAGTCGGGGCTAAAGACTCATAGGCCAGCAGCGTTTCAAAAACCAGTCCGGGCAGGGGTGGGCCTGCCGGTTGTGGTGCAGTTCCCAATGTAAAGCCTCCTTAGATTAGTTTTGTGACTATTCCTCGGACGGTTTCAACAGTAATCTTACAATTTGCTCCATGGTTGGGTGAAGATTTTTACGGATGCGTGAGAAGGCGGCGAAAGATCATGCAAACGCCGCGGAGGAATCGGCCAGGCGGCCGGGTGCTGAAGAAGTTTGGTATGACTGGATTGTGGCGGATGAGATCGGATTCGAATGGGACGAAGTGAACGTGGCGCATCTAGCCCGCCACCACGTCACGCCGCAGGAGAGGGCGAAGACCGATCTACGGTCATCGGCCACACCAAGCTTTCGCGTAGTCCTGCTCGTATGGACAGACCGCAAGGGATTGATCCGGCCGATCACGGCACGCGAAGTAGGGAAGCGAATGCGCGAAGGCTACTTCCGCAGCCGAGGGTGAGAACTATGGAAAAGCTCGTTGCACCGAAATTTGCCACCGAAGCCGAAGAGGCCGACTGGTGGGACCAACACATGGACGTGGTTGAAGCGAACTTCCTCGAGGCGGCTGAGCGGGGGACGCTACGACGGGCTTCGGAAACGGAACACGGCCGCCGCGTGATGCAGGCAGCCAAGCGTGCCCTCGCCGCCCGAGAGGCCGCCAAGACTTTCCTTGCCAGTTCATCCGAACAGGATCGGGAGCGCTTCCACCAACTCGCGATAAAGGCCGGCCTGGATGACGAGACGTACCTCCAGCAGACCTTGCTGAACGCTCTGGCATCGGCGGAAGATCGAGCCGCATGAAATACGCCGTCGTGATCGAAAAGGCACCGGATTGGCTGAAGGATACTTCCTTAGAGCCGAGCGACAACGTTCCTTGGCTGCAAGCCCGTACTACAAGCCCTCCGCGGCTGTAACACACTCCGATGGCAACCGACTGGCCAAGGGCGAGCGCCTTATCCCATGCCGAAGTGAACTCTCTAGTTGCCACTTCGCCGGAAGGATTAGCGCTTGGTTTTGGGTTCGAAGTGTTCGAAGCTCCGCAGTTGATAAAATTTTCACTGGCGAGATAGTAGGGCCGAAGCATCCGTGAATCGCTTTCATCGATCGCGCCACCGAAGCCGCCAGTAACGGCAAGCATCGATCGCGCCACCGAAGCCGCCAGTAACGGCAAGATCGATGCAATAGGGCGTGCTGGGCTGAGCTGAACCCTGATTGCCCTTCCACTCAAAAACTTGCCTCACGATGACACGCTGTCCGCCCTGGCTGCGTACTGCAAATGCGGTACTCTTGCAATTGTTGCATGGTTTAGGTGATGATTTTTGTGGATGGCTGGGAGGCGCAAAGGCTGCGCGCCACCCGGCCTCAGGGGCTGAAGAAGTTCGGAATGACTGAATTGTGGCGGATGAGATCAGATTCGAATGGGACGATGCGAACCTGGAACACATCGCCCGCCACAATGTCAGCCGGGAAGAGGCTGAGCAGGCGATGACCAATGACCCGATGGATGATGGCTACGAAGTCACAAAGGGCGAAGAGCGGTGGACCATGACGGGGCACACTAACAGGCTCCGCATCCTGAAGGTCGTCTGGACCCTTCGACACGGTACGGTCGTCCGCGTGGTGACGGCTTTTGATGCGCCGCGCGACGACGCGCGCGATTACCTGCGGGCAAAGGTGGGTTTATGAAACGGCTCGAAATTCCGGAATTCGCCAGCGAGGCTGAAGAAGCGCAATGGTGGTACGACAATCGCGAGGTGCTAGGACAGAACTTTAGGGACGCCCTGAAGAAGGGAACAATCCATCATGGCGGTCCGGCGGCGATCCTGCGGGAGACCCAGTTGGTAACGGTCCGGCTGGCCAATCGCGACCTCGATCGAGTCGAGCAGGTCGCCAAAGAGAGGGGAATCGGCGATCACGCCTGTATCGCCGAGTTGCTCCGTGAGGCCCTCGACCGCGAAGACGCGAAGAAAGCGAAGAAACGGAAGAGTGCATGAGGAGATGCGCCGTCGTGATCGAAAAGGTACCGGGCAGCAACTACAGCGCCTACGCGCCAGATTGACCAGGGTGCGTGGCCAGCGGGGACACGCTGGAGGAAATCAACCGCCTCATGCAGGAGGGCATCGGAGTTTCACCTGGAAGGCATGCGCCAGGACGGGGAGGCAACAGCCACAAAAAAATGCAGGACGAACACATCATCCCTTCCGGTCCGCTGAAGGGCAGGCGGATCGAATGGCCATCGCGCGATGGAGTTGAAAATCTCCAGGAGATCGCCACGGAATTCATGCTCAAAGTTTTCGCCCTGGAACCAAGCGAATATCTCATCACCGACGAGTCCCACCTTTCGGACTTCCGTGAGATCACGGAAGACGACATCCGCGAAGCCGCCAGACGAAGGGCCGCGAAGGAACCGGCCCCAAGGGCAAAACCCTGGGACCCCGAGGCCTTCCGGGCCAAGATTCGCGAGCACTACGGCGAGGAGATCGCAGCCTTCGAATCCGGCAACCTTTTGGGTATTTTCAGACGGATCGCAGAACGAAGAGGCCGAAGAGCCTGAATTGACACCCCGCCTCGCCACTTGGCAGGCGACAGGCCACCGGACCGTGCAATAACGAGCTTCCCGTAGTACTATTTCGCGTCCTGGCCAAAACCCGGTCACAAGGGCACACGTTAAAATTCCGTAACTTTCGGCGTTGATTCTAAATGGTCTCCCCCTCCCCAACCCCCCGAAACTAGGGTAAGAGCTATTGACATGATCTGTCAGTATTAAATCAGGAGTAGCACAGGCATTCCTGCCTGTGTTTCTTTTGAAGCGCAAAGGCCGCGGCGCGGTACCATACAGCACAGGAACTTGTTCGCGCCGCGGCCGTTTTGCGCGAGTTCCTCAAAAGGTTCACCCTGAGCATTCGAAACCTCTTTCTCCGAAAATGATATGTTACATCGTTACCGCATTCCCGCGGCCTCCTTCACGTATTGAGCCACCTGCGCGCAAGTGGCGAACCAGACGCCGGGCTTTGACTTCATGTACGCCACAAACGAATCGAGATGCTCCATCGGCGCGCGATGGCCGCTTAAATAAGGATGCAGCGTCAGGATGAAGGTTGTGCCTTCGCGATAAGCCCCGTCGAACTCCCCTTTATAGAGCTGATACAGCAGCTCCGGCGACGGCATATGGCCGTTTTGGCCCAGGTAGGGAGTCTCCGTGAGAGTCCAGTCGATGGCCAGTTCCACAATCCCGGTGTCCTCTCCGCGCGATCGGATTTCGTACGGCTCGTCGAGCGCCTGCAGGCTGCTGTCGTAGAGGAAGCCTTTCTTACGGATCAGGTCGAGCGTGACGCCGCTGAACGCCCACGAGGGCGCGCGGTAACCGACCGGACGCTTGCCCGTCGCCTTGGTTAAGTATGCGATCGCACGATCGAGCAAACGCTCTTCCTCCCCCTCGGCCAACCGCGGTGGAAACTCATGGATCCATCCGTGAACACCCACTTCGTTCTTTCCGTTTTTCAAGATCGCCGCCAGCATATCGGGATGCAGCATGGCGTCTACGCCGGTGACGAAAAACGTGGCCGGCACCTGGTGCCGATCCAACATCTCCAGGATGCGGCGGATGCCGCTCTCGGCGCCGAAATCCGATGCGGAAAGCGTGGTCGGCGACGTGGTGCCGTCCCGCAGGAGGGGCGCTTCCGTGTCCGTGTCGAAGCTCAGGCAGACTGCTACGCGGGCGCCATTGGGCCATGATTTCGGCGTAAGCTTCCGCCCGACGCGGGCCACCTCCACCGTCAGGCGAAGTTGGTCGTCGCTCCATTGCGTACCGGGTTGGTTGGCTTGTTGGGCGTGCGCCGCGGCCGCGAGGGCCAAAGCGGCGACAGCGGTCGGGTAGCTCATTGGATGTTCCTTCCCCCGCGAGCCGTAGAACGAAACGGCCGTGAAATCTGTTCTACTGTAGCTTATTCATGCAGCGCTCCTCAATCCGGCCACCTGGAGGTTGGCTGGCGGTAGACCGCCGCCGAGCCGCGGCCCCCACTCCCCTGCCCTGGGGAGCTTTTTAATCTGCCCCCTGTGGACAACCGGCCTCGACAAGCTCCAAAGTCAGCGACTCGTCCCGGGCCGGATCGAAACGGGAGGTGCGCTATTCCGCGGCTCATTTCTCTCTTGGTGTGGTTGATGTACGGGGGCGCTCGACCTGAGCGCCAGCCGGGATCTTTAACGTAGAGGATTCGACCCTCCGCGACACTACAATTGCAGCGGTATTCCTCGGCCAAGTGGATTGGGAAGAAGGGCGGGTTGTTTTCCGGCGAAGCACTGGAGCTTCAATGGAAAAGCCCGGGATTGTGCCCCGGGCTTCCCAACTCTACGAAGCAGGAGGAGGTGGGCTCCTATGCTCACATTGTGGCTGAAGATCGTCACGATGTTTATGACGGTCAGGCTNNNNAAGATCAGACGCAACCAGCCCATGCATCCTGCCCCGCGGCCGTGGAGGCTTTCCGCAACCCCCGCTCGCTCTCCCGCGTCTTCTGCTATAGTTTACGCTAGACTGGAACTAGACCTATGCGATCCTGGATTGTTTGCATCTTGTGCGCCGCAGCCTTCCTCGGGCTGACCGGCATGTCGGTGGGTCAGCAGCAAGGGCCCCTCAAGGACCCCAGCGTGACGGTTGCCAAGCCCCGCAAATCGGACGACGCGAAGGACGCCGATCCCGACCTGCCTAAGATCCCTTCGGCATACACCAAGAAGGACAAGGTCGACGTGGGAAACCTCCCCAGCTTCTCAACCGACGTCGACATGGTGACGGTAGATGTCGCGATCGTCGACAACAAGGGCCACTTCATCCCCGGCATTCCCAAGGGCAACTTCCGCGTCCTTGAAGATAACGTGCCGCAGCAGATCAAAGGCGTCAACATGGGCGAGGCGCCTCTCACCGTAGCCATGGTGATCGAATTCAGCAACAAGTTCCAGCGCTATTGGGGTCCCGTCTGGTACCAGACCCTGCAACTCGCCTGGGGCTTCGCCAGCACTTTGAAGCCGGAGGACTACGTGGCGGTGGTGGCCTACGACATCAAGCCCGAGATCCTGTCGGACTTCACCACCGACCGCAGCAAGACCCAGGAAGCGCTGTCGCGCCTGCAGATCGCGGCCTGGAGCGAGGCCAACCTCTTCGACGCCCTCACCGATACCGCGGACCGCATGTCCGCCATCGAAGGCCGCAAGGCCATTGTGCTGCTCTCCACCGGCATCGATACGTTCAGCAAGATTACCTTCGATGTGACGCGCAAGAAACTCCAGGAAGCGGGCGTGCCGATCTACGCCATCGGCCTGATGCAGACCCTGCGCATGCTGATGGATGCGCGCGGCGGCATGGGACCGATCGCGAACATGGATTTCCTCCAGGCCGACAACGAGCTCAGGACGTTCGCCAAGGAGACCGGGGGCCAGGCGTACTTCCCGCGCTTCCAGGGCGAATCGGGGCAGATCTTCGGTGATATTCACCAGGCGCTACGCAACCAGTACGTCATCACGTATGCGCCCTCCAACAAGTCTCACGACGGCACGTTCCGCAAGATCAAGGTGGAGCTGGTGAATCCCGCCAACAACGAGCCGCTGCCCGTGAAGGACGAAAAGGGCAAGCCCGTGAAGTATAGCATCGTCGCCAAGGCCGGCTACAAGGCGCCGCGCCAGGTGGAATAAAAAAGCGACGAATAAAAACCAAAGATGGGCGGGAATGCCCACTCTGCATTGTCAAGCACTCAATCTCGCAGTTTTTCAAGAATATGCAAATCCATTGACAGATCGATTACACCTCTGTTAACCTCGCATCCGTTCCCCAATGATAACTGCTCCGCCGCAGCATCCGAATATCCTGCTCGTGGACGACAATCGGGATGGATTGCTCGTTCGCTGCTCGCTGCTCGAGGAAGTCGGGTACAGCGTGCAAAAAGCTACCAATGGTGAAGAGGGGCTGAAACTCTTTAACTCCAGCCGGTTCGACGTGGTGGTCACGGACTACCGCATGCCGCGCATGAACGGCGTGGAGCTGATCCAGAAGATTCGCAAGGTGAATCCCAACATCCGCGTGATCCTGCTCTCGGGATTCGTGGAGCCGCTGGGGCTCACCGAGGAGAATACCGGCGCCGACGTGGTCATCGTCAAAAGCTCCAATGAAGCCGCCCACCTGGTGCGCTGGGTCAAACGCCTGGTGAACCGCGGGGCCTCCCGCAAGCCTCCCACACCGCAACCGGGCCAGCCCGCGCACAAGCGCACGGGCGGCCGCTAAAATCTGGGAAACTGAAGTCGTGGTGGTTTCCAACTTCCGCTGGCTGGCGGGATTCCTGATTCTGATCCTGGCGGCTCCGGCCGCAACCCGCCGTCCGGCGCCCCCCAAGCCGCCTTCTCCGAACTTGTCCAAGGCGTCGCCCGTGGTGCGCCGTTGGATGCGAACCATGACCCTGCGCGACGAGGTGGCGCAGTTGGTCTTTATCGCCTTCCACGGCGAATCGCCCAATACCCGCTCGCGGGAATACCGCAAGTTCGTGCGGCTCATCCACGAGACCAAGGTCGGCGGCCTGGTCCTGAACAACGTGGCCAACGGGCGCGTGGTCCAGAAGGCCGAGCCTTACGCCGTAGCCGCGTTTTTGAACCGCTTGCAGCGCATGGCCACCGTGCCCCTGATGGTGGGCGGCGATTTCGAGCGCGGCGCTTCCATGCGCGTGGACGGCACCACGGTGTTTCCCCACGCCATGGCGTTCGGCGCCGCGGGTGACCCGGCCTTCTCGCGCTTCGAAGGAGAAGTGACTGCCCGCGAAGCCCGCGCGCTGGGCGTGCAGTGGGTCTACTACCCGGTGGCCGACGTCAACAACAACCCGGATAATCCCATCATCAACATCCGTTCTTTCGGCGAGAATCCGCAGGATGTGGCCGCGCAGGTGAAGGCTTTCATCGAAGGCGCGCACTCCGACAAGAAGAACTTTGTGCTGACCACCGCCAAGCACTTTCCGGGACACGGCGATACGGCCGTCGATACCCACATGAATCTGGCCACCATCCCGGCCGACCGCCAACGCCTCGAGCGCCTGGAGTTCGTGCCCTTCAAGGCGGCCATCGAGGCCGGCGTGGATTCCATCATGACGGCGCATGTCGCCGTGCCCGCGCTCTCGCCCCCGGACCTGCCGGCCACGCTTTCGCCGGCCATCCTGACCGGCCTGCTGCGCAAAGAACTGGGCTTTCACGGGCTGGTGATTACGGACGCCCTGCAGATGGCCGGCATCGCCAACGGCTTCGGCACGGGTGACGCGTGCGTGCGCGCTCTCGAAGCCGGCGCCGATGCGCTGCTCCTGCCGGCCGATCCGGATGCGGCCATCCGGGCGGTGATGGCCGCGGTGCAGACCGGCAGGCTCACCCGGCAGCGCATCCAGGAGAGCGTGATCAAGCTTCTTTCGGCGAAGGAAAAGGTGGGGCTGGACAAGAAGCGGTTCGTGGACCTGGAAGC
>OMOG01000353.1 GCA_900290305.1 Candidatus Sulfopaludibacter sp. SbA4
CGGCCACGGTGAGGACGTCGCGGAGCAGCTTCATGCGCTCGCGGATGAGCGGCGTGATGCGCAGCATGGTCGTCAGGCCGGTGAGCTGGCCGACGAACGGCATGAGGCGCTCGGCGAGTTCTTCGACGGGCATGGTGCGGATGTGCTCGGCATTGAGCCAGACGGCCTTGGGATCGAACGGGTCGGCGTCGCTGAAATTCACCACCGCGTTGGCGCGATTGACGCCTTCAAGCGAGAACGCATCGATCAACTCCTGGCGGGTCAGTTGTTCGCGATCGTTCTTAGGCGACCATCCCAGCAGGCAGATGAAGTTGGAGAAGGCCTCGGGGAGGAACCCGGCATCGCGGTAGGTGGTGACGGAAACCACCGGCCCGTGGCGGCGCTTAGAGAGCTTNNGGGCGCGAAGAGCAGCGGCAGGTGCGCGAACACGGGTGGGGCGAAGCCGGCGGCCTCGAAGATCAGGACGTGCTTGAAGGTGTTGGTCAGGTGGTCCTGGCCGCGGATGATGTGGCTGATGCGCAGGTCCGCGTCATCGGCGCAGGAAGAGAGGTGGTAGGTGGGCATGCCGTTGCTGCGCAGCAGGGCGAAGTCCTCGATATCGGCGGTGGCTTTGGACTGCTCGCCATAGACGGCATCGGCGAAGCGGACGAAAGGCTGGCGATCGCGTGGGACGCGGAAGCGCAGGGCGAAGGGCTCGCCGGCGGCGGCGCGGCGGTCGCTCTCCTCGCCGGACATCTCGCGCATGCCGGCGTTGAAGAGCCAGGTGCCTTGCGCGCCGGATTTTTCGCCCTCGGCGGCTTGCGCGGGGGTGAAATCGCGATAGGCGAGGCCGTTGTGAAAGATGGCGTCGGCCATCGTGCGGTGGAGGCCGAGGCGCTCGGACGCCTTGTACTCTTCGTCCCAGCCGAGCGCCAGCCAGTTGAGGCCCTCGTAGATGGATTGCAAAGACGCCTCGGTATTGCGCTCGACGTCGGTGTCGTCGATGCGCAGGATCACGGTGCCGCCGTTGTGGCGGGCGTAGAGCCAGTTGAAGATGAAGGTGCGCGCGCTCCCGACGTGGAGAAAACCCGTGGGGGAAGGCGCGAAGCGAACTCGCAGCATGGAAAATGCCAGTATAACAGCGGTAGAGTAGATCTCGACATATGATGCGCCACATCGCGTTCCCGTTTTTGTTGAGCCTCGCCCTTTGGGGCCAGGACAAAAGCCCGCTCGACCTTTTGAACATGACCGTGCCGCCAGGGGCGCGCCACATCGCCTACGGGAGCGACCCGCTGGAGTTCGGCGAGTTGCGCGTTCCCGCGGGGAAGGGACCGCATCCCGTGGTGGTGATGGTGCACGGCGGGTGCTGGTCCGCCAAACTGGGGAACATGCCCGATCGCGTGGTTTCGCTGGAACTGCTGCATCCCATGACAGCGGCATTCGCGGAGATGGGGATCGCGACGTGGAACCTGGAGTACCGGCGGCTGGGCAACCCCGGTGGCGGATGGCCCGGCACGTTCGAGGACGTCGCCCGGGGGGCCGACCATTTGCGGAAGATCGCGCGCGAGAACGGGCTGGATCTCACCCGCGTGGTGGCCATGGGGCACTCGTCGGGAGGGCATTTGGCGATGTGGCTGGCGGCGCGCTCGAAGCTTCCGCGCACGAGCGAGCTGTACGTGAAGGATCCGCTGCCGCTGAAGGGCGTTGTGGATCTGGATGGGCCTCCGGATCTGAAGGCCACGCTGCCCATGCAAGTGCCGGTGTGCGGCGCTCCGGTGATCGTGAACCTGATGGGAGGCACGCCGGAAGAGCAGCCGCAGCGCTACCGCGAGGCGTCTCCGGCCGAGATGCTTCCCCTGGGAGTGCGGCAGGAGTTTCTGGCCGGGCGCATGTTCGCGGCGCAGGCGCCGGGCTACGAGGAGGAGGCCAGGCGCGCGGGCGACACGGTGCACACGGTGGTGATGGCGCAGGCGGGGCACTTTGTATTTCTCGATCCGGGATCGGCGGCGTGGCCGGAGGTGGTGAAGAGCACGCGGGCGCTGCTGGGGTTGGGGAAGTGAGTGGTTACTTGGGATGGGGCATTAACTCGGTGATGAAGTAGGTCTCATCGCTGATTTTGAAATAGAACCTCCAGTCCTTGTTGACGCGGGCCCGCCAGCGATCTTGAGATTCATCGAATTTCTTAGCGCGAAAAGAAGGATGCCGGAGATTCTGCTCCAGCATCTTAATCTGTTTGAAGAAGGCCTTCCTGACCGCCTCCGGGCTCTTTCCAGCGCGTCCGTGACAGCTTCGCTGTATTCGATCTTCATCGAGAGCGTTTTCGGACCTTGGCCGCGGCTCTCTTCTTCAGTTTGGCTTTCATGTGGGCGATCATTTCGTCGGCGGTGTTGAAGGGACCGTAGGACCGGCCCTTTTCGGCTCGGTCCAGACGGGCGTCGATGATGCGGCGCTGTTCCGGAGTGTATTCGTCATCGGCGGTGGGGAACTTGGAGCGGTCAATCACCAGCGTGGGCGTGATGACGATTTTGCCACGCTGGAAGGCGGCACGCACCAGGTCACCCTCGCGAATGCCCGCGATCTCGCGCAGGCGTGAGGGGAGGGTCATCTGGCCCTTGCGATGGATTTTGACTATAGCGGTCATAGAGCGTGTTTAACGATCAAAAGTCGGACTTTCCAACTTCTGCCTTAGGATAGCAGACGGGCGGAAGTCGCAAAATCGAGAGGGAACGGCGCGGCGGAGGGTGACCTTAAACCGGCAACCGCAAATTGATACCGGCCGTAACGCCCAGTCGCTCTTAGACCTCCGACACCAGGTCTCGAATCCGGCGCCCGAACACGTCCGCCGCGCCCATCTTCTTCCTGGAGTACACTGGTCCCCTTGCCGACCACCTTGGACCACCTTGACCACCTTGAGAATGTCTTGCACTAAAAGCAGTTTGGGAGTATTCTATTTTCGGGATTTTCGGGCATACCACCCATACCTACCCATAGGTAGATATAACCTAACAGGATTTCCAAAAGCCCTGATTTTGTGGCAAGCCCCTGAAATGTAGAGAGAAAGAAATGTGGACGAATCTGAAACCTCTCCTTCGCGCGCTCTGGCTCCTCCTCCCGGTTCCGGCGCTTGCCCAAAGCATCGCTTCATTGAATCCGGCTTCGGTCACTGCGGCCGGTCCTGCGTTCACGCTCACGATCAGCGGCACGGGCTTCGTCTCAGGCTCGACTGCCTTGTGGAATGGTGCGCCGCTTCCCACGACGTTTGTCAGCCCCACCCAACTGAATGCGAGCGTATCGGTAGGCCTGATATGGCTGGACGGCAGCGCATCCATAAGCGTGTTAAACCCCGGCGGCGGGGCCTCGAATGCCGTTACCTTCAACATCAACCCACTCATCCCCTCGATCAGACAGGTCACGCCGTCTTCGATAGTGGCCGGTAGCCCTGGTTTCAATCTGGCGGTATACGGAACCGGGTTCCTGTTCGGCGCGAGCGTGCAGTGGAACGGGTCACCCCTGTCAACCGCACTGGCGTTGGGTAGTTCGAACCTGCTGACCGCGCAAGTTCCGGCGAGCCTATTGACCGTTCCGGGTACTGCAATCGTTACAGTTATCAACCCAGGGCGCTCGGGCACTTCCAATGCTGTCATCCTCACCATCAGCCCGCAATCGTCGAGCCTCCAAATCACCGGCCTCAACCCGCCATCCGTGGTCGCCGGAGGGCCGGGGTTTACCCTGACCGTTACCGGTAGTGGCTTCACCCCTGGCGCGGTTGTCGAGTGGGGCGGATCTACGCTCTCTACAACTTTTGTCACTGCGAGCCAACTGACTGCAACCGTGCCCGCGGGCTTCATCGCTGTGCAGGGCCAGCGCACCGTCACGGTCGTAAACCCAGGCGCGTCCGCTTCTAACGCGGCCACCTTCACGGTCGTGTCGGGAGGTTCATCGCAGTTAAGCGCCACCCCGAGTTCGGTTGCGCTTTCCGCAGGCGCACAGTTCGTGCAGGTCACCGTCGGGGGTTCGGGGCCATTCTCGATCACCAACCATGTCAGCTCATTTTTCTCCGTAAGCCCGGCCTCCTTGACTGCTCCCACCACTCTCACCGTGGGCCTCGTCAGCACGCTCTGCTCGAACGGCGGCACCACGTCTTGTAACGGCTCC
>OMOG01000356.1 GCA_900290305.1 Candidatus Sulfopaludibacter sp. SbA4
GCCATCGCGGGCGGCGGCAAGGGCGCGGCGGTCGGTGCGGCTGCCGGCGGTGCGGCCGGAGCCGGGGCCGAGGTAGTCACCAAGGGCCAGGTGGTGAAAATCCCGTCCGAAACACGGCTGACGTTCGTGCTCGATTCGCCGGCTAAAGTGTGAGCAAGCCTACTGGCATCGTAACCGGCGCGAGCCGGGGGATCGGCCGCGCCATCGCGGCGGAACTCGCGAGGACCCACGACCTAATCGGAACGTATCGCGACCGCCGCGACGCCGCCGACCAGTTGCGCGCCGAGACCGGCTGCGAAATCTTCCAGTGCGATGTGGGCCGGCGCGAGGATCGCGAGGAGTTGATGCGTTTCGCGCGCGAGCGTTTCTCCAGGCTCGATCTGCTCATCAATAACGCCGGCATGGGCCCCCGCGAGCGGCGCGATGTGCTCGAAGCTACGGAGGAAAGCTTCGACGAGCTGATCGCGACCAACTTGAAGGGACCGCATTTCCTCACGCAGTCGGCGGCGCGTTGGATGGAGGAGCAGGCGGCGGGGCGCATCGTGTTCGTGACCTCGATCTCGTCGTACACCGCGTCGGTGAATCGCGCCGAGTATTGCATTTCGAAGGCGGGCTTGAGCATGTCGGTGGCGTTGTACGCCCAGAGGCTGGCGGCGGTTGGAGTCAAGGTGTTTGAAATCCGGCCGGGGATCATCCGCACCGACATGATCGCCCGGGTGGAAAAGATGTACGAGGAGAAGATCGCCGCGGGCCTGCTGCCGCAGAGGCGCATGGGCGAGGGTTCGGACGTTGCGCGGGCGGTCCGCGCCATCGCCGACGGGTTGCTGGATTATTCCACCGGGCAGGTCTTGAACGTGGATGGCGGGTTCCATCTACGGAGTCTGTAGCTGTAGTCAAAAGGCCATCGACGGGTTGGCAGGCGGAAGCGCCTGCCCACCAGAATGTCCACCTACGAGTCTCGCAAGGCCCGAACCGGATCGGTCCGGGTGGCGCGCCAGGCCGGCAGAAAACATGCCGCCACGGCCGCGATGGCCATCACCAGGAATGCCCATGCGAACGATTCCGGATCGCGCGGACTTACCTTGTAGAGTAGGTCTCCCATCAAGCGCGTCAGCCCTAGCGCCACGGCCGCGCCGGCGGCGATCCCGGCCAACGTAAGACCGAGGCCATGCGACATGACGATGCGCAAGAGATGAGAGGCGCCCGCGCCCAGCGCCATCCGCAACCCCAACTCGCGGGTGCTCTGCGACACCGCGTACGACATGACGCCGTACAGCCCGATCCCGGCCAGCAACAGCGCGATGCCGCCGAAGACCGCGAGCAGGCTGACCGCGGCTCGCTGGCTCCAGGTCCTGCGATCGACCTGTTCGCGCATGGTGATCACTTCGCCGGGTGCGAGGTTCGCATCGATGGCCTTCACCTCGCGAGCCAGTTGATTGGCCATCCCTCACGCTCGAGGTGGGCCTTCACCTCGCGAGCCAGTTGATTGGCCATCGATTCGGGGCCGCGGCGGGTGCGGATCTGAAGGTTCGGGCCGCCCATGGGGCCCTGCCGCAGCGGCGTATAGAAGAACGGTTTGGAAGTTTCCAGAATGCTGGAGTACTTGGAATTCTTCGCGAGGCCGACCACTTGCAGCCAGCGTCCCTTCGCTTGAAGGCGCTTGCCCACGGGATTTTCGCCGCGCCAGAAGCGCTGCGCCATGGTCTCATTCACCACCGCGACGGGCGGAGCGGTGTCGTTATCGGCGAGCGTGAACTCGCGGCCCGCGAGCAGAGGAATCCCCATCGTGGAGAAGTACGCGGGATCCACCTCGTTGTATTCCACGGTCGGCTGCTCGCCCGGCTCGACCACGAATCCATCCACGGCGATGGGCGCCGAGGGATAGCTGCGATAGGCGAATGGCACGGCGCGCGACCACGCGACGGATTCGACGCCGCCCAGCGCCCGCACGCGATCGCTCAACTGGTCTTGAAAGTTGCGCATGCGCGGGCCATCGTATCCGGCGGAGACCATGTCGACCCCAGTGACCAGCACGCCCTTCGTCGAAAAGCCCAGGTTGGTGTCTTGCATCGCGCGGAAACTCTTGAGCAGCAGGCCCGCTCCAACCAGCAGCATGAAGCTCAACGACACTTGAACCAGAACCAGGACGGAGCGGATCCAAGCCCTTCCGCGGCCGCCAATCACGCCGCCCGAATCGGACTTCATGGCGGCCGCGAGATCGATCTTGCCCGCCTGCATCGCGGGGACCAGGCCGAACAGCACGGTCGAGACCAGGCAGACGCCGGCGCTCAGGGCCAGGACACGCCAGTCCAACTCGGCGGGAAGGTGCACGATGATTCCGGTGGCCGGGGGCGGGAACATCAGGGTAATCAGGTTGCGGCACCAGTAGGCGAGACAGAGCCCGCCCGCCGCTGCCACGGCCGACAGGATCAGACCCTCGGTCAGGAGTTGCCTCAGCAGCCGCCAGGAACCGGCGCCGACCGCGATCCGGACGGTCATCTCGTGGCGCCGCGCGAACGACCGGACCAGCAGCAGGTTGCCCACGTTGGCGCAGGCAATGAGCAGCACCAGGCACGCGACCACGAGCGAGATGCGGAGCGTGGGAAGCGTCGTGCCCGCGTTGTTGAACGGCGTTTGCCAGAGGGGATAGAGCTTGAATCCGCGGCCGCGGTTGGTGTCGGGATAGGCGGCTTCGAGGCGCTTCGCGATGGCCGAGATTTCCGCCTGTGCCTGCTGGATGGTGACGCCGGGCTTGAGGAACGCAAAGCCTTCGCTCCAGCGCGCGCCGCGATTCTCCAGCTTGTAGCCGCCGCCCTCGAAGGCCTCTTCCATGGAAGCGGGCACCCAGAACTGAAACGAGTAACCAACGAAGGTCCCGAAGAATCCTTCCGGCATGACGCCGATGATGGTGTGCTGCACGCCATTGAGTCTCTGCGTTTTGCCGATGATGGCCGGGTCGCTGTGGTAGCGGTCCTTCCACATTTGATAGGCGATCACGGTCACGGGGTGGGCGTTGCGTCCGATGTCCTCACTCGGCTCGAAGGTGCGGCCAAGGATGGGACGGATGCCCAGGACGTCGAAATAGTTGGACGAAACGACGCTTCCGGCGGCGCGAGCGGCGCGGTCGCCGATGCTGAGGGTGGCGCCGCCGATGTGCTCGGCGATGAAGGCATCGACCAGCGTGCAACCTTTGCGGAGATCCTGGAGGTCGGGCCAGGAGACGTCGGTGCGGTCGCTGCGGTCGGTGCCGGTCAAGGCGACCATGCGGTCCTGCTTGGCGACCAGGGGGAACGGGCGCAGCAGGATGCCTTCGATCCAACTGAAGACCGCGGTGGTGGCGCCGATTCCGAGGGTCAGGCACAGGATCGCGAGCAGCGAGAAGCCCGGGCTGCGGCGGAGCATGCGGATTCCGAAGAGAAAATCTTGCATCATATTAGAGTTGCTGAAGCCCTTTGAACAGGGCGCGATCGACCCGCACCGCGAGATGGGTCATCGCCAGATACCCGAGGCCTGTGACCACCCAACTGGCCACAGTCAGCGGGCGAAGTGAGATCAGTCCGATGGCCCCGAAGCAGGCGGGCACCACAACGATTCGGGCGGCCTGGTTCTTGAGGAGCACCTGGATGGTGCGGAGAAAAATGCCGGCTACGAGGCCGAAAAGCAAGAACTTCCAGGGGCGGCCGGCCATCGAGAATACGGCTGCGAGGGCCGCAAAGATCAACGCCAGCAAGGCGGCCGATTTGGGGAAATGGCGCCGGTCAAAAAGCTTTTCGAGCGAGAGGAGCCCCACGTAGGCCGCGGCCGTGGAGAGAATATCGATCGCCTCGATCAGGGTGTGGCGAGGGCTGAATATGCGCGGGAGAGGCACGCCGAAGCCGATCGCGATCCCGGCCTTCATGGCCATCACGATGGCCGCGATCGAGCCGGCCACCGCTATGGTGGACAGCAGGAACACGGAGAGGCGAAGCACCGCGCGCTCTTTGCGGTAGACCCACGCGAAGTGACTTGCGATTTCCCGCGGATCGCCGAGGTTGTCTACGGCCAGCCGCTCGGTCACGCCGCTCGAAATCGCGTCCTCCACGTGCGCCTGCAATTCGCGCAAGACCTCTCGCCGGCGCCGCGCCGACGGAATCCGGGACGAGCTTACGATCTCCTCGATGAGGCGGTGGGCGGGTTGCATGTTACTCGCTCCCCAGGACGGCGTTGACCGCGCCGGTCAGATGCTGCCATTGCTTTTCGTAGTCGCGGGCGGACTTCCTGCCCTTGGGGGTGAGCGCGTAATACTTGCGCTCGCGGCCGTTTTCGCCAGTGCGCCATTCGGACTGAATGAGACCCTTCTTTTCGAGTTGGTGGAGCGCAGGGTAGAGGGTGCCTTCTTTGAATTCGAAGGCCTGGGCGCTGCGGCGCGAGGCTTCCTGAAAGATCTCGTAGCCGTACATGGCGCCTCGCGAGAGGAGGTTCAGGAGCAAGAGGCTGACGCTGCCTTTGAGGAACTCGCGATCGATATCCATGCCCTGTTTTCCAGGCCTTGTAATGCAAGGTATCACGAGCCGGGGAGGGCTGTCAACAGGCGATTGCACGCCCAAGGAGTATGAGTTGGCGGAACTCAGGCAGCTTCAAAACTTCATTGTGGACTTCAGATTGACCGATGACGGCGACCTGGAACTCCAGGGGTTCGGAGAACGCTCGCTCGACGATATCTGGGACTGGGCCTTTCCAGTTCTCTCCCAAACCATGCTGAGTGCCGCGGACGAAGAGACGCTGTCTGGCACGGGCAAGAAGAAAGGGAAACTCGCGGACACGGAATTGGGGAAATCGGTGTAAAGCCAGATGGGTGCGCCCGCAGCTTTGGTCAACCGTTACGTCATACAAGTGGCGACTGAATAAACGGTTGGCAGGCGAAAGCGCCTGCCCCACCTATGGCAGCGTGAAGTTCACACTCACGGTGGTGGCCACCTCGACGGGATCTCCGTTCAGCAGAGTCGTCTGATAACGCCACTGGCGGACCGCTTCGAGCGCGGCGGGGACCAGCAGGGGATGGCCGCTGACCACCTCTATGTGCGCGACAGTTCCGTCCTTGGCGATGATCACCTGAAGCTGCACGGTACCTTGGACGTTGGCCTCACGGGCGAGGGGTGGGTAGACCGGTGGGGACTGGCTGATCAGCTTAGCCTGCTGTACCGGCCCGCCTATGCGGATGCGTTGCGGGGTTTCGCCGCCGGCGTTGCCGGATGGCGGCGGAGGCGGTGGAGGCGGAGGAGGTGGAGCAGCGATGCGATTTCCACCGCCGCCTCCGCCCTGCTGCGTCATGGCCTTCATCCTCTTCGTCTCGAGAACCTTATGCATCCACTGGTCGGCTTCGGCGATGTCGCGGGTGTATTCTTCCTTCGTGTCGCGCAGGTCGGCGCGCTCGCGCACCAGGAGATTCAGGTACGCCATGGCATCGTCGTATTGCGGATTGATAGCGAGCGCCTGGTGGAGATTCCAGAGGCCCTCGTCGAGCACTCCCCAGTATTGGCCCCGCAGACTGGCCCGCAGGGAGGGGTCGGCGATCGGACCGGGATCCGAAGGCTTCATGCCGGCCTGGGCGCGGGCTTTCGAGTAGTCGGGATACCACTTGGACCAGGCGATGAAACCCATCGAGTAATAAGCTTCGGAGTTGCGCGGATCCTGGACGAGGAGTTTCTGGTACCACTCGCGGGCGTCGTCCCACTTGCGCTGATTGAGATTCAGCGATGCCAGCGAGGCCATGGCCACGCGGTTGGTGGCGTCCAACGACAGCAGGTTCCGAAACTCGGCTTCCGCCTGCTGGGCCATGGCCCGGTTCTCCGGAGAATCCGCGCCGGGGATGTACTGCTGCATGTAGGCCGTCGCCAGGTACAGGCGCGGCGTAGGATCGGAGGGGGCCAGGTCCACGGCCTTCTGGAAGGCTGTGACGGCGTCGTTATATTGGGCGTTCTTGAAGGCTTGCACGCCGCGATTCAGCCATTCGCGCGCGCTGTCGGGCATTTGTGCCAGCAACGGGCTGAGCGCGAGCAATACGACCATCGGCAATCGGAGTCGCATGTCTGACATGATATCGTTAGACACCACCCATGACCAAATTGCTCCCGGCGATTCTGCTGCCCGTGGCCCTGGCGCTGGCCGCCGATCCCACACCGAGGCACTACGCCTGCGCACGCGCACGCGCAGCATCGAAGATCCGGATCGATGGAAAGCTGGACGACGCGGCGTGGAAGCGCGCGCCGTGGACCGATTGGTTCGTGGATATACGGGGCGCCGGATGGCCCAAGCCGCGATTTCGCACGCGGGCCAAGATGCTGTGGGACGACGACTACCTGTACGTGGGCGCACAACTGGAGGAGCCCGACGTGTGGGGGACGCTGACGCAGCACGACTCGGTGATTTTCCGCGACAACGATTTCGAGGTGTTCCTCAACCCCACCGGCGATACGCTGAACTACTTCGAGTTCGAGATCAATGCGCTGAATACGGGGTGGGACCTGTTTCTGCCGAAGCCCTACAAGAAAGGCGGCAAGGCGGATAACAGTTGGGAGATCCCCGGGCTGCTGACGGCGGTCTCGATCGACGGCACGTTGAACCACCCGGGCGACCGCGACCGCGGCTGGAGCGTCGAGATGGCCTTCCCGTGGAGCGCTTTCCGCGAGCGCTCCGGGATGGGACGCCCGGAGCCCGGAGCGGAATGGCGCATCAATTTCTCGCGCGTGGAGTGGCAGGTGCGGGTGGCCGGCGGCAAGTACGAGAAGCTGCCCGGCCTGCGGGAGGACAACTGGGTGTGGTCGCCGCAGGGGCTGGTGGATATGCACGTGCCGGAGCATTGGGGGTTTGTGAAGTTTGTGGGAGAAAACAGGGGAATGTGAGCTTGGCGCGGAGGCGCGGAGACGCTGAGAAAAGCGCGGAGAGAAGCAAGAGAGAGTCAAACCTGAGAGAACGGAGGATGCGGAGGTATGAGGAAGTATCCGGAGAATCGGCTTCCGCTTGCGGCAGCGGGACGAG
>OMOG01000036.1:0-5491 GCA_900290305.1 Candidatus Sulfopaludibacter sp. SbA4
GAGTACAAGTTCGGGCGCCGAAGTCAACACTGCCAGTTTCTTGGGAAGAAGCAGAATTGGCCGGTATTTCAACCGAGGTTTACAACGAAGTCGTCATCGCCGGCGCGGGACTACCGGGAGCGACCCAGGTTGCTCAAGCCGATTGGATTGAAGTCAGGCCCGTGTACTATTTTGCGTCCCCGCCAAAACCCGGTCACAAGGGCACACGTTAAAGTTCGTTAATCTTCGGCGTTGATTCTAAAAGATCTCCCCCTCCCCAACCCTCGAAACTGGGGTAAGAGCTATTGACACGATCTGTCACTATTGAATTAGGAAGAGAGTTACGCTCCACCGAGCCTCTTCTAACGGTAATTTTCCTGGCCAGGAAACGTTGCACTGCGGTGGTACTGATCTCCTCGTAAGGCCTTAAGAAAGTCTGAACGGAACATCGGCGGGGAGACAGTTGGGATCGCGGTCCCACAATACCCGGTGTGATGGTAAAGCACTGGGTCATCAGAGAGTCAGGCATTCTTCGAGGTCGCGTGCTCATAAGCCGCGTAATTCCTCGAGGATACGGCTCAAACCATTGGCGGCCGGACAACGCACGGTGATAAACCGGTCCGGAAGTCGGACTAGCCCCGGCCGCCGCAACGAACTTTTCACTCACAACCCTAAGGAGTAGTGTGTCCGGTCTACTGAGCCTTCGTCACCGTCACCGTGCCCAGCTTCTTCAGCGCGTCCCCGATCTTCGACGCATCCCCCACCACCACCACGGCGCTCTCGCCCGGCGCGATATACTTCTTCGCCACGGCCTGCACCTGGTTGGGCTCCACTTGCCGTACCTTCGTCGTGTAAGTCTCCAGGTAGTCATTCGGCAGGCCCCGCGCCTTCATGCTGACCAACTGGTTAGCCAGGCCGTCCTGCGTCTCGAGCCCCAGCAGAAAGTTCCCCGCGATGAAGTTCTTGACGTTGCTCAGCTCCGCGGCGGGCATCGGAGCGCCGGCCATCCCATCCAACTCCGCCAGCACGGCCTTCATCGCCGGCTCGATCACCTCGTTGCGCACCTGCGTCACGGCCTGGAAGTCCCCGGCCTCGCGGTGCGCGTCGTAGGAAGAGTGTGCGTCGTAGGCGAAGCCTTCCTTCTCGCGAATGTTTTTGAACATCCGCGAATTGGTGCCGCCGCCCAGCGCCACATTCCCCACCATCAGCGGAAAATACTCCGGCGCCAGAGCCGTGGGCGCGAGCCGTCCCACGTGGATATCGGCCTGCACCGAGCCCGGCCGGTCCACCAGCACGATCTGGCGCTTGGGCGCCGGCAGGTCCATCCTGGGCGGCGCCGGGAGCGGCTTCTGCGCCCACGAACCGAACTGCTCCGCGATCGTTTTGAGCAGCTCGGCGCGCGCCGGAAGCTTGCCGATCAGGATCAACGTCCCGTTGTTCGGAACCAGGTACGTATCGCGGAAGCCGGCGAGCGTCTTGGAATCCAGCTTCTGGACGGCCTCCGGAGTGGGCGCGATGTGCGCGTACGGCGATGTGCCGTACACCACTTCCGCCATCTTTTCGTCGGCCAGGAATCCCGGCTGCGAGCGGTCCGCCATCAGGCTCTGGATGCGGTTCTGCTTGTACAGATCCACTTCGTCTTTCGGGAAATTGGCGTTGCGCGCGACGTCCGCCATCAGCCCCAGGAGCTTCGCAAGATTCTCCGCCAGCGCCCCGCCCGAAATGGTCATCGAATCCTCGCCGGCGGATGCGCCCAGCGAGCCGCCCAGCCCGTCCGTCTCCTCCGAGATCTGGCGCGCGGTGCGCGTTTTGGTGCCCTCGGTCAGCACCGCGGCCACGCCCTCGGCGAGCCCGGGCAGATCCTTAGGATCGAATTTCGAGCCGCCCTGCACGTTCAGCCGCGCGGTCACCAGCGGAAAGCGCGCGTCTTCCACCAGCACCACTCCCAGGCCGTTCGGCAGCTTGGTCTCGAAGACCGGGGGCAGCTTGTACGCGGGAATCGGCGGAGTCTGCGGCGGCTTGGTGCGGTCCATGGTTTGCGCGGGGGTCTGCGCGGCCAGGCCGAGCACGCTCACCGCAATTGCAAAGGATGTCTTGAGCATTTACCGATCCCCCTTCTGGCCGGGCGCGCCGGGCTGCGCGCTGGGCGCAGGTTGGATTTCGAGCACCGCCCGCTTATCGGGCGTGAGGTATTTCTTCGCCGCCGCCTGGATCTGCGCGGGCGTCACCGCCAGCATCCTGTCCAGCTCGCTGTTGATCAGCGCCGGGTCGCCATCGGTAATGGCATACTGTGCCAGTTGCCGCGCGCGGCTCAGCGACCCCTGCAATCCCGTGATGGCGTTGGCCCGGATCTGCGTCTTCACGCGCTCCAGGTCTTTCGCATCGATGGGCTCGTTGGCGAGGCGCGCGATCTCCTCCTGCACCTGGTCCACAATCTGTTTGGCCGTGAAATTGGGGTTGTACAACAGGAACAGCGCGTAGGGCTCCGGGTCGCGATAATCCAGCACGCTGCCGAACGGCCAATTCAGATTCGCCTCGTATTGAATCACCGACTGCTTGCCCTTCACCAGGTCCAGGCGGATGCGCGCGCTGTCTCCCGCCGTGAGAATCGCGTCGATCATGTTGAGCGCGTAGTAGTCGGGCGAGCGCCGCTTGGGTCCGAGATATCCCATCACCACGCCCGGCACGCGCGCCATCGCGTCTTTGTAGACCTTGGTGCCGGCCTGGAATCCCGGCGGCTCGGTAAGGTCGGGCCGCTTGGGCGCGGCCTCGGACGGAATGTCGCCGAAGTAAGCCTCGATCAGCTTCTTGGCTTCCGCCGCCTGGATGTCCCCCACGATCGTCAGCGCCGCATTGTTGGGCGCGTAGTAGGTCTTGAAGAACTTCGCCACGTCGGCCACGCTCGAGGAATTCAGGTCTTCGAACGAGCCGATCAGCGAATGCGAGCTTTGCCAGTTGCGGAACATCAGGGTCGGCCACACGTCCACGATGGCGGTCTGGTAGGGCTGGTTGTCGAAGCTGAGCCGGCGCTCCTGCTTCACCGCCTCCTTCTGGTTGTTCAGGTTCTCCTCGTTGATCGAGAGGCTGCGCATGCGGTCCGATTCCAGCCACAGCGCGGTGGCCAGTTTGTTCGACGGCAGCACTTCGTAGAAATCCGTGAAGTCCGGGTGCGTGGAGCCGTTGAGCGTCCCGCCGTTGGATTCCACGGCGGAGAAATGCGTGCCTTTGGGCGCGTTGGCCGAGCCTTCGAACATCATGTGCTCGAAGAGGTGGGCGAATCCCGTGCGGCCTTTCTCTTCCGAGCGGGCGCCGACGTTATAAATCAGGTACACGGCTACCACCGGGACGGCATTGTCCGGCGAGAGAATGACCCGTAAACCATTTTTCAGTTGATATGTTTCCACGGGGATGGTGACCCCCGCCCCGCTCGCGAGAAACGCGCCGGAGATCAGCAGACTGCAGGCGATAAGCTTCTTCATGGTATTTCTGGTTTCAGCATAGCATTCCTTTTTGAAACCGCCCGTGTTACACTTGCATCTATCTAGATAAGCAGACCCGGAAAGTGGTGTCATGAGGTTATCGCTATTAATTCTTTGTTTCTCAACGACTTTGCTGGCAGCCAGCGGCGCCTACCCGGTGACTTATGCCGGCGGCGGCCTGCCCCTGAGCCAGCGCAAGGTCACGGCCCGCTTCGATAACGGCGCGGTGGTCTTCGTGCAGCACGGGCAGCGCCTCACGGTCCCCGTCCAAAGCATCACGGCGATTTCCTGCGGCAGCGACGTCCATCGCCGCATGAAGGTGGCCAGGACCGAAAAGGACTACATCGGTGTCACATGGACCAGCGACAATCGCGAAGTGGAAGCGCTCTTCAAGGCGAGCGGCCGCGAGTACCGCGATTTTCTGAAGGCGCTCGAAACGTCTACCGGCATGAAGGCCGTGGATGCCCACAAGGTTCCCGTTGTGGTGCATTACGGTCTATCACCAACGACAATCTAGACGGTACCGGTCCGGCCGCGGTGAGATGGTGGGCTGATGCCCACCGAGCCACAGGAATTTGCCGCCCTGCGAAAGCTGGCGACCTCCCGGGACGCTGGCCGCATCGACCGCCAGGCGCAAAAGCTGGCCGACCCGATCGAGCGCTTGCAGTATCTCCGCCAGGCAACCGCCGCGGCGGGGTATGTCCCTGCCCGGCCGCGCTGGAGACCGGCCGCCGCCTTCCTTCTGTTGGCCGCGGTCTCCTTGCGCTCCGACGCGAACGTCCACCGGCAGCCCGGCATCCGGCCGGCGGCTTCCCTTCACCTCGGCAGCTTTGACGTCCCCAACGTCTGGATCGTGGAAGAGACCAAGGATTACGAAACCTACAGCAACGGCCTGCGCATCGAGACCGAACTGGCGGTCTCCAACCAGCCGCGCTCCTGGCCGCTCCTCGGGCGCGATAGCGTCGGCGTCGATGGGCCGCTGCGCTCCCAGCCGGCGGGCATCGTATTCCACACCACCGAGAGCCAACAGGCGCCCTTTGAAGCATCGTATTCCACACCACCGAGAGCCAACAGGCGCCCTTTGAAGCCGGCGAGAAACACCATCTGCAGCGCATCGGCAAAGAGCTGCTTCTGTTCGTGCGCGGCAAGCGCGCCTACCACTACGTCATCGATCGTTTCGGCCGCGTTCACCGCATCGTGGCCGAATCCGATGCCGCCAACCACGCCGGCAATTCCGTGTGGGCCGACTCGCGCTGGCTGTATCTCGACCTGAATGCGAGCTTCCTCGGCGTGGCCTTCGAAGCCAGCATGCAGACCGGTCAGCCGCCACTCACCCAGGCGCAGATCCATGCCGCGCGGGTGCTGACCGAAATGCTGCGCAGTAAGTACAACCTGGCGGCGGAGAACTGCGTGACGCACGCGCAGGTGTCGGTCAATCCGGAAAACATGCACATCGGCTGGCACGCCGATTGGGGGAAAGACTTCCCGTTCCGCGAGATCGGGCTGCCCGAGAATTACGAGCAGCCCCTGCCCAGCCTGTACCTCTTCGGGTTCGTGTACGACCCCGTCTACCGCTCCGTCACCGGACCCGCCATCTGGCGGAGCCTGGCGGCCTCCGAGAAGCTGGTAGAAGGCGCGGCGGACCAACGCCGGATGGCGGCTGGCGAATACCGGGCGTTGCTGCGCAAGCGTTATCGCGATCTCGCCGCCGCGCTAAAGCAGCGGAACGCGGACGACGAGAACTGACTCACGTCAGTTCGCCATGCCCTGAATTCTGCTCCGGGAGTTAGACCACTCCCTGACGGTCGCGGCTCCGATGTCAAGTCTCCCGGCGTCGACGGGCGATCAGAGCCACAACCGTAAGGGAGTGGTTTCTTCACAACCTAGTTCGGGCCCTGCCGTTGAGCCGCCTCGGCATCCGATGCCAGGTCCATCAACATCTCGATGAACATCTGACTTTGATGGAGGAACAGGTTGTCGGCCATAAAGGCCTTGACGGTGGCTATCGGCCCGCCGTTCTGCGACAGCGTGGG
>OMOG01000036.1:5496-10570 GCA_900290305.1 Candidatus Sulfopaludibacter sp. SbA4
TAAAGGCCTTGACGGTGGCTATCGGCCCGCCGTTCTGCGACAGCGTGGGACGGATCACCGAACAGCGGGGCAGAGCCGGAAACGGCATGATGAAATCGCACGGCTCCGGCAGGATCAGGTTGGGCTGGAACATCTGGCTGCCGGCGGCCTTGTCGGTAGCGGAAAGGCCGGCATTGTGCTGGTTCGCCGCCACCGTCAGATCCAGAAAATTCAGCCCGGTGCCCCCGGTGCCGTTGTCATCCAGCGGCGCCACGGGCGGTTGGAAGGCATTCCCCATCTTGTCGTGCCACAGCGAGAAGTGGTCGATCTCCACGCCGCCGATGCTCAACAGGATGCGCAACACTTCCGAATCGGTCGCCTTGAGAGCCAGTATGGGATAGAGGCTGGAGCCGCCCTGTTCGATAAATGCGAAGTGAATCGAAGCAATGTTGGCGATCGCCTGGATGGTATTAGTGGAGTAACCGTCGTGCAGGGGAATGGCCGGCTGGTTATCGATGTCGATCAATTGCGGAAATTGAGCGCCGAAATCCGGATTGGTCGTGCTGCGGTAGCGGAAATACCAGCTCGAGTCGACGTTCAGTGACATCAGGTTGGTCAGCCGCCCTTTGTGCGGCGTGGCGCCCATCGCGGTGGTGCCTTGCAGAGTCTCGAACTGCGTAAAGTCGACCGGGCTCGCGCCGTGTAACTTTAAGTACGCATTTAGAAAGTCGCGGTGGCTGATTTCGTCGTCGGTGTTGTCGGAGATATACTGCGGCATGTCGCCGTCGAGTTGCTCGAGCGCATTTACGTAGGCGGGATTCCCCGGATTGGCGCTGTCAGTACTCGTTACCGCGCCTCCCAGCTCGTTGTATTGCTGCCAGAGATCGGCCTCGATAGACTCAGCCGCCGCCGCAAACTGGAGGATTGCGGCGTCGCCCTTGCTGAGTTTCGGCGAGTCCGCAAACATGGTTTTCACGGGCATCGCCGCCCCGGCGGCGGCTACTCCGCCGATTCCGTGAAGAAACGCACGCCGCTTGATTACCTTGCGCCATCGGGAAGTCAGTTCCTGCTGATTAGACACACTCATCCTATCGTCTCCTTTATGTCTTTTTATTTCCTAAGTGGGGGGAAGGTTCGCCTCAATTCGATAGTACACGCAGATGAAGTGTCTAAGTTGTAAAACGTCCCGGTGCGATGTGTAAAACCGTCTTGTGGGGCAGGCGCTTCCGCCTGCCAACACTTGTTACTCGAGTTACTCGGCAGGCAGCGTGAAGGCCACGTACTCGCCGCTGTAAGCGCCGCCGCTGATGGCCACCACGATATACTGCTTGCCGTTCAGCATGTAGGTCATGGGCGATCCGCTTTGCGGCGCGGCCATCCACACCGCGCCCACTTCCTTGCCGTTGGTCTTGTCGTAAGCGCGCAGCATCGCGCCCCGCGGATGCGACTCCGTGGTAGTCACTTGGCCGTCGCCCGCAATCACCAGGCTCTTGGTGATCAGGGTGCCGATGTTATAACCCGACTGCCCGGTGCGCGGAATGTTCATCCCCTTGAGCGCCGGATTGTTGCGGATGGCATCCGGGGTATCGCCGTGTGGAGTCTGCCACACGATCTCGCCGCGATCCAGATTGATCGCCGAGATGGTGGAGTACGGCGGCTTGATCATGGGCAGGCCCTGGACCGTGAGACCGCCAAAACCACCGCCGCCAGCGGCGGCAGGAGGAGCAGCGGGAGCGCCCCGCCCGGCGGGAGGATCGGCGGCAGCGGCAGCAGCGGCGCCTCTTCCCCCGCGTCCGCCGCGTCCGCCGCCGCCACGAGTGGGCAGCGGCGAATCGGCGCCGGCGTTCTCACCGGGGCCGGTCCGATTGCGCACTTCCTGCCCGGCCGTACCGGCCACGTACCGCATGTCCGAGAGTTCCTTCGGCGCCACTGCCAGCCCGATGGGCGTCAGGCAGGCGTTGCACGCATACGCGATCACGTTGTGCGTGTCGGGATCGTACGATCCGCCCGGCCAGTTCGTTCCGCCGCTCGCCGTGCCCAGGGTCAGGGTGGCCAGAGGGCCGCCCAGCTTGCTCTCCACGGGCGGCGTGAAGACCGGACCAATGTGATACCGCGCGATGTTGGTCACGGCCTGGTCGTGCAGCGCGGGAGTGAAATCGATGAGGTCGTTGGCCGAGACGCCGTTGCGCGCATAGGCCGGCGGCTTGGTGGGAAACGGCTGCGTGGGCGAGTACCATTCGCCGGGCACGCTGCCCTTTTCCACGGGGCGCTCCTCGATGGGCCAGACCGGCTGCCCGGTCACGCGATCGAACACGTACAGGAAGCCCTGCTTGGTGGGCTGCGCCACCGCCTTGACGGCCTTCCCATTCACCGTGATATCGGCCAGCAGCGGCCCCGACGAGATGTCCATGTCCCACAGCGGATGGTGCACCAACTGGAAGTGCCACTTGCGCTGGCCGGTCTTCAGGTCGACGCACACCAGGCTCTCGCCGAAGAGATTGTTCCCCGGCCGATGCCCGCCGTAGTAGTCTCCGGTGGGCGACTCCACGGGAAGGTACACCAGCCCGAGTTGCTCATCCACCGAGATTTGCGTCCAAACGCCGGTGTTGCCGGTGTATTCGGCCGAGCCGTCCTGCCACGTGTCGTAGCCGGCCTCGCCCTTCACCGGGATGGTGTGGAAGATCCACAGGCGCTTGCCGGTGCGCACGTCGAAGCCGCGGACGTAGCCCTTGTTGTTGCGCATGCTCTTGGGCGTCATGCCTTCGCGGAACGCCGCGCCGATGATGATCGTGTCCTTGGCCACCACGGGCGCCGATTGCAGCCCGATCTCCCCGGTGGTCAGATCGGGGAGAATCGTCTGGTCGTCGTCCAGCTTCAGATCCACCGCGCCGCCTTTTCCGAACGACGGAACCAGCGCGCCGGTCTTGGCATCCAGCTCGATCAGCCGGTAGCCCGGCGTCACGTAGAGGATGCGCTCCACCTTGCCATCGGTCCAGTAGGCCAGGCCGCGGCCCGATAACTGGCGCGGAGCGTTGGCGCCGCGTTCGCCCTCGTGCTCGCCGTGCACCCACAGCAGCTCGCCGTGCGCCGCATCCAGCGCGATGGCCGCGCGGCGCGATCCCGCGGTGGCGTAGATCACTCCATTGACTTCGAGCGGAGTCCCTTCCAGCTTGAACTCCTGACGATTGCCGATGTTATCGGTCTTGAAATGCCAGGCAACCTCCAGCTTGCTGAAGTTGGAGGCGTTGATCTGGTCGAGTGGGCGGTACTTGGAATTCGCCAGGTCCGCGCCGTAGGTGGGCCAGTCCATGTCTTTGGGCGTCTGGGCCCACGTGAACATGGCTGACACAAGTAAGGCAGGTAGTAACAGTCTTTGCATATTTCTCTCTCCGTGGCACAGGAAACACAGGCACGAATGCCTGTGCCACTCACGCCATCTGTTTCAATTCCTCAATCTTGGCCTTGATGGTGGTCTTCTGCTCGTCGGTGACGTCCGGGTGGGGCGGCCGCTGGTACGTCTGGCGAGTGCCCATCAACTGGCTCAGGGCGTACTTCATGGGGCCGTAGGAACCGACTCCGCCCGGCCGCAGCAACTGTTGCGCCGCGCGCAGTTTGGCCAGCGGCTCGTCGATGCTCTTGCCCGCGCGGTGCGCCGCAAACACCGCCGCCGCTTGCTTAGTAAAGATGTTGCCCTCGGCCAGGATGGCGCCCATGCCGGCTTCGAGAGCAGGCTTGAGATTGTTGCCCGTGCCGGTGCGCATGTTGAGATTGGGAAACTCCTTGACGAAGGCGGCGTATCCCTCGGCGCTGCCGGTGGAGTCCTTGATGCCGGCCAGGTTGGGATAGTGTTCGAGGCTGTGCAGCAGTTCGTGGCTGATGGGGACGGCGCTGGTTCCCGGAATGTGATAGAGATTGATCGGGATTTTGACCTGTTCGAAGATCAGCGAGTAATACTTCGTCAGTCCCGCGAGCGGCGGATTCTTGTAGTAGAAGGGAGGAATGATCAGCAGCCCGTTAGCGCCGTTGGCGGCCGCGTGAGTGGCCAGCTCGATGGTCTCGGGGAAGTTGGGAGTGCCGGACGAAACGATGATCAGCAGCCCGTTGCGGTGCTTGAGCGCGGTCTCGGCGACCCGTTTCCGCTCGGCGACCGAGAAGGACGGATACTCGCCCGTAGTGCCCAGCACCACCACTCCGTCGGCGCCCTGGTCCTTGAACCAGGCCATCATGTCCTTGTACACGCCCTCGTCGAACTTGAGGTTCTTGTCGCAGGGTGTGCAGGCGGCCACGTAGAATTTGCCTTTGTCGCTGGCCGGTCCGGAGACCTTGGCCGGCGGCGTCGCAGCCACGGCGGCGGCCGCGGCGCCGGCTACAGTGGCGGCGCCCATAAAAGCTCTTCGCGTAGTTTGCATCGGTGTTGCCCCTCCAGTGCTGGTCAATCATTGTATAACAGTCCGGAGGGAATCGGCCCGACCGACCGCTCCCTCACGGGGTGCCCTCCGGGCCCGGCTCTGTAACTCACGCTGAAATCGGCACATCCGCAACGGAGCCGCGACCGTCAGGGAGCGGGTTTCCGTGACCCAGTCCCGTCAGTGAGCCGACGGCGCGACTTTCCGGTTCACCGGCAGGTCCAGCTTCCCGCGATCGATAATCTCGCCGTTCTTGATCACCAGGTTGACGCGCTTGGCGTTGTCGATATCCGCGAGCGGATCGGCGTCCAGCAGCACCAGGTCGGCGACCTTGCCCTCTTCCACCGAGCCCAAGTCGCGCTCGCGCCCCAGAAATCGCGCCGCGTTCAGCGTGGCGATGCGGATCGCGTTCAGCGGCGGAACCCCGCCGCCCACGATCAGCTCCAGCTCGCGATGCGCCGCCGGACCGCTGGATTGATCGGTGCCCAGCGCCATGATGCCTCCCGCCGCATCGATGCGCTTGACGTTGTCCTGGCACACCGGCGTCATCACCTTCATCCACCATGCCCAGCGATTCTCCTTTTGCCGCGCGCTCTCCACGGTCTTCAGGCGCTGCCGCTCGTCGGGTTCCATGGTGTCGCGGTAGAGCGGCTGGTCAAGGAATTCGGGATGCTCGGCCAGGCGGCTGC
>OMOG01000357.1:0-3028 GCA_900290305.1 Candidatus Sulfopaludibacter sp. SbA4
GCGCACCACCCGTTCACTTCGGTGCACGACGAGGATCTGGAGAAGCTGACGTCGGACCCGGCGCGCTGCCGCGCGAAGTCTTACGACCTGGTGCTGAATGGCATGGAGCTGGGCTCCGGATCGATCCGTATTCATCGGCGGGACGTGCAGGCCAAGGTTTTCGCGGCGCTGGGAATGAGCGACGAGGAGGCGCGCCGCCGCTTCTTCTGGCTCCTGGAGGCGTTGGAGTACGGGGCTCCGCCACACGGAGGCATCGCCCTCGGTTTGGACCGCCTGGTGATGATATTAGCGGGCGAGAGCAACATCCGCGAGGTGATCCCATTCCCCAAGACGGCTCGGGGAACGGACCTGATGTGCGACGCGCCGTCGCCCGTTCCCGAGCGCAATTTGCGCGAGTTGGGGCTCGCGATTCGCGGCCAGGGGAAGTGAGGAAGACAGGCGACAAAAAACGATCGCCTGCCCCACTTACATCTGGGCGATCACCGCATCCGTGAACTCGCTGGTCGAGGCCTTCCCGCCCACATCGAAGGTGAGGTGCTCCGCCGCGGCATACGTCTTGTGAATCGCATTCTGCAGGCGCGCGGCGGCGTCGCGTTCGCCCAGATGTGCCAGCATCAGCACCGCCGATTGCATGAGGGCGGTGGGATTCGCGAGGCCCTTCCCGGCGATATCGGGAGCGGTGCCGTGAACCGCTTCGAAAATGGCGTGATGGTCGCCGATATTGGCGCCCGGGACGATCCCCAGCCCGCCCACCAGTCCCGCCGCGAGGTCCGAAATGATATCGCCATAGAGGTTCGGCATCACCAGCAGGTCGAAGGTCTCGGGGCGCATCACGAGCTGCATGCAGGCGTTATCGACAATTAGCTCATTGTATTGAATCTCGGGATACTCCGAGGCCACCTGGCGGCAGCATTTGAGGAACAGGCCGTCGCTCAGCTTCATGATGTTGGCCTTGTGGATGGCGGTCACCTTCGACCGATTCTCGCGGCGGGCGTATTCGAACGAGGCGCGCGCGATCTTGGTGGATGCCTTTTCGGTGATGATCTTGAGACTCTCCACCACGCCGGGGATGACCTCGTGCTCCAGGCCGGAATAGAGGTCCTCGGTATTCTCGCGAAAGATCGCCAGGTTCAACGGCAGGTCCGAGAATCGCGTCTTGAGACCGGGAAGCATGCGCACCGGGCGAAAATTCACGTAGAGTCCGAGTTTCTTGCGCAGCGCCACGTTGATGCTCTGGTGCCCGCCGCCGATCGGAGTCGCGGTGGGGCCCTTGAGGCCCACGCGCGTGATTTCGAGCGAGGCGAAGACCTCGTCCGGAATCAACTGGCCATACTCCGCCAGCGCCCGGGCGCCGGCGTCCACGCGTTCCCATTCGGTCGCGACACCGGTGGCATCGACCGCGCGCACCGTGGCGTCGGCCACTTCGGGGCCGATGCCGTCTCCCGGGATCAGCGTGATCTGGTGGGCCATCATAGCTATTATAGAGGTGGGGGTGAAGCCGTGATTCCCGATTGGCCAACGGAGCGCCGCAGGATGGTGGAGGCGCAACTTCGCCGGCGGAACATCCGCGACGAGCGCGTGCTGCGCGCCATGCAGGAGATCCCTCGCGAAGAGTTCGTGCCCATGGATTTGCGCGTGGTGTCCTACCGCGACGATCCGATTCACATCGGCTACGGCCAGACCATTTCGCAGCCGTACATGACGGCGCTGATGGCGGAGTCGCTCGAACTGAAGGGAACCGAGACGGTCCTCGAAGTCGGCGCGGGTTGCGGGTACGCGGCCGCCGTGTTGGGCGCCCTGGCACGGCGCGTGATTTCGGTGGAGATCATTGCGGGCCTGGTGCTACAGGCGCGCGAGAATCTGCGGCGAACGGGCCGCGACTCAAACGTCGAAGTGGTGGCCGGCGATGGCTCGTCGGGATATGCAGATTCGGCGCCGTACGACGCCATATCGGTGGCTGCCGGTGCGCCGGAAATCCCGGCGTCCCTGTTAGAGCAACTGAACGACCCCGGACGACTGGTGATCCCGGTAGGCGAGCGCGACGACCAGGAGCTGCGCGTGGTGTGGAAGCAGGATGGGCGCATCGATTACCACGTGGCCACACTGTGCCGGTTCGTTCCCTTGCGCGGCGGAGCAGGCTGGCGGTAAGATGCGCCTCCGCACGGCCAAGGACCGGCTCAAGATCGAGCACAGCATCATCGACGGCGTGCGCGGCATTTTGGAAGAGTTGCTGGCTGCGAATCCGGAGATCCGGTCGGTGATCCCGGGTGTGATCCGTCCGGTGCGCGATGCGCGGGGTAAGGTGAAAGTGCGGGTGACGGTGCCCACGCAGAACGGATGGAAGGCCATCGCGCTGAGCGCCGGCGCGCGCCAGGAGTTGTTCATCAGCACGGACTGGGGTAAGGAAGCGGTGGAGGCGGCGTTGCGAAAGGTGGGGGCGGAGGTGGCGTAGGGCTCACGCTGCGGTAGGCTGGAAGGATAGGAGCGGGGATGACAGAACTGGACACCGTCGAAACGATTCCGATGGTTTTGGGCGCGGATGGCGTCATCCGGGTCGGTGGCACTCGTGTGACGCTCGATACCCTGATTGCCGCTTTTCGGGAAGGAGAGACGCCCGAGGAAATCGCACAACAGTACCCGCCAGTTGCGCTGGGCGACATTTACGCGGTGATCGGCTATGCTTTGCGTCACCCGGACACTGTCTCGGTCTACTTGAGGCGGCGCTCCGACGTGGCAAAAGACGTTCGCACTGAAAACGAGCGGCGATTTTCGGCCGACGGCATTCGGGACAGGCTGCTCGCGCGGCGATTGAGTCAACGAGGCACTTGATACGCTGGCTGGCGGATGAGAACTTCAATAACGACATCCTTCGGGCTCTCATCCGCCGGTGCCCCGATGTCGACGTGGTACGAGCGCAGGACGTTGGGTTGAGTGGCGCCAGCGATCCGGATCTCCTGGCTTGGGCAGCGATCGAGAACCGCGTCACTCTGACACACGACGTCACGACGCTGACAGCTCACGCGTACGC